>JAUIHY010000267.1 GCA_030432115.1 Gammaproteobacteria bacterium | reverse complement strand
GGTCTGATTCTGAAAGGCAATTTGCTTCCATTAGTGACATCGCGAACGAAGAAGTTGGTTTCGTTTCCTGCCACATCCCAGGTTTGGGGTGTCCAACCGTTGGAGCCGTTTTGCTCTAGGCGGACGGTTGGGGTGTCACCGTCAACAATGTGGTTTTCTACCACGGGTGTTGATGTACCAAATCCAATTCTGCCCCCGTCATCTACAAATAAAGAATGTGATGGAGCACCCGCTTCAATTGTAAATGGTGTTTTCCCGCCATCTATGTCATCGATGGAAAATTTGTTAGCACCGCCATTGCTGGAATCATTGGCTGTTAATTGCCAATCATTGCTGGGAAAGCTGGCTGAGTTACTGGTGTCTTGAAATTTGATGCGCAGGTTGTTTTCTTTCAAGCGCAAAGTATCAAAGCCGAAAGATTCACCATTAACGCAATCTTGGCCAATGCAGGCAGAGCCATCAACAATGAGGTCGTCTAAAATTTGTTGGTCTCGTGTTTCTTCATCTTGGTCGGTGATGGTTTGGCCGTTTTTGATTGTGAATACTCCGCTGTTTATATCGGGTTTTGATTCGGATGTGATATTTTTACTGTCTGAGTGTGTGCTGCGATCAGATTTGCTTGATTCAAGTGGTCTGATTTGAAATTTGTATTGGCCATCTGCCAATGTTTTCATTCCCAAGTCACTGGCAGTAATGGACAAGGTCTCTGCTGAATGAAATGGCATGGTTTTTAATGAACCATTGGGGAGTTTGATCTCTATTTGGTAACCCTTTGATGGATTAAGTCCAGAAAATTCTACTTGGTTATTAAAAGCGGTGACTTCTGAGTTGGCAGAAGCCGTGCTGAAACAAGCAGTGGCCAAAGCGGCAATTAATAGTGTTTTGCGGTGGTTCATTTATATTCCCCTCGTTGTGTTGGATTAAAGTTAAATTATGTTACAAAATAAAGCTTAATAAGTCATGTAAAAAATGCCTCATGCAAAGACTTTCGTTAGAAATCATGATCAGCTTATGAAAACCTGAATTTGCGTTTACAATGGTGCAATTTCATTGACAATAATTATCATGACCAATAAAACCTTATACCTCGTTGATGGCTCATCATATTTATACCGTGCATTCTTTCAACCTAACTTAAAACGGTTGGCGAGCAAAAGCGGCCACCCAACAGGCGTGATGTACGGTGTGACTAATATGTTGCAACGCATGATTGATGAATACCACCCGGAATATATGGTGGTGGTTTTTGATGCCAAGGGTAAAACATTTCGTCATGATATGTATGAAGAGTACAAGGCCACACGACCTTCTATGCCCGATGAATTGCGGATGCAACTGGAACCGACCAAAGCTCTGGTTAAGGCAATGGGGCTACCCATACTCGAAATTCCTCACGTAGAAGCCGATGATGTGATTGGTACTTTAGCAAAAAAAGCAGAGGCCTTGGGTATAGAAACCTTAGTCTCAACGGGCGACAAAGATTTGGCACAATTGGTCTCAGATCATGTAACTTTGGTTAACACCATGACCAATGTGGTGATGGACAAACAAGGTGTGGTGGATAAATTCGGCGTCACTGCAGATCAAATCATCGATTATTTGGCTTTGGTCGGTGACACCTCAGATAACATTCCTGGGGTGCAAAAAGTGGGTCCCAAAACCGCTGTCAAATGGCTGCAGGAATATAAGACCGTAGATAACATCATTGAACATGCCGATGACTTCAAAGGGAAAGTGGGCGAATACCTGCGTGAAGGCATTGATCAATTGAAACTGTCTCGTGAATTAGTGATCATCAAAGAAGACTGTGATATCGATTATCAAGTCGGAGATTTTGCCATCGCAGCAAAAGATGCACCGGCTTTAAACAAAATTGGCAAAGAATATGACATGAAACGCTTTGCTGAGTTTGAAGCCACTGAAGCAGATGCGCCAGTTGAACCTAAAAAAGCCGTTGAATACGTTTGTATCCAAGACATGGACACTTTGAACGAATGGCTGTCTGAAATTAAAAAAGCAGGCATTGTGGCCTTTGATCTAGAAACCGATTCATTGAATCCAATAGGTGCGAACATCATTGGCATGTCTTTTGCTTATGCGGCGGAAAAAGCGGCCTATGTGCCCGTTGATCATAATCCGATGTTCACAGAAGGGGCCAAACAATTGCCGCTACAAGAGGTGCTTGATGCCGTGATTCCAGTATTAAAAGGAGTGACCCTGGTCGGACAACATTTTAAATACGACATGAACGTGCTATCTAATTATGGCATTGATGTCGACAACCTAACTTTCGACACCATGCTGGAATCTTATGTCCTCAATGCGTCGGCTTCTCGCCATGACATGGACTCATTGGCCAGTTTTTATCTGGACGAAAAAACCACCAAATACGAAGAAATCTGCGGCAAAGGGGCAAAACAAATTCCTTTTGCTGATGTCGCTATAGATGTGGCGACCCATTATGCAGCAGAGGATGCGGACATCACCTTACGATTGCATTTAGCGCTTTGGGAACAGTTAGAAAAAGAACCGCAAGCCCAAGTCTTCAAAGACATTGAAATGCCGTTGGTACAAGTGCTCGCTTCAATGGAGCAGACAGGCGTGTTGCTGGATGCCAATGAGCTGAAAAAACAGAGTGTGCATTTGGCCGAAAACATGGCCGAACTGCAAAGCAAAGCCTATGAATTGGCAGGCAAAGAATTCAACCTCGGTTCACCGAAACAATTACAAGAAATCTTATTCGAAGAGCAGGGTTTGCCGGTTTTGAAAAAAACACCGGGTGGCCAGCCATCGACAGCTGAAGATGTGCTACAAGATTTGTCAGCGGATTATGAATTGCCCTCAACGATTTTATCCTACCG
>JAUIHY010000266.1 GCA_030432115.1 Gammaproteobacteria bacterium | reverse complement strand
GTGGCGTGGATGATCAGGTCGTAGCCTTGGTTTTTTTCGTTATAAGCTGTACAACGGTCAAATTGCTTTGCCAGTTGTTCGGCTTTTTCTGTGCTTCTGTTTTGGATGTCAATGTGGGCGATGTTTTTATTGAGCAAGGCGGGAATAATACCTTGTGTTGCGCCACCTGCACCAATGATCAAAACCTCAGTTTCATCCAGTTTGATATTTTTGGATAATAAATCCATCACCAAGCCATCGCCGTCGGTGTTATCACCCCACAGCTCATTACCTTTTTTAAACAGTGTGTTCACTGCACCGGCCTGTTGGGCTCGATCGGTGATGCCATCCAACAAGGGCATGATGTTTTGTTTGTGTGGTACGGTGATGTTGGCGCCATGTCCGCCATCAGCAAAGAACTGTTTCACTTTGTTATGTAAGTCTTCGGTGCTGGACTCTATCAATTGGTAATCAATGTTCAAACCAAATTGCGCAGCAAAGCCTTGATGAATCATCGGTGATTGGCTGTGCTTGACCGGTTGGCCAAACAAAGCCAGCTTGTATCGATCCGATTTTATGGGTTCAGCCATTCAGTCACTCGATCAGCATAATAGGTCAAAATGGCATCGGTGCCAGCACGCTTGAAACAAATTAAGGCTTCCAACACAGCGGGTTGTTCTGCCAAATAGCCGTTGTCTATGGCGCTTTGTAACATCGCGTATTCGCCCGATACATGGTAGGCACAGACAGGTACATTGAATTGTGACTTGGCCATGGCAATGATGTCGAGGTAGGGCATGCCGGGTTTGACCATGATCATATCGGCGCCTTCGGCAATGTCCATGGCAATTTCGTCAATGGCTTCTAAGGCATTGGCGGGGTTCATTTGGTAGCTTTCTTTTGAGCTTTTACCGAGGTTGCCCGCTGAACCCACGGCGTCTCGAAATGGGCCGTAAAAATTTGAAGCGTATTTGGCGGCATAGGACAAAATGGCGGTGTTGTGGCATTTGCATTGTTCCAAAGCATGGCGAATTTCGCCGACACGGCCATCCATCATGTCCGAAGGTGCGACCACGTCTGCACCCGCTTGGGCATGGGATTTTGCTTGCATCACCAGGGCTTTGATGGTCACGTCGTTAAGAATTTCACCTTGTTCATTGATGATGCCATCTTGGCCGTGCGAAGTGTAGGGATCTAAGGCGACATCGGTGATGACCATCAGGTCTGGCAGTGCTGATTTGATGGTTTTGACACTGCGTTGAACCAAGCCTTCAGGATTCCAAGCCTCAGCGGCATCATCGGTCTTGTGTTTGGCTTCGATAACAGGAAACAAAGCGATGGCATTCAACCCCTTTTCATGGAGTGGTTTGAGCCGGTCCAAAAGCACATCCACACTCATGCGCTTAACCCCTGGCATGGCGGTGATATCCTCAGTGCGATTGAAGCCATCCAAAACAAACACGGGCCAAATCAAATCATTGACTGTTAAATGGTTTTCAGCTGACAGGTTTCTGATGGCTTGGCTGCTGCGCAGGCGCCTTTTTCGGGTGAATGGGTATTGCATGATGTGGTTTGGCCAGTATTGGCATGACTAAAGGTGATAGTTTATTGAATTTAGGTTAAAATTTCACCTTTTTAAGACCACAAAGACATGGCCGTTATCATCAAAACCCCAGAACAAATTGAAAAAATGCGCGTGGCAGGGCGATTGGCTGCTGAAGTATTGGATCTGATTGGCGAGTACGTCAAACCGGGTGTCTCGACACAAATGCTCGATGACATTTGTCACAAACACATCACAGAGGTGCAAGGGGCCATTCCTGCACCTTTGAATTACCGTGGCTTTCCCAAATCGATTTGTACCTCGGTTAACCATGTGATTTGTCACGGCATCCCTGATGAGAACAAAATCCTCAAAGAAGGTGACATTGTGAACATCGATGTCACGGTCATCAAAGACGGTTGGCATGGAGACACCTCTCGCATGTATTTTGTTGGTGAGCCCAAACAGCGTGCCAAACGGTTGGTTGATGTGACTTATGAAGCCACCAAATTGGGCATTCAAATGGTTAAACCGGGTGTGACCTTGGGAGACATTGGTGCCGCGATTCAAGCCCATGCGTATAAAAACCGATATTCTGTGGTGTATGAATACTGTGGCCATGGCATCGGCCAAACCTTCCATGAAGATCCCCAAGTATTGCACTATGGCCGAGCAGGAACAGGTTTGCGCTTGGAAAAAGGCATGACTTTTACCATCGAGCCGATGATTAATATCGGTAAAAGACACTCCAAATTATTGGGTGATGGCTGGACCGTGGTGACCAAGGACCGCAGCTTGTCTGCACAATGGGAACACACCATCGCAGTGACAGATGATGGCTATGATGTGTTGACCGAATCGCCGAATTTTCCCCTGTGATGGGTTAACTCATGGCGTTGCTGGCACCACCAGATCATGCGGATGACTATTTTGATGTGTTGTCACTGTCCGTCTCAGAAGGTGCGCAAGCATTTGAACTCAAAAAAGTGTTGGCTGCGGCTGACAGTAAGCTGAACGAACACTTTTACCAATGGCAAAACATTTCACGCTTAGTACGCACCCGTGCCTGGATTGTTGAGCAGTTCGTTTTGCATTTTTGGCGTGAGCAATGCGGTGAACAAAAACACATGGCTTTGGTGGCCGTTGGCGGCTATGGCCGTGGAGACCTTCAGCCCCATTCTGATGTTGACTTATTGATCCTGTACCAGGGAGAGCTGGCACAATCACCTTTGTCACAATTCATTCAAAACTTGTGGGATTTGGGTTTGGATGTGGGGCACGCGGTGCGCACGGTCGAAGAATCTGTGGCTTTGGCCGAAAGTGATGTGACGGTGGCCACCAATTTGATGGA
>JAUIHY010000037.1 GCA_030432115.1 Gammaproteobacteria bacterium | reverse complement strand
ATTTGGAAAAATGGCCAATTTGATGGTTTCATTGGCATCAGAATCAATGTTTTTACTTTTTTAACTGGTATGTTGGGAGATGGAGATGGTCGTGGCTTTTTGCTTCATGCGAAGGCCAATGGTCACCAAGTTTTCAGTGAAATTGGTGACATGGACCTGGCCGGTCCTTCCAAGACGTTTGTCATGAATTTAGATGCCGATAATGACGGTTGGGAATTCACAGTTTACCCCACACGAGAGGTATTGGCCCTTTTTCAGTCCCCCTTACCATATATCGTGGCCATTTCTGGCTTGCTCATCGCATTGTTGTTTTATGTGACCATGAGTTCTCGCATTAAAGCCAAAACCAATGCGAAACTGTTACGTAAAGCCATTCGACGTCGCCAAGAAGTGGAGTCAAAATTAGAGCACATGGCCAAACATGATGCGCTCACGCATTTACCAAACAGATCTTATTTGAATATTTATTTAGAAAACAAAATCAAAGAGTGTGAGTTAAAAGGTCGAAAAATTGCTGTTCTTTTTTTAAATATTGACGAATTCAAAAGCGTCAATGAAATTTATGATCATGGTTTGGCTGATGAGGTTTTGAAAATAATTCCCCAGCGGATCAACGATGCTTTGAAAGGCAGTGCCATGATTGCGCATTTGGGTGGCGATGAATTTGTTATATGCTTGTCTGAAAACTTAATTGAACAAAAACTGTTCATTTATGCTGAAGATGTACTTAAATCTATTAGAACCCCCATCATAATAGGTCATGAAACCATTCGTATCACCGCCAGTATGGGGGTCAGCTATTATCCTCAGCATGGCCAGACCGCTAGCGAATTGGTCACACGTGCTGAGCAAGCGGTGAACCAAGCCAAAAGCTTGGGCAAAGATGTTTATACTATTTTTGATGAAAGTTTGGAAAGCACTTCTGTTCAAAAAGCTGCCATGTTGCAAGCATTTAATAAAGGCTTGGATGAGCAGCAGTTTGAGATGTTCTTTCAGCCAAGGCACGACATCAAAACTGGTGCCATGGTGGGTGCAGAAGCACTGCTTCGTTGGAATCAAGGTGGCAATTACCTGTCACCAGATGCTTTTTTGGATTTGGCCGAAGAATCAGGCATGATTGTAAGCATTTGTAACAGTGCATTTGATATGGCTTTTGCACAGTATCACCACCTATTCAGCGGTAACCCTCCCATCATGCTTGCCATTAATGTGTCGGCCAAGCAGCTTGCGCATCCGGATTTTTTGAATGATTTATTTGCCATGATGGATACCCATGAGTTCCCGTCAGAAATGTTGGAAGTAGAATTAACTGAACAAACTTTGATTCAAAACTATGAATCAAGTTTGGCCACATTGAATGCTTTACATTCAGCAGGGGTTAAAATTGCTTTGGATGATTTTGGTACCGGTTATTCTTCTTTGTCTTATTTGAAAAACTTTCCAGTGGATGTGCTTAAAATTGATAAATCTTTCATCAAAGACATTCACAAAAACAAAGGCGAGTTAGAACTGGCCAAGGCCATTATTGCCATGGGCAAAAGTTTGAAAATGGAGGTGGTGGCAGAGGGTGTTGAGAACCAAAAACAATTGTCTATATTGGAAAAAGAGGGTTGTCAGCAAGCGCAAGGTTTTTATTTGAACAAGCCACTGCCTTTTAGTCAATTTGATCAATTGTTCAATAAAAAAGGGCGTCATTCAGATGGTTACAATTGAAGTTAATTTACAATTTGCGGCTTTTATGTGCCTGTCTTTCGATGTTAGAATCTAAATTGGGTGTGTATGGAGAAATTGAATTAAAGCCATTTTAGAGAAAAAAATTTCTTATCAAATTGTGTCGCTTTTGATTGTTTTGGCGGCCATATTCTCTGCGCTTGTGCAAATCAATCACCAAAAAGCCATTCTTGAAAAGAGTATTCAAACCCACATCAACAGCATAAAAGCCAAAGTTTTCCGCGACATCAATGATCAATTCGAAGCCTTAACACGCATGGCCAACCGTTGTGAAGTCGATGGTGAACCAGAGGAATTTGCTTGGCGTCAAGATGCCAAAAACTATATTCATGACATTGAAGGGATTGACACACTTTTGTTTGTTAATCCAGATCAATCCATTAAATGGTTAGAGCACCGAGACAGCACGGTTTTTTTTGAAGGCATGAGTCTAAAAGATGAATTAGATTTGTCAGAACGATTGTATCAAGCGGAAGCCAGTAATCTATTAGAACTGTCAGAACCCGTTCAAAGTTTGGGTGGTGAATTTGTTGTCTATCTGGTTAAAACCATCAGTAATGGTACCAACCCCCAAGGGTCTTTGGTGGCACGGGTGAACACCCACGATTTTTTTAACAAGGTATTGATTGAACCACAAAGTTCAGGTTTTTTTACCCAAGTGGTGGTAGATGCTAAGCAGTTGTATCACAACAACCCGATGGAGCAAATCGATCCAATCAATAAGAACTTTGAAATTAATTTGGACTCAGACCCGGAAGGAATTCTAATTACAGTTTACCCGACAGAAGCCACCAAACAAACTTACCTCAATCTCTTACCGGAATTGATAGTGATTTCTGGATTTCTGATATCTTTTTTGTTTTATTGGGCCATGGTTTCTCGCTTGAAGTCGAGAAAACAAGCATCGGAGTTGGCCATGGAAATCAAGCAGAAACAATTCATACAAAAAAAATTGGAACACATGGCGCACTTTGATGCCCTGACCAATTTGCCCAACCGATACCTTATGTCGCTGGAATTAGACAAAAAAATCAGCAGCCAAACACCGGTTTGGTTGTTTTATCTGGACTTGGATTTTTTCAAAGATGTTAATGACACATTAGGGCACAGTGCAGGTGATCAACTGCTGGTGGAAATCAGTCGAAGGTTTGAAAAAAACAAAGAAGCCGGCGAAATGGTTGCGCGCATAGGTGGCGATGAATTTGTCATAATTGTGGATGGATTACAAAGTGAACATGAAATCAAAAGCAAACTCAAGCAAGTGCTTCAAGCCATTGATCAACCCTTTTATTTCGATGAAGATTTGATCAAAATAAATGGAAGTATCGGTGTGGCACATTACCCACAACATTGTGATACCACCACAGAGCTGATCACACATGCGGATACAGCTTTGCGTTATATCAAAGGCCATGGTCGTCATAACTATAAAATTTATGATGTTGATTTGGCCAAGTCTTCACAAGATCGCTTGGTGCTATTGAATAAAATTAAAAATGGCATCAAAAAGAATGAATTTGAATTGGTCTATCAAGCTCGGGTAGATGTGAAAACAGGTAAATTTTGGGGTGCTGAAGCCTTGATTCGTTGGTCACAAAAAGACGGTTCATTATTAACGCCCAAAGTGTTTTTACAAATATTGGAGGACACAGGGTTGATTGTCAGTGTGGGCTGGCAAGTGCTAGAAAGTGCCTTGGATCGGTTTAACCAGTTGTTGACTTATAATCCAGATTTAAAACTTTCCTATAATATATCTGCCAAACAGCTAGAAAGTCCTAATTTTGTTGAAGACTTGATACATATGTTAAATAAAAAAGGGTTCCCAAAGAGTCACTTTGAGCTGGAATTAACAGAACAAACTTTAATCAGTGATTTGGGATACAGTAAAAACATTCTAAACCAAGTGAAAAGTCATGGCATCAGCATAGCCATTGATGATTTTGGAACCGGGTACTCGTCCTTGTCATATTTGAAAAACTTTCCAGTGGACGTGATCAAAATTGACAAATCTTTTGTCAAAGACATCGCCATTCAAAAAGATGATTATGAGTTGATCAATGCCATCATCAGTATGGGAAGAAACCTCAAAGTCAAAGTGGTGGCCGAAGGTATAGAAAGCCAGGATCAATTGAACATCTTGAGCCGGTTGGGTTGTGATGAGGCGCAAGGCTACTATTTCAATAAACCCGCGCCTTATGAAGTGTTCAAAGAGGTGGTGGCCGCAGAAGTGGCCATGTGATCATTCCTTAATGGCTTGAATTAATTGCTTAACTGAATCAGCAGTGGTGGCGTGTGAGAACACCAAACGAATGATGTCTTGACTGCCTGGCCACACATGAAACTCAAATCCTTCTTGTTTCAGTGCCGCAATTTTATCAACGGACAATCGACAAAAGACTTCATTGGCTTCAACTGGATGGATAAACTCAACCTGATTTTGACAAGCTTGAAAAAATGTTTGTGCTTGTTGATTGGCATGTTGCGCCAGTGATAACCACAAACCTCCAGTCAAATAGGCACACAGTTGCGATGAAACGTAGCGCATTTTACTGATTAAATGGCCAGATCTTTTACGCTGTCTGAGGATTTGGTTTTTATATTTAGGATTGAAAAGCAACAATGATTCGGCCATCATGGCGCCGTTTTTTGTTGCGCCAAAGGACAACATGTCAACACCAGTTTGCCAGGTCAATTCAGCAGGGCTGCAACCCAATGACACCAAGGCATTAGCAAATCGTGCTCCATCCATATGCAAAGCCAATCCATACTGCTCTTTGAGTGCTTTTAAGGCTTTCAGTTCTTCAAGTGAATACACCGTGCCAGCTTCTGTGCATTGTGTCAAGCTGATCACTGCAGGCATCACTTCATGTTCGCCGTGGACACCAGAATGGGCTAATTTTTCAGTTAAAGCATGGATGCAAATTTTGCCGTGATCTCCTTGGATGGGAATCAACTTGGCACCACCCGTGAACATTTCTGGTGCACCACATTCATCGGCATTGATGTGCGCCCCTTCATGACAATAAATCGCGCCATAAGGAGGGCAGGCCAAAGCCATGGCAATTGAATTCGCCGCGGTACCTGTGGTTAAAGGCAGTGCTTCAACCCAGCATTCAAACAAAGCTTCACATTGTGATTTGAATTGGACAGAAAAGCGGTCATATCCATAAGATTCTTCAAATCCTTGGTTGGCTTCAACCAAAGCTTGCATGATCTGGTCATTGACCGGTGCTTCGTTGTCACTGCGAAAATTCATGCCATTTACTCGTTTTCAAAAGCAGCTATTTTAGAGCCAATCAAGCGGCTGTGCCAGAGGTAAAATATCACTGGCAATAACAACAAGGTTAAAATCACAGCGCTGATCATGCCACCGACCATGGGTGCTGCCAAACGGCGCATCACTTCTGAACCTGTGCCATCGCCCCACATCACAGGCAGCAAGCCGATGGTGGTGGCCGCTGCTGTCATCAATACAGGCCGCAATCTCATACCAGCACCTTGTATAACCGCATTGAACAAATCGTTTTGGTCCATTGGCCCTTGTTGTTGTGCATGCTGGAATGCTTGTTTTAAATACACCAACATGATCACGGCTGTTTCCACAGCCACCCCCGCCAATGCTATCATGCCCACAGCTATAGCCACTGAAAAATGATAATCCAAGGCATATAACAGCCAGACGCTGCCCACCAAGGCCAAGGGCAGGGTGGTCATGATCAACAGCACTTCCCTGAAGCTTTTGAAATTCATGTAGAGTAAAAAAGCTATAATGACCAGTGTCAAAGGGACCACCAACTGTAATTTGGCTTTGGCGCGCGTCATGTATTCAAATTGGCCAGCCCATTGCAAGGCATAGCCAGCAGGCAAGTCCAATTCTTTCTGAATATAAGTTTGGGCATCAGACACAAAGCTGCCGACATCAACGCCATCAATATCTATAAAAACCCAACCATTGGGTCTGGCATTCTCACTTTTGATGCCAGCCGGTCCTGATGTGATGCTGATGTCGGCCACATCAGCGAGCACCAAGCGTTGTCCCTTGTCTGTGATTAAGGGTAATTGTTTGAGTTTTTCAGGACTGTTTCTGTATGTCTGGGGGTAACGCATTTGAATCGGATACCTCGCGGTGCCTTCTGTGCTGTATGCGACGTTTTGTCCTCCCACGGCTGTGGCCAATGATTGTTGAATATGAGCAATATTCAATCCGAAATGGGCCGCTTTGATGCGGTTGATGTCCACCGTGATGTAGCGACCGCCAGCCACACGTTCAGCATATACTGAGGCGGTTCCTGGAAAATCAGCCATCAATTTTTCAATTTCTTGGCCTATGTTTTCAATAACGGTCAAATCAGGGCCTGCCACTTTGATGCCCACAGGTGTTTTGATGCCCGTGGCCAACATGTCAATGCGGGTTTTGATGGGCATCACCCAAGCATTGGTCAAACCAGGGAATTGTATCAATTGATCCAATTCTTGCTTCAAGCTTGCTGTGGTCACACCGGGTCGCCATGCTGATTTGGGTTTGAAGTGAATAAAGGTTTCAATCATGGTCAAAGGGGCGGGATCAGTGGCGGTTTCAGCACGTCCAATTTTTCCAAAAACCGTGGCAACCTCGGGTATGGCTTTGATTAACTTGTCGGTTTGTTGCAATATTTCTCGTGCCTTGCCTATGGAAATGCCAGGATAAGTGGTCGGCATGTACATCAAATCTCCTTCATCCAATGGTGGCATGAATTCTGAACCCATTCTTTGCAAAGGCCAAATCACAGAAGCTGTGAGCATCAAAGCTGCTAAGACCATGGTTTTAGGCCATTTTAAAGCACTTTTCAAGATGGGCAAATACAGCGCCGTTAAACCGCGGTTGATGGGATTTTGCTGCTCGCTTCTGATGCGTCCTTTGACAAAATAGCCCATCAAAACGGGCACCAATGTGACAGCCAAAGCGGCTGCTGCTGCCATGGCATAGGTTTTGGTGAATGCCAAGGGGGCAAATAACTTTCCTTCTTGTGCCTCTAAGGTGAACACCGGCAAAAAACTGACTGTAATGATGAGTAAGCTGAAAAACAAGGCAGGACCCACTTCAGATGCTGCTGTGGCCACCACTTGCCACCTGTTTTTATCATTGACTTCAGTGTGTTCCATGTGTTTGTGCATGTTTTCTATCATCACAATGGCACCGTCTATCATGGCGCCTATTGCGATGGCTATGCCGCCAAGGGACATGATGTTGGCGTTCAATCCTTGGTATTTCATGACGATGAATGCCATCAATATGCCCACTGGCAAACTGATCATGGCCACCAAAGAAGAACGCAAGTGGAATAAAAACAACAAACAAATCAACCCCACCACCAACAGTTCTTCAGCCAGTTTCTGCCACAAATTATCAATGGCGTTGTCAATCAATTCACTGCGATCATAAACGGTCACCACTTCAACACCGGCCGGTAAGCTGCTTTTTAATTGTTGCAGTTTTTCTTTGATGGCTGCGATGGTTCGCTGTGCATTTTCACTTGATCGCATCACAACAATACCGCCAACGGTTTCACCTTGTCCGTTCAATTCAGCGATGCCACGGCGCATTTGTGGCCCCAATCTGATTTCTGCCACATCTTTCAGCAGCAATGGGATGTTGTCTTGATTGATGCCAAGCGGGATGTTGGCCAAATCAGCTGTGTTGCTGATGTAGCCAGTGGCACGGATCATGTATTCGGCTTCCGCCATTTCTATCACCGAAGCGCCCACTTCTTGGTTGCTTAATTGGATGGCGTTTTGAATGGCAGGCAATGGTATTTGGTAGGCACTGATTTTTTCTGGGTCGATGATGACTTGGTATTGTTTGACCATGCCGCCGACGGTGGCAATTTCAGAAACACCGGGCACCGTCTGTAATTCAAATTTTAAAAACCAATCTTGAATGCTGCGCAATTGACTCAAATCATGCTGCCCAGTTTTGTCTTGAAGGGCATACATATACACCCAACCAACACCGGTGGCATCAGGTCCCAGTTGGCTACTGGCAGTGGCTGGCAGCTTGGCCGCCACTTGGCCTAAATATTCTTGAACGCGAGAACGCGCCCAATACAAATCTGTCCCTTCATCAAAGATAACATAGATGTATGAGTCTCCAAAAAATGAAAAGCCACGCACGGTTTTGGCTTTGGGCACGGCAAGTAAAGCACTGGTCAAAGGGTAGGTGACCTGGTCTTCAACCACTTGCGGTGCCTGCCCTGGGTAGCTGGTTTTCACTATCACTTGGACTTCGGACAAATCAGGAATCGCATCAACAGGTGTGTGACGTAAGGCATAAATGCCCCAAGTCACCACAAAAACTGCTGCCAAAAGCACCAAACCACGTTGTTTGATCGACCAATGAATCAGCGCTTTAATCATGGTTTATGACCTCCAGTCTGGTGATAAAGAAATCACCATCCCTGATTTCAAATTGAAATTTGACTTCAGTCGCAGCGGACAGCTCGGTGAGGTCAATGTTGTTTTCTGCGACAAAGCTGACAGTGGCTGATGGTCTATTCCATTTAACAATGGCTTCTCGCTTGATGGTCAGTTCACGATTAAGTAAGTCTATGGACTGGATGATGCCATTCACTTCTGCCCATGGCCACTGAGCGCCTTCCATGCGCATAAAATCTGATGATTTGCTGGATTCTGAGTCCAACAAGAATTGAGCCGATGTCACCACTTGGTCGCCAGCCTTTAACCCAGAGCGTACCTCATAAAAGCGGTCGTTTTGCTGACCCAGCTGGACCGCTATGGATTTATAAGCACCATGACCCAATGAAATCACCACACGATTTTGTTGTGCCGTTTGTATCACCGCTGCTCGTGGAACCAAGAGCACATTGCGTTGCCCTTTGTGTTCTGATGTTAATTGAACCGTCATAGACATACCGGCTTTCAATAGGCCTGTTGTGTTGTCTAAGGTGATTCGACTCATGATACTGCGATTTTGGGCATCTGTTTTAGGGTATATGTGTTCAATTTCACCTGTCCATTTTTTTGTGGGAAAGAAATCAGTAGAGGCAGAGACCTTTGTGCCAAGATGTAATGCAGCAGCGTCTTGAGAAAACCATGTCACATCCAACCACATAGCGCTCATGTCTGTAATCACCATCAAAGTTTCATTGGGTTTGGCTATATGTCCTGATTGCGCATTGAGTTCTGTGACAAAACCAGATTGTTCTGCATAAAAAGGAATACTTTCAATAACATGTTTTTCTTTTTTAATTTGATCTATTGCTTCCATAGGAAATTGGAGTGCTTTCAGGCGCTGTTCTGCAGCTTGTGTCAACTCACGGTTTTCTAGCTTAATGGCCATCAACAGTTCTTGTTGTGCATTGACCCAATCAGGTGCATACAAGCGGTATAAAAGCTGTCCTTTTTCAATCTTGTCACCATGACTCTTGACGCGCACATCACGCAACCAAGCAGTGGTTTTGGCGTGGATGTGGTGGGTGGCCGTGTCGGCATAGCGCAAGGTGCCTTGACTGATCGCGTCATGACTCAATGGGCCGTAGAAGACTTGTGAGGTTTTGACGGCCAATTGATTTTCGATTTGGGGACTGATGCTGATGGTGCCAGGCCCTGCGTCTGGGCCTTTTGGATCACTGGCATACACAGGCACAAGCTCCATGCCCATGGGAGATAGGCCAGGTCCATCACGGCGATAATTGTCGTCCATCGGAGCCACCCAATACAAAGGTTTGGGTTCTTCGCTTTGTGGAGTCGTGGTGCTTGGGGCTTTGCCAAAGAATTGCAAACCCAAGATGCCAAGCGCGATACCTATCAAAAGTGTGGTGATCATCTTCATGGTTGTTCTCCTGAGCGTGGCTTTGCTGTATTGGTTTGGCTTTGTAAATATTGTATTTTCATAAGGTGTGCTTTCCATTGATGCAGGTATTTAATCGCTTGGGATTTCAGTGCCAATGTTGTTTGTTGCGCATTCAATAATTCGTTCAAGCTGCTGGTGCCACTTTGGTATGCTTTTAGCTGTGCCGAGGCCATCAGCTCACTTTGAGCAACCAACCTGTTTTGGTGGTTTTGGTATAAAGTTTCGGACAATGTGGCCAGTTGTGAAGTGGCAGCCAATTCGGCTTGCATGTTGCTGATGGCCTGCTGCCAGTTATGCACTGCGGCATCCGCTTCCAGTGCCGCTTGAGAAACACCAGCATCTTGGTGTTTTTTGTTTATCCAGGGCAGGTCAAAGCTAACGGCCAAGCTGATCAAATCTTCGCGTGGCTGTCCCATTTCATCGCGTTTGCGGTGACCATAAGCGGCACTGAGTCCCCATTGAGGTTTTTTGCTTAATTGTTTGATCTCAGTGGTCAGTTCCGCTTGTTCAATTTGTGCTTGTAAAGCCATGATTTTAGGGTGCTTGCGTATGTTGCTCTTTTGCTGTTTTTCAAATTGTGGCAGTGGGCCTGAGACTTGCTCAAAAGTTTGAGGAAGCCAGGCGTTTAAGCCGAGCAGGGCATGTTGTTGCTTTTGCTTTGCTTCTATGATTTTTTGTTGTGCTATGCTCACCGCGAGCTGTGCTTCTAATACATCGGCTTGTTGGGTGTTTGGCTGACCAGATTGGTATTGGGCTAAGACCACTTCAGCTGTTTGTTCAAATAATTGTTGTTGCTGTTTGTATAAGGCCAATAAGCTTTGCTGCTTGTGAGCATCTAGCCACAACAAACCCACTTGGTATGTCAGCCAAGCCTGCCTTTCTTGCCATTCCAGTTGTTTGGTTTGTTGTTTTAAAGTGGCTTGGCTCTTTTTCAAGACCTGGGCTCCAGATTGAGGCAGCTTTTGACTGTACTTCAACTGTTGTTGGGTCATGGCTTGTTGGTTAAGGTCTAAGCCATCCGCACTGGCATTCATCAAACCCAAACTGATTTGTGGCTTGGGTAAGAAGGCCACCGCGTTTGCACCTTGCTGCCAAGCTTGTTGCTGAACAGCCAAAGCTTGTGACTGCTTGTCGTTGTTTAAGGCCTGCTTAATGGCCTGTTGATAACTTAAAGTTGTTGCTGATGCATATTGATTGCACAATAAGCAGGCAATAAATAATGTGGTTTTATACATGGTAATCCTGATTGTTGATGGTGTGCCCAAATTCAGGGCGCAATGGTGCTGTCAATCAGGAAATGGTGGGTGGTTTAAGCAGGGTTTCGTTGTGTTTTTTAAGTAACCATGTGGGTTGATTTATCCAATTGGTATGGTGGCCATCAAAAACCAACATCGAGTTGTTGTTGATGTCATAAATTGAATTTTGACAAGTATTCACATCACATTGACAATCATCACAACATGTCATATTGAGGTCAGAGGTGGTTTGATGTGAAGCGTCAGCCATCAATTCATGACCTATATGGCTGTGATTCATGCCAGCATGATTCATGGTTGCTTGTGCTGTGCTTGGGGAATGATTTTTGTTCTGGCACTGTTGCGGCATGGCCGCAAGGCTTTGGTTGATCACCAAAGTGCAAAGTATCAAAAAAATGTTCCATTGTGTTAAGCGCATGTGGGCATGTTAACTGATTCAAGTTAAAAATCAAAGTGATAGAACAGCTTTTAAATCGTTTTGGAGGCTTGATTGACGTCCTTGTTATCAGGGCAGCTGTTGATGCTGCATTGACAACTTTGACAGGCCATCATTAAAGAGTCCTTCTTTCGTTGAAAATTGCTGTGAAGTAGCTGCTGTTTGATTTGACATTGTAGCTGTGTCACTGCAGGGTTCAGCCAAGAAGACATGGGCACCCACCTGATCGCAAAATACATCACTGCTGCTGTCATAAAAATAAGTACTGTTTTTGCATTCATTCAGATAAGACCACCAGTTGCCGCCAGAGGTTCAATGGGATTGGTCAATAAATCGGTAAATATGTTGTTCTAATTGTTTGAGCTGGGTGTGGGCACAGATATAAATGCCGAGGTCTTGAGCGCGCTGGTAGCTGTGTTTGTTGATGGCTTGGTAGCTGATCAGCATGGCCCGGCCTGATAAGCCGCCGGTGAGTTGTTTCAATGTGTCCAAACGGTAAATCACAGAGTTGGCGGCTTGGGTGGAACGGTCTGAGTTGCCGAATTTTTTGGTTTTGCATTCGATGATGTGCAAACGGTTGTTGGCCATGGCGATGACATCGATTTCATTTTTGACCTTGCCTTGGTGTCTGACGATTTCCATGCCTTTGGCTACGTCCACCATTTGAGGCCTTTTCTGTCGCATGCCATACATCAGAGCAAACACATGGTTTTCTAACCAGCCGCCATTGCAGTAAAATCTTTTTTTGTCACTGATGAATGATATTTTTTTTCCTTTGATGGACAGCATGTGGACTTGAGCAAAATGATCCAGCAATTCTTGTAATTCTGGGTTCTTAAACTCTTCATGGCGCATTGTGTACTGGTGTTGCTTATTGGCCATCATGGCCATGTAATTCAGTTTGGTGATTTGTTTGTCATGGCTGCCTATGTGATCGATAATCCATTGGGTCAATGCCCTAGATTGGTAGGGTTCAGGTTCTTTTTTACCTTGGTTGAGCACATGGGTGTTGAAGGTTTTGAGGTATTCGTGAATTTTGAGGTGGCAGGAGATGTCTTCATCTTGGTTGCTTGATTCTCGGTGCAGCCAGGTCAATTGGTTGGTGAATTTATCCACCATAAAAATGGGCCAATCGTGGTAAATAAAGTGTTCAAAACACAGCATCACCCATTTGTGGTAGCTGTTGGAAGCATTGAAAGAAACCGGGTCAGTGTGATCGGCAAACAATGTATCCAGTCGGGTGCGAAAGGATTGGGTGTCAAAACTCATGGCTTCGGCTGTGCATTTAACTCCCCTTGATTGCAGCACAGACTTGATGCCTGACACATCATCTTCTGCTCGATGCAATAAAATCACGCAGTCGGCGGCTAAATGCAATGCGGCACTCAAGATGCCAGCTTGGTTGGGATGAAAAATGGCCAAATGGGTAGTCATATTGGGATTATACGATGTGCGCAATGAAGCGGTCAAAAAATAAACTTTTATTTACAAAGTTTTGATTGTGATTGAAAATATACAGATATTCACCTTGATTGCTTCAAAATACTTGGCGTTTTGTGGGTAATTCGTTTAAAATTCGCTTTCAATTCGAACCCAGTAATAAGTAGGCGGCTGCCTGCTTTTTTTACGCCTTTAAAGAGTTGAGACAGTGACACATTTAAATCAGTTTTTATTCCCTTCAAGCGACCAACCCAAAGCACTTTTGGCTTTGGAAGATGGTTCTGTTTTTTACGGTACTTCAGTTGGCTATCAAGGAGAATCTGTTGGTGAGGTGGTTTTCAATACCGCATTGACAGGCTATCAAGAAATTTTATCTGACCCGTCTTATGCCGGTCAAATGGTGACCTTAACTTACCCGCACATTGGGAACACCGGAACCAATGCTGCCGACGATGAGTCTACAAGTGTTCATGCCAAAGGATTGATTGTGCGCAGTTTTTCAGAACAAGCCAGTAATTGGCGCAACGAAGAATCATTGGGTGATTATTTGGTTCGAAACAAAGTGGTGGCGATTTCTGGTGTCGATACCCGTGAACTGACACAAAAATTAAGAGTGGCCGGTTCCATGAATGCTTGTTTGGTGGTGGCTGATGACATTTCAGGGACCATAGATGTTGATTTGGCGATTGCCAAAGCGCAACAGCATGCTGGTACCAGTGGTCAAGATTTGGCCAAAGTGGTGACTTGCACAGAACGCAGCGAATGGACACAAGGCACTTTTGACTTGTCGCTTAATCAACACAGCAACCCAGAACACAATGATTTTCATGTGGTTTGTTATGATTTCGGCATCAAGCAAAATATTTTGAGAATTTTAAAGGATTTGGGTTGCCGCTTGACTGTGGTGCCAGCCAACACACCAGCGAAAGAGGTGTTGGACATGAACCCAGACGGCGTGTTTTTATCCAATGGCCCAGGCGACCCTGCGGCCTGTGATTATGCGATTGCGGCTTGTCGTGAGTTCTTAGATGTGGGCCTGCCTTTGTTTGGTATATGTTTGGGGCATCAAATCATGGCACTGGCTTCTGATTTACCCACCATGAAGATGAAATTTGGTCATCATGGTGCCAACCACCCCGTGGAAGACTGTGCTAATAAAACAGTGATGATCACCAGCCAGAACC
This sequence comes from Gammaproteobacteria bacterium, assembly GCA_030432115.1. Lineage (GTDB taxonomy): Bacteria > Pseudomonadota > Gammaproteobacteria > Xanthomonadales > Marinicellaceae > Marinicella. The sequence goes on along the minus strand of JAUIHY010000037.1, from coordinate 1,828 downwards.
ATAACTATGCTGTGGATGAAGCGGCATTGCCAGATCATGTGGAAGTCACGCACCGTTCCTTGTTTGATGGTTCGGTACAAGGCATCAGAAGAACCGACAAACCAGCTTACGGTTTTCAAGGTCATCCAGAGGCCAGTCCAGGGCCACACGAGGCGAAGAAATTATTCATTCCATTCATTCAAAACATGCAACAGGCGAAAGGGTAAATCATGGGAAAACGTACAGACATCAAAAGCATTTTGGTATTGGGTGCAGGCCCGATTGTGATAGGGCAAGCCTGTGAATTTGACTATTCAGGTACCCAAGCTTGTAAAGCATTAACTGATGAAGGCTATCGCGTGATTTTGGTGAATTCCAATCCCGCGACCATCATGACCGATCCAGAAACAGCGGATAAGATTTATATCCAACCCATCACATGGCAGACGGTTGCTAAAATCATTGAGCGCGAAAAACCAGATGCTTTGTTGCCAACCATGGGAGGCCAAACAGCATTGAACTGTTCATTGGATTTGGTCAGCCAAGGTGTATTAGAAAAATATGGCGTGGAAATGATCGGTGCCTCACGGGAAGCCATTGACATGGCTGAGGACCGTGAACAGTTCCGTGTTGCCATGGAAGACATTGGATTGGAATGTGCCAAGTCATTCATCGTTCACGATATGGATGAAGCCAGAATTGCTCAGAAAGACATCGGTTATCCAGTGATCATCAGACCATCGTTCACCATGGGTGGAACCGGTGGTGGTATTGCATACAACTTAGAAGAGTTTGAAACGATTACGGCAGAAGGTTTGAAACTGTCGCCCACCACCGAAGTGTTGTTAGAAGAATCTTTATTGGGTTGGAAAGAATATGAAATGGAAGTGGTGCGAGACAAGGCCGATAACTGCATCATTATTTGTTCGATTGAAAATTTAGACCCCATGGGTGTTCACACTGGTGATTCAATCACCGTGGCACCTGCTCAAACTTTGACAGACAAAGAATACCAAGTGATGCGCGATGCCTCTTTGGCGGTGTTGCGTAAAATTGGTGTCGAAACTGGTGGTTCAAATGTCCAGTTTTCAGTGAACCCTGACGATGGTCGATTGATTGTGATTGAAATGAACCCAAGGGTGTCTCGTTCATCTGCTTTGGCCTCTAAGGCAACAGGTTTCCCCATTGCCAAAGTGGCCGCCAAGCTGGCCATTGGATACACATTAGATGAACTACAAAATGAAATCACAGGCGGTGCAACACCGGCCTCATTTGAACCATCTATTGACTATGTTGTGACCAAGATTCCACGTTTTGCCTTTGAAAAATTCAACCACAGCAAAGACCGTTTGAGTACCCAGATGAAGTCGGTGGGTGAGGTGATGGCCATTGGTCGTACCTTCAATGAATCATTGCAAAAAGCATTGCGTGGTTTGGAAACGGGTAAAACTGGCCTGAACCCCATGGTTTCAGCGGAGCAAATTGCCGATGGTTTTGATTTGAACAAAGAAATCAGAGAGCCCTCATCCAATCGATTGCTTTATGTGGCAGATGCGTTCCGTCAAGGTTACAGCGTCGAACAGGTGTTTGATATTTCTAAGATTGACCCTTGGTTCTTGGGTCATATTGAACGCTTGGTGAACATTGAAATGGCGTTGACCGAACATGGTTTGGATGATTTGTGCCAAAAACAAATGTTGCAGTTAAAACGAGAAGGTTTTTCTGATGCCCGCATGGCTGAATTGATGTCTGTTGAAGAATCTGAAGTCCGTGCCAAACGACATGGATTTAATGTTCACCCTGTTTACAAGCGGGTGGATTCTTGCGCTGCTGAATTTGATTCACCCAC
>JAUIHY010000265.1 GCA_030432115.1 Gammaproteobacteria bacterium | reverse complement strand
CCCCCTTTATCAATCAACCCATTCAATTGGTCAACAGCGAGGTACAGATACTGGGCTTCAACCTGTCCAATCATCGAGCCACTTTTGAGCTCAACCTCAACACCCAGCAACAAGAGCAACTATTCATTACAGGCACTTACCAACACGCCAACACCACGCTCTCGGCCCAGCTCAATCTGAACCATTTCAACAGCAGCAGCCTCAACCCTTGGTTAGAAACACCTTGGTCGCTGCAATTAAACAAAGGGCTTATCAGCGGTCAAGCCCACGTCAAATGGGCAGCACAGCAAAGCCCCCAAATTTCTGTTGACTGGTTGGAAGCATTTGAGCTGGCTGGCCAATGGGAACAGCAACTTAATTTTTCAAACCTGTTCCTGCGTTCAGAAGACATAGGCATTAACCTCAATAGACAACTCATCAATGTGAACCATTTAACCGTCAAACAGGGAGCCATAGCTGCACTGTTACCTTGGGCAAGCAGAGCAACAAGCCAGTCAACGCCCTCTGATTGGCAATTCGAATTGAACCACCTGACTGCCGATGCCATTGAGCTGCGTGTTACTGATAAAAACCTGTCATCAACTGTTCACAGCACCATTGAGCAATTTAACCTTCATCAGCTGAACAACGATTTGATGCCCAAGGCTTTTTCGCTCCATTTAAAGCAACAAGAAGGAGGAACTTTGGTCATCAAAAGCGTGACTGAATCCAATGCAATCAATGCACAAATCATGATAAATGCCTGGCCTGTATTAAGCCTCAGTCCTTGGCTGAATCAGCTGACAGGCTTGCAATTTGTCCAAGGCAAACTGCAAGCCGCGCAGTCCCTGTTTTGGCAAAGCAATGAATGGCAAAGCGAAGGCCAATTGTCATTCAATCAGATTCACATATTAGACACACAAGATCGAACGCTGGCCAACCTCAATCAATTCAAAGTTGGACACCTACTGGTACAGTCTGGACCTCAAAAAATATATTTAGACCAAATCTCATCAGATCGCGCATGGGGTCAGCTGTTCAGCTCGGCCAAGGAAACAAAAAGCCAATATCAAGACCCAAGTTCAACTGAATGGCAAGTGATATTGGGTATGCCAGCCACAAACCCAGCGAGACATTGACACCAGTCAAACAATAGCCCAGCAGGTCGGTTATAATACGCGTTTTAATTGTTAACCCATAGGTATGAGTGACAACAAATTAAACCAAGTGGTGGTTTATGGCCTGGGTGCCATGGGCCGACCCATGGCAAGAAACCTACACAAAAATGGCTTGTTGGTCGGTATCAAAAACCGCACTGAAGGCAAAACCAAAGCGATGCAAAACGAATTGGATTTGCCAGAATTTGAATCCGATGCAGCCCTTTTTCAAGCAGCTGATACAGTTCTAACCTGCGTTTCTGCTGACCAAGACTTATTGGATGTGGTGGCTGGATTCATAGACCATTTAAAACCTGGCGCTGCTGTGATTGATTGCTCCACCGTGAGCCCAAAAACAGCACGCACTTTGGCAGATGATTTGGCATCGCGTGGCATCTCTTTTATGGACGCACCAGTATCAGGTGGCGTGGAAGGTGCTAAAAAAGGCACATTATCCGTCATGGTCGGCGCCGAACGAGCCGATTATAAACGGGCCTCAGAAATCTTTGCCGCCATCGGGTCGCAAATCACCCATGTGGGCAAAGTGGGACAAGGCCAAGCCACCAAAGCAGTGAATCAAGTGATGGTCGCCGGTGTGGCACAAGCCGTTTGTGGCGCCTTGGCCTTTGCTGAGCACTGCAATCTGGACATGAAAAAAGCCATTGAAGTTTTGAGCGCAGGGGCGGCGGGCAATTGGTTCTTAGACAACCGCGGTCACACCATGGTCAAAGATGAATTCAATGTCGGTTTTAAGTTACAGCTGCTTCATAAGGATTTGAAAATATGTCAAGAAGCGATCAAAGACTTGAATGCCGATATGGATTTGGTGAACCAAAGCATCACCGACTATGCCCAACTGATGGACAGAGGTCATGGTGATGAAGACATTTCTGCATTGATTCGATTACGCCGTGAATCATTCAACAACACCGAGTCATGAAATGAACCCAGAAAATAACACAGAAAAAACCACCCATTTTGGCTTCAAAAATGTGGACGTCAAAGACAAAGAAAAACTGGTAGGCGAAGTATTTACCTCAGTGGCCAGCAAATACGACATCATGAACGACATGATGTCAGCCGGTATTCACCGTTTGTGGAAACGTCACTTTGTTGGCACCAGTGGCATCCATGAAGGCAACAAAGTCTTAGATTTGGCAGGTGGCACAGGCGACATCGCCAAACTGATGATGCCATTGATTGGTGAATCAGGTCATGTCATCATCGGCGACATCAACCAAGCCATGTTGGACGTCGGTAATGACCGTATGATTGATGCCGGTTTTATGGGCCGCTTTGAATGTGTACAGATGAATGCCGAAGCTTTGCCATTTGAAGACAACACATTCGATGCCATCACCATGGCTTTTGGCCTCAGAAATGTGACCGATAAACAACAAGCCTTAAATGAAATGGAACGCGTATTGAAACCGGGTGGGAAAGCTTTGGTTTTGGAGTTTTCAGAGGTCAAAAATGAACTGATGAGCAAAGTGTATGACTTTTATTCATTCAAAATTTTACCCGAAATTGGCCAGTTCATTGCTGGCGACAGAGATTCGTATCAATACTTGGTCGAATCCATCAGAAAACACCCGAATCAAGAAACCTTGAAATCCATGTTTGAAAAAGCGGGCATGGCCATGTGCGCCTATGAAAACCTGTCAGGTGGTATGGTGGCCATTCACCGGGGTTATAAAATATGACGACCAGCGACACTTTCAAAACATTGCCCAAACCAGCCACAGATATGATGAG
>JAUIHY010000264.1 GCA_030432115.1 Gammaproteobacteria bacterium | reverse complement strand
CACCACTGAAGAAGAAGCACAAACATTGGCGGCGAGCTATGCCGAAGCCATGGGCTGGGAAGGCGGCTTTCATGTGATTTCTTCAATCAACAAACACGGTTTGAATAAACTCGTTCAAGACATTGCTGACCACTTGTTTGGAACAACCAAGGAAGATTGGGAACTGTGAACTTAACTCAATACACTTGCCAAAATTTCACCAGAAAATATTGACCACTTTGAAAGGTGGTCTTTGCCTTCCAACGCCATGTTATTGGCTGCCAAACCCGACCAAGCCCTACACCCCTTCCAGTTGTCTGCTGCCGGCATCCTCGACAATTGCTCCTTGCATTGTATTACCTACCATCCATGGCAGTATCCCTCCGTCGACGCCTTACTTCCTGTAGGCGTGGCTTCTGCGTCCTGCTCACGCTACATCCCTGTAGGGCAAAAAAAAACCATGCTCAAATGAACATGGTTTTTAACTGTAAGCCTTAACGACTTTACTCTCCTCTACTTCCTCTTTTTTTTGGGCCTTTGGGCCTCATATTTTTAATCTTTTATCGGGCTTTTGAGCCTCATATTTTATTTTTTAGGGCACTTTGTTTGCTGACTTAATTAGAGTGACATTTATTGTCAGCCTTAACAAAACTGTAACGATTATAAAGAATTGAACGAATAAAACAAGCCCCTTTTTTAAACTAATTCCATTAGGTATAACATGAACATGTGTTCGATTTTTTCGGACATTTTTGTATTTGCATACTGTGTCACATTTTTGAAACCGCACATGCTGTATACACACATGCCAAAATGAATATAATGGCAAAATGACCGCATTAATGATTGGCCTGGCGGGGCCTGAATTGACCGCCCAAGACATCAAAAACCTACAACACCCACTGGTATGTGGGGTGATATTCTTCAAAAGAAATTTCACAGATTATTATCAACTCACACAACTCATCACAGCCATCAAAGCCATCAAAGGCGATGAATGTCTTTTTGCCGTCGATCAAGAAGGTGGTCGGGTGATTCGTTTTGGATTGCCGTTCACACAACTGGAACCTTTAGCCACCATCGGTGACGCTTTTGATGACAACAATGACAAGGGCAAAACCTATGCGCACCTCCATGCATGGTTGATGGCATCGGAATTACTCAGCATCGGTATCGACTTGAGCTTTGCACCGGTGTTAGACATTGACAATGGCTCCAATGTGATCGGTGACAGGGCTTTTTCTAACAATGCCGACACTGTAGCTACCTTGGGCGAAATTTACTGCCGTGGCATGCAAGCCGCCGGCATGAAAACCACAGGTAAACACTACCCTGGTCATGGAACGGTGGTGGCAGATTCTCACTTTGAGCTGCCCATTGATGACCGACTCTGGGATGAGATTGAACAACTTGACCTCAAGCCCTTTGTCCAATTGATTCAAGCAGAATGCATCGATGCCATGATGCTTTCTCATGTTATTTACAGCAAATCCTGTGATTTACCTGCTGGCTACTCACAGGTTTGGAATGAAATTTTGCTGCGCAAGAAACACCAATTTAATGGCATCAGCATCAGTGATGATTTGGGCATGAAAGCAGCCGAATGCGTGGGTCCAGTTGAAAAAAGATACCAAGCTTGTGTTGATGCAGACATCGACATGACCTTGGTTTGCGACTTCGATTTGTGCACAGAATTACTTTCAAACAATCGTTTGAAATATTTACCCCATTACACTCAAAAATTATCTAAAATAAGGCGCTTAAAAGGCCAATCCACATTGGCCACCACCCGACCTTTTTGGGAACAAAGCCGCTGGCAGCAGGCCAGAAAAGCATTGATACATTTGAGAAATTCATGAGCGAACAGACATACCCACATTTATTTGCCCCATTAAACGTAGCCAATCACGAAGTCAAAAACCGCGTGTTGATGGGGTCCATGCACACTGGCTTAGAGGACCGTGCCAAAAACTACCCCAAACTGGCTGAATATTTCAGACAACGGGCCGAAGGCGAAGCTGGCATCATTGTGACCGGTGGCATAGCACCCAACATCGCTGGCTGGGTGGCACCGCTTTCGGGTTTTCTCAAATACAACTTTCAAACCAAAAGACACAAAATCGTCACCGATGCGGTGCATGGTGCAGATGGCAAGATTTGTATGCAAATCCTGCATTCTGGGCGCTATGGCTACCACCCATTTATTGTATCGGCTACGGATAAAAAATCACCCATCACACCCTTTAAACCCAAGCGCTTGAATGAAAAAGGCATCGTCAAACAGATCAAATCATTTGTTAATTGCGCCCAATTAGCCCAGGATGCCGGCTATGATGGAGTGGAAGTGATGGGCTCTGAAGGCTACCTCATCAATCAATTCATTTCACCGCGCACAAATGACAGAACAGATGATTGGGGTGGCTCATTTGAAAACCGCTGTCGCTTGGCATTAGAGATTGTCAAACAAACACGAGCTGCTGTGGGAGCTGACTTCATCATCATTTTCCGCTTGTCCATGCTTGAATTGGTCAACAACGGTTCTGAAATCAAAGAAGTCATCGCCCTGGCCAAATTGTTGGAAGCTGCAGGCGTCAGTATCATCAACACCGGCATTGGCTGGCACGAAGCCCGCGTACCGACCATCGCCACCATGGTGCCACGCGCAGGCTTTGCCTGGGTTACCGAAAAAATCAAAGAACATGTGTCGGTACCTCTGGTCACCACCAACCGCATCAACCACCCACAGGTGGCTGAAGACATCATTGCTACGGGGCAAGCCGACATGGTTTCCATGGCCAGACCTTTTTTGGCTGACCCACATTTGGTGAAAAAATCAAGAATTGGTCAAGAACAAGCCATCAACACCTGCATCGCTTGTAATCAGGCCTGTCTGGACCACGTTTTCAAAAACCAACGCGCCAGCTG
>JAUIHY010000036.1 GCA_030432115.1 Gammaproteobacteria bacterium | reverse complement strand
GTTCTATTTTGTTTTTCATTTCAGCAAACGATTGACTCAGAACCATGATTTCGTCACCCTTGGACTTGTTCTTTGGTGCATTGTTTGGTGCTTCTTGACCTGTGATTTGATTTTGGAAATTCAACACACCCGCAGTGAGTTTTTTCAAAGGCCTGGTCAAAACCCTGACCACCAACCAACCAACGATAAAACTCAGCAACAACAGCGCCAAAATACTGGCCAATGCAATTTTTAATATGTAACTTTGACTGATGTCTTTGGCCAATTGTTCGTAAGTTTGACCACCCAATATGGCGTAAACATAACCTTCCAGTTGGTCATTGAACCTGACTTCGGCTGCTGAAAAGGCTTTGTGACTGTTGGGGCTTCTCGGATCTAAACTCAACAAAGGTCTTGGCGAATCGGGCTGTAAGAATTCCTTGACAGCCTGTAAAGGTATGCGTTTTTGCAGTGTCACATCTTGTGGGATGTTGTGACTTAAAATGCGGCCTTCTTTATCCAACAAATACACTTCAACAGTGGGGTTAATCACCATGGCACGCGCTGCCAAGCGGTTGATGGCCGCTTCGTTGTGTACGCCATTTTGAATCAGTTGCTCTTCGGCTGCCACATACATGGCAATGGAGCCATTCAGCCTTTGAGTCATTTCCAAGTTATATTGTTCAGTAGCAAAACGAACAATGAAAGCCAGTGCCACACCCATGATGACAAACAAGGAAACCAAAAACCATGACAGTTTTTTACTCAACGACATGCTGCGTTGTTCGGCTCGGGATTCAGCTATCACGATTTCAGCTGCCATGCTTAGGCTGGTTGACCAATGAACTTATAACCAACACCCCAAACCGTTTCGATGTATTTGGGTTGATGTGTGTCTGCTTCAATTTTACTTCTCAAGCGGTTCATGTGCGAATTCACTGTGTGTTCATAGCCATCATGGCCATAGCCCCACACTTCGTCTAATAATTGCGAGCGGTTATACACTTTATCAGGGTGACTGGCGAAAAAATGCAGTAAATCGAATTCTTTGGCGGTGAGTTTGACTTGTTGTCCACACAATTTAACAGCACGTTGTTCCGGGTTAATTTCTAAATCTTCACAAACAATGTTTTCAACTGGTATTTCTTTGGCTTGTGTCACTTGGGCACGTCGCAACAAGGCCTTGACCCGTGCCACCAGTTCAATGACACTGAAGGGTTTGGGCAAATAATCATCAGCCCCCATTTCCAGTCCCAAAACCCGGTCTAATTCGGTCGATTTGGCGGTCAGCATCAAAATGGGAACCCATTGGTTTTCAGCACGAACTCGGCGACAAATTTCTAAACCATCCACATTGGGTAGTTTCAAATCGAGGATGATGGCATCCCACTTTTTCTGTTTCAGCAGTTGTACAGCTTGGGCACCATCATGAACCAAAGTCACTTGATCACACACGTCCATCAAATGAATTTTGATCAAATGTGCAATGTCCAATTCATCTTCTACCACTAAAATTTGCTTGCTGTTCACGCCGCTTGCCTCCCGTTTGATTTTTTGTTTCGGTTGATCCGCTTTGTGTATGAGAAAGGTATGAGACATATTTTCTTACAAAAAACATTGCCCACATGGCGTAGGCAATGTTTTTATTTCATGATTTACTGTTGACAAGCGCCGTTATAATCTACTGGTCCTGATGTCAACCTTGTTAAGTTTTCATCGCCTAATCCAAAGCCATCAAGTACCGATTCATAGCTGAGATGAGCAGTGGTACAGTCAGTGAATTTGATTTTCACCTGCCCCCACAATGTCTTCATCACATCCGTGCTGTCAAAGTTTGCTCCAAAAGTAGCGCCTTCTGTCACCTCCAAATCAACAATGGCAGTATCTCCTACCACTGGTCCAACACCAACCAGCCACATTTGATCTCCCGAACCATCCGCTTGATAGGCATACCATGAAACCATGGCACGGGCTCCTGATCCATCTGGGTTGCTGGTCACATCAATCACGAAACCATGCCCAGACCGCTCTGGGTTATACCATGAACCACTGAAGCCACCATCAACCATGCGAGAAACACGTATTTCTGCCACCTGATTGCCTGGTGCTGTGAAGTCAGCTGCAGTTTCATCAAAGGTGAAACCAGGGCCGTTGGTACCGCCCAGGAAGTTTTGCGGCATCCCATCTGGATTCCCCATTGAACCATTGAAGCCAGGATGCATCGCTATCAAATCACTGGTGGCATCACCAGTATCCGGGGCCGATTGATCAAAAAATGCCGCATCTGATTCGGTATTGGCTTCAGTGCCTGCATCCCAAACACCTGTGGCACCAATCTTGATGTTCACAGGCCCTGTGAATGTCCCAACTTCATCAAACAACTGATAAGCCATGGCACCATCATTACCCACAAAAGCGTCATTAGATGGCAACACCATAGACAGGTAAGAGAGGTAACGGTTGTTCGCCGGATCAAGCTGAACCACCACCGTTTCACTCATACCGGGATCAAAAAGTGGAGCGCCTGCAAATCCTTCAGGATCTGTCACCATCATTCCCAAACCGGCACCTGAAGCATCAAAATCTGCATTCAAGGCATCAAATGCCCCGTCCTCGGCCACCCGCTCCAATGCAGCCGATGCGGTTTCGCCCGCATTGAACAAGTCATAGCTGCCGTCATGAAAACCCAGCCAGAAAGGGGTCAAAAAAGTACCGCCTTGGTCGGCTGTGTTTTTGATGCTCACACGAACAGGCTCGTGGGCTTGTTGTATGGTGATGCGCATCAAAGCATGTCCTGGGTAAGTGAAATCACCTGCCATGGCATCCAATGTGGTGCCAGGAGGCAAAGCGCCACCGAGAAAATTCACAGGTGTGCCATCTGGGTTACCTACAGAACCATTAAAGCCTGTATGCATGGCAATGCCATCTTGAGTGGAAGTGCCTGTATTAGGGGCCATTTGGTTAAAAAAGGCCGCATCCATTTCATTGTTCGCTTCAGTTCCTGCGTCATACACTTGATTACCATAAACCACAAATGACATGGGACCATTGAATTCACCCTGGTCATTGAACAGTTGATAAGCCATGGCATCGTCATTACCGACAAAGGCATCATTGGATGGAATCACCATGGTGGCATAACTGAAATATTGATGTGTGTTGGGATCCAGGTCATAGGTCACCATGCTTTTTTGGCCTGGATCAAAAACAGGCGCACCAGCAAAACCCGGTTCGTTGAAGATCATGTCATCCATGCCGGCATTGCCTGAAAAATCTGCACGCAAAGTCGTTGCATCACCATCTTCGGCCAACCGTTCTAAGCCTTCAGATGACATGCTGCCCGCATCAAAAAGGTCAAAATCACCGCCATGAAAACCCACCCAAACAGGCGTGAAGTACAAACCACCTGCTGTATTTAAGTTTTCAACTGTGACCCTTAATTCCACTGCCTGTGTCTGAAAAGCCGCCGCCAAGGCAGTGATCAGCGTTGCTTTTTTAAATCTGTTTTTCATTTTTTGTTCCTCGTTTCAATCAAAGTGAATCCATTATCAAGCGCAAAAATCACGCAAATCTCACGGAAACAAAACAAATTTCTCAAACTGATAATTTCACCTTCATGGGTTAGAATAAAAGTTTTTATCATTCTAATGACAATGAACCAGTCTGCATTCAAGGCACAGCATTTAGACCAAGCCTCATCTTTACCCGCTGAAGTGTATGTGAACAAAGCCTTTGCAGAATGGGATAAGCAGGTGGTCATTAAAAACAGCTGGCAGTTGACAGCGCATGTCAGTCAGCTGCAAAACCAAGGCGATCATGTGGTGCATGAAGTGGCGGGTATTCCAGTGATAGTGGTCAACACGGGCGATGGCATTCAGGCTTTTTATAATGTCTGTCGTCATCGCGGTGGGCCTTTGGCCATGAAAAACGGCAACAGCAAAACCTTGATGTGTAAATACCATGGTTGGAACTATCATTTGAACGGCCAGCTCAAATCGGCACCCGAAATGCAACACAACGAAAACTTCAATGTCTGCGATCACAAACTGCCTGAAATCAAAAGCGACATTTGGCAAGGCTTTGTGTTTATCGCTCTTGGGAATGATGTACCAGAATTATCCGCCGTTTATGATGGCATAGCAGAACACATCAAACCCATCGACATGAGCCAAATGGTGTTTTGTCGGCGCGATGAATTTATCATTGATTGTAACTGGAAAGTCTATGTGGAAAATTACCTCGAAGGCTACCATTTACCCCACGTACACCCGGGCTTGAATAAACTACTGGACTACAAAAGTTATCAAACTGAATTGAAACAGTGGCACAGTTACCAGTACAGTCCCATAGAAAACGCTGCCTGTGATGACAACCCCTATGGTGAGGGCCAAGCGCATTATTATTTTGCCTACCCCAACACCATGTTCAATATCCTGCCCAATCGTGTTCAAAGCAATCAAGTGCTGCCCATCAACGCACAACAATGCAAAGTGATTTTTGATTATTATTACCCCAAATTACCAGCTGATGCCTTAGCAAAATTAATTGAACAGGACCGTGATTTCAGCGACAAAGTTCAATCCGAAGACATTGGCATTTGCGAAGCGGTGCAAAAAGGCTACGCCTCAGGCAGCTACACACCAGGGCCATTGTGTGCTAAAAGGGAATCTGGCGTACACCATTTTCAGGAACTGCTGAGATCTGCATACAGGAATTAAAACTGGCGTTAAGACGATGATAAAAACTGGCGAAAAATTTCATTCCAAACACCCAACACACAAGGAAACTTTATTCAGGTTTATAGCACTTGTGGGTATTTTGTTGGCTTATTTTATATACATGAGCTGGCACCTAGGCGCATCAGCAGGTGCCACCGTGGCCTTGTTAAGCTGGAGCTTTTTTGTTTTGTGCACACCCGTGGCTGATGGTGGTTTTATTTTGGCTTTCCCTTTGCGCTTGTTGTTTAATGTGAGAATGGTGGTCACACAAATTATCATCTGGTTTTGTGCAGTGGCTATCAATCTGCTGTTTGTCACGTTTGACCCTGCGGTTTATGATTTGTCGGTTATCACCCAAATTTTAAAACACATTCTGTTACAACCTTACCCTTTTTGGTCCATTCTGATCATCAGTGCTTTGGGCACATTTTTGTCAATTTATTTCGGTGATGAAATGATGGATGTCACCCACCACAAAGACCGGTCTAAGCACCAGCAACACGGCATGAAATACAGAATGACTTTGGTTCTGGGACTGGGTGCTCTAACTGTGATTAGCTATTATTACTTACTCAACCAACTACACATCAAATTACCAGCTTAATCCATGAAAACATTGCATTTAATTCGACATGCCAAATCCTCATGGGACGACCCTTCATTACAGGATGAAAACAGGCCGTTAAAAAAAAGGGGATTAAGAGACTGTGCATTGATGGCTACTGCCTTGGCACAACAATCTACGGCTATGGATCGGATTTTTTGTAGCCATGCTCAAAGGGCGCAATTGACCATCAAGTCATTATTATCTCACACCTCATCAAACGCCAGTTGGACCACTGACAGCAACTTGTACAATTTCAATGCACAATCTCTGTTGAGCTGGTGGCAAGCACGCAATGACGCCTTTCTACACATCACCATGGTGGGTCACAACCCAGGCATGACTGACTTGATTGAACACCTCACCGGCGAACTTATCGGAAACTTCCCCACTTGTGGCTATGCCCAACTGAGATTCACAGGCCACCATTGGGCTAATTTATCCGCTGACAGCTGTCAGCTCGTCGCTTACATCACTCCTAAACAACTCAAGAATTAGCTTTGAGTTGTGAGAACAATCGCCCCTTAGCATCTATCAACTGAACCAGCTTGTGACTCAGCCTTAGACTGAAGTGATGCAACTTTGATTGTTCAGAATCAATCGATGACAAAAAGTTTTTCACAAACAAGCCCAGTTCGGTATCCCCCTCGCTGAGCAATTGTCGTTTGAAAAACAGACCATCGGCATCGGCTTGTTGTGACATCAATAACATCATGGCATAGACCGTGCCGCTTAATTTTAAATCTGCTTGGTGATTGTATGGCAGTACAATGATTCTTTTACCATCACTTGTGATGCTGAATTTAATGCCACTGTCGAGCAGATTGACCGCCACTTTTTTGTTAATTAAAAATGCCAACGTGTCATCAGCACAGGCTGTTTTGAATAATTGATTCAAAGCCAATGCCACCACAGATTTGGTCACAAACCAGGGTGTGTGCGCCGTGATTTTTTGAAACGGCGCAGGCATCTGAGGCAAGGTGTTTACATTGGATTGCTTGATAGTATTTGATTCCATAGTGCTTCAATTTTTTGTTTGAGTGGTTTGGGTTGAATGATCACCCTGCCCCATATTCGTTTACTTTCCTGTGGCCACTTACTGGTGGCATCTATGCCCATTTTGCCGCCCAAATTACTTTCTGGACTGGCAAAATCCAAATAATCCACTGGTGTTTTGTCCATCAAAACACTGTCACGCACGGGGTCTGAACGGGTACTGATGGCCCACAAAACATCATCCCAGTTCCGCGCATCAATGTCTTCATCCACAACAATGATGTATTTGGTGTAACTGAACTGACGCAAAAAAGACCATATGCCCATCATGATGCGACGGGCATGTCCTGGGTATTGTTTATTGATTCGCACCACAGCCATGCGATAAGAACATGCTGCAGGTGGCAGGTAAAAATCTAAAACTTCAGGGAATTGTTTTTGTAATATTGGCACAAACAAGTCATTCAAAACCGATGCCATCACCGAAGGTTCATCTTGGCCAGGGTGCCCCATGTAACTGTTTTGATAAATGGCATCACGGCGCATGCTGATCAATTCCACCGTAAATACCGGAAATGATTCCACTGAATTGTAATAACCTGTGTGGTCACCGAACGGCCCCTCTTCGGCTTGTTCTTCAAATGACACATACCCCTCTAAAACAATTTCAGCATGGGCTGGCACCATGATATCAGGATGTAACAAGCTCGGTGTCACCTGCGTTTTGGCACCGCGCAACAGTCCAGCAAAATGAAATTCAGACAGGGTATCTGGAATCGGTGATACGGCGGCCATGGTGGTGGCAGGATCGGCACCAATCACCACAACCACGGGAAACTTTTTGTGCTTGCCCTCGGCTTTCCAAGCTTGAAAATCGGTGGCACCACCGCGGTGCTTTAACCAGCGCATGATGAGTTGGTTTTTATTCAATACTTGCTGTCGATAGATGCCAATGTTTTGCCTGCCTTGATTAATCGCTTGGGTGATGACCATACCAAATGTGATCAAAGGACCCGCATCTTCTGGCCAACAGGTGGGAATGGGTAAGGCATGCAAATCCACACCTTCACCCCTAATAACAGTTTCTCGACACGCCGGTTCTGGCACCACCCGGGGGTTCACATAGGCCAAGCGTGACAATTGTTTCAAATGGCCTTTGCCCGACTGAACTGAGCGGGGCAATTCAGGGGATTGAAAATAGGCCAATTGCTTTCCCAACTGTCTGACTTCGTCCATAGAACTGACATTCAATGCTTTGAGCACACGATCAGTGCGACCATACAAATTGCCTAACACCGGTATTTGACTGTCATGCCCTGTGTTATTGAACAGCAAGGCTGGCCCTTGATTGAGCAAACTTTTGTGGCACAAAGCGGTCACTTCGTGGCAAATATCTACTTGGACATCAACTGCCAACAAGCTGCTGGGAGAATTAAATTGACCAATGAAATCACGCAAGCTGTGACAGCAGTCGCTTGAATGGTTGTCTAACCAATGAGCGATGCGTTGATTCCATTCGGTATGAGATTCAGTCATTGCAACACTGTTGTGTGTTGGCTCATGCCTGGTTGCTTGAACCAATAACCATTGCTCATGGCATATTCAGGGAACAACTTAATGACCGATTCATGCACCTGTGCGCTGCTGAGCTCGCCATCCAAGCGTTTTCTCAGCAATGCCACCACCGCTTCGCTGTGCGAGATTTGCGGCGTCACGCGATAAATGTCTATCGCGGGATGAGGCATGTTTTCTAACAGATTGTATTGTTTGGCTGATTGCGTTTGGATGCCATTGATCACCAAAAATTCATCATTTTCTTGGGTGGCCAATTTCAAACCATCAGGGTACTGGTCACAAACAAAACCACAATCATCTTTGGCCAAATTATGTGTTCTGGCTGTGTAACATCGCGCCGAATAGGCCAATGGCAATCGCCCCCAAACCATCAATTCCGTTTGACAGCCCATGATGTTTCCAAAAGATTCGATGTCTTGTTCGCTGTGCTCAATGGGCAGCACCCAGCGTTTCATACCCAACTGTTTCATTTTCCGCCAACTGTCGTGGTTATAGATATTCACTGTTGAACCCAACACAAAATCCACACCGAGCTGAGACAACATATGCACCGCTGATAAATCACCGGCTTCTACCATGAACTCTCCATTGCCACAGATTTTATTGAGCACCGACAATTCAGAAGCCGCTTCAACCAAAGACAAAGTGGACAACACCACTTCCTTGCCTTGATTTTTCAACATGCGAGCGATGTCTAACCAATCATTCAAACGAAGTGCTTTGCGTTTACTGCAAATCACTTCGCCCAAATAAAAGACATCCACTTTCGATTCAGCCATCCGTTCATAATAGGCATGTACCTGCTTGGCCGACCAAAAGTAAGGAATGGGAGCCAGCGAAATACTGGCTTTTTTTGAGTTTGAAACGAGCGTGTGTGAGGTTTTTGAATTCATTGCCATTTCCTGTAATATGCACCCAATGTGGTTTGTTGGCCTTCTGATAGCGCCGCCAAGTCGGCTTGCCACTGGGGATTGACTTGATAATCGTCACCCGATATTTTGCAATGGTCTATGGCCGAGCGCATGATTTGAGTGACTTGTTTGACATAAACTGGGCTTCTTTGTCGGCCTTCAACCTTGATGGCCGCCACACCCAGCTGGTGTAATTCTGAAAGAATTTCTAATGTGTTTAAACTGGTGGGCTCTTCTATGGCATAGCCTGTTTGTTGGTTGACACAGTAACGCCCTTTGCAAATGGTGGGGTAGCCTACCGACTCACCTTCAGGTACTTGATCGATCAAAACACCATTCAATCTTGTTTCCAAATGACCTGTTTTTTGTTCCCATTTGACATGTGATGCTGGCGAACAGGCACCAAAATTATTGGGGCCCAGCCCCGTGGCATAAGAAGACAAATAACAGCGCCCTTCCACCATCACGCATAAACTACCAAAGCCAAACACTTCAATCGGCACCTGACTGTTTTTAACCAAATGTGCCACCTGCTTAACCGACAAAACACGTGGAATCACTGCTCGTTTGATTCCAAATTGCTGGGCATAAAAATTCACCGCCTGATGTGTGGTCGCAGATCCTTGAACAGACAAATGTAAATTCAGTTCTGGGTATTTTTCAGCGGCATAAGCCATCACACCCATGTCGGCTAAAATCAACGCATCAACCGCTAATTCTGCTGCTGCATCCACTGCGCTGTGCCATTGGGCCATTTGTTGGCTATAAGGGTAAGTATTGACCGCGATAAACACTTTACAACCGCGTTCATGGGCAAAAGCCACACCCGCTTTTATTTGCTCATTGGTGAAATTCAAACCCGTAAAGTGTCGCGCATTGGTGGCATTTTGAAAGCCAATGTACACCGCATCGGCCCCAGCATTGACTGCAGCTTTCAGGGCCGGCAAATTACCAGCAGGACAAACCAATTCCATAACAAAAGCATTGAGAAAGAAAACCGCATCCTATCTCATCGGTTTAATCGCAACCTTGACACACATCAATCGACACTTGCTGAACAACAAATCCAGCCTTTACAATGGTGCTTTTGATCCTATCTATAAACGCCATGACCGCATACACCATCAAACAAGCCAGTACCCAAGATTTAAGAATTTTGTCACCCCTGTTCGATGCCTACCGCCAGTTTTATCATCAAGACAGTGATTTGGCATTGGCCGAAACATTTTTAAAAGAACGCATTGATAACAAGGAATCAGTGATCTTCTTGGCCACTGACGATCAAGGCAAAGGCTTGGGCTTTACCCAATTGTTTCCGACTTTTTCTTCGGTTTCGGCGCAAAGAAGCTGGGTATTGAATGATTTGTTTGTCGCTGACCATGCCAGAAAAAAGGCGTAGGTGAAGCCTTGATGAACGCGGCCAAAGACATGGCCCAAAGCATGGGTGCCAAAGGCATCTTATTGGAAACCGGCAAAGACAACACCACCGCCCAAAAGCTGTATGAACGACTGGGCTACCACCAAGAAAACGAAGTGTTTTTCTATTTCCTAAAGACTTAGTTCAATGTAGAATAAATTGTATATTCTTTGGCAACGAAACCATAAATTGAAAGAAATACAATACAACAAAAGAAAATCAAAATTTACAGACGCTTTTTCTCAAAATATCAGTACTAAAGACATTGAGTCTGGAGAAATATTACGAATAGAGCTAGGAGGAAAGGGGTACTCTTTCAAAGACAATATCATCATTATTAACGATAATTCATTCTTAGCAAAATTCGATTCTGACGACCTGTCTCGATTTCCCGCTCGAATAAAAGCACTGGCCTCTTTTTTGCACTCTCAACACTTTAGAGGCAGTGTCCATGTCTTTCATGAAAAAGGCACTTGTGAACTCCAAACGTTGAAGTCTTTTGATGACCGTATTGAGAAATCAGTCCTAAATTCAGAATTATCTGCTACAGAAAAAAACAATATTGTTCAAGCAAGAATAGGCCAAGGAAAATTCAGAAAGGCTTTGTTTGAGATACAAGCGTTTTGCCCTGTGACCCTAACATCTATTCCTAGCTTTTTAGTAGCAAGCCATATAAAACCATGGAGAGACAGTTCAGATATTGAAAGGCTTGATCCTCACAATGGATTTCTATTTGCTCCTCATGTAGATAAATTATTTGATGAAGGCTATATATCATTCCTAAACTCTGGAAAAATGATCTGTTCAAACAACCAGGTAATATCACAATTAGAAGAATGGGGGATAAATTCTACCGCCTCTATACCCCGCATGTCTGTCGAAAAACAAAAGTATTTAGAACACCATAGAACAGAAACTTTTATTCACTAAAAACACAATATTCCAGAGAAAATTATGACATCTAATTCATTACTTATCATTCCTTGCTGTAAAACCAAACATTTCGGCGGAATGCCTGCAAGCAATTTCAAAGATGACCCTTTAAAAACAATGATGTCAAAAAATACTTATGATTCATTAGTCAAATGTAGAAGTCAGATGGATATTAATGAAATCACTTTTGAAAGAAATAAGCTCATGCCTGCAATTGATCGTTACAATGGGACACTCTATAAAACGCACAAGAATTTTTCACAAATAATTCGAAGTCGGTGTAACAACAAAAATCAACCCTACATTTTAATATTATCTGCCTTGTACGGCTTATTACACCCAGATTCTCCAATTGCAAACTATGAATTAAAAATGAATGGGGCAAAAAAAAGCATCTGGTCTCAAAACCTATACGATATTTTGAAAAATGTGTGCTTAACATTGAAGATTGATAGCATTCATATTTACTGTGGAAGCGGTACAGAATACTTAAAAGCCCTCAAGCCAACTTCAGAAAAACTAGTTTCACAAAACATCGTAACCAATATTATTCAATATCATGTAGAGAATGGAAACTCATCAACAACTCCAAAGAATCACGGGTTACAACTGTTAAAAGATCTAGGAGTTGAGGACGTCAATTCAAAATTTAACAGGGCCATACAAGCAATTAAACTTTACTGAAAAAACTTAAATCCAATTTGAATAACACATCAAACAAACCATTTATCGGGCAATTGAGGTGGTTGGTATGCAGCCAAATAAGCCATGGCATCATCAGGTGTTTCTGAAATGTGGTAGAGCTGACGGTACTCAGGCTTGGCGAAATTTTCGGCATAGATGTGTTCGAACATTTCAAACAAATGGCCGTAATAATTTTCGGTGTTGAGGAAAACAATGGGTTTTTCATGGTAGCCCAGTTGTTTCAAGGTCATCACTTCCAGCATTTCCTCTAAGGTGCCAAAACCACCAGCCAAACCGATAAAGCCATCAGCCAATTCAATCATTTTGGCTTTGCGGGTGTGCATGTCGGCTGTGATGATGAGCTCATCATCAATGGTATTCACCACGCCTTCTATGTGCAAGGCTTCAGGAATCACGCCAATGGTATGTCCACCGGCGGCTTTCAAGGATTTCGCCACCTGGCCCATCAAACCCACCATGCCACCGCCATAAACCAAACCCATATCGCGTTTGGCCATCAACTGGCCCATGCGAGCGGCTTGATCAAAGAAAGGGGTGCGAATCTGATCGCTGGAAGAACAATAAACGGCAATTTTTTTCATGATGCTTTCCCTGTTGGATTGACTCGAAAAGTTTTGATGGTCACTGGCCATGTGACTGTCTTGGTTTCATCATCGCCCCAGGCCTCGGTTAAAGCCGTTAAAATTTCAGCCCTGGGGTCTTTGCGGTGTTTTTCTATGTAATTCTGCGTCGCTGACCAGGTGCCGAGGTAGCCGATCAAATGTTTCAAAGTCCACTGCTTTTGCATGGTGCAATTGGGTGCAGGAATGGATTCAAAAGGAAATGCAATGTCTTGATAACGGTTTTCTATGTGCTTTCGCTCTTCGGGCCAAAAACCACCGATGATGTTGTGGTAATAATCCATCACCACAGCGTCCACCTCTGGACTGATTTGGTGCAATTCATAACACCATACTGCCAATACCCCATCGGGTTTGGCCACCCTTTTGACTTCTGAAAAGAAGGCGTCAAAATCAAACCAATGCAAGGCCTGACCTACAGTGACCAAATCCACACTGGCATCTTGATGCGGGCTGTTTTCAGCCAAAGCCACTTCAAACTCCACCCGAGGATAAACCATGGCTCGGTAAATTTGTGACTCGCTGGCATCGGTACCAATCACATAAGAAAACTGGTTGGTCATGGCCACGGCCGCTTGCCCGTTGCCAGTGCCACAATCCCAGGCCAGTTTGTGTTCTGGGCACAAGGACGCCAACCATTCGAACAATTCTGTGGGGTACTCAGGACGATAAACACTGTAGTCTTCTGCCTGAATGGAAAAATAATCTTTGAATATGGGGTGGTCTGTCATGGCCTATTTTTCTTCAATGGTTTGTAAAGAAAGCGATTCGGATAAAGCATCTTACACAAATCAATTGTGAATGGCAAAACTTGACCTTTTGATTGAAAAACAGCAACATGATGATGACTTCAATCCAGAGGAAAACCATGAGGGCACACCTGTTCGATAAAAAAATAATTGCTGACGAACGTTTCAGATGGCGGGGTGGTGATGTCTCTCGACTTGAAGCTTTTGCAGATGGTGTTTTTGCCCTCACCATCACATTATTGATCATCTCAAGCACGTCCAGCAATGGGTTTTATGACATGTGGTTGATGGTTCGCGATCTGCCGGCTTTCCTACTCAGTTTTGCGATGATTTGTTACGCATGGATTGAGCACTATTTGTTTTTCAGGCGGTATGGATTGGCCGATAATTGGACGGTCTTTTTCAATGCCTTGTTTTTATTTTTGGTCATGGTCTTGGCTTATCCATTGAAGCTATTGAGCGTATTCCTTTGGCACTTGATCATAGGTGAACCCACAACCCCGCTGTTTGTTTTCCCCGATGGTGCCACAATCAGCTTCACAGAGTATGAACAACGCATATATATGATGTACTTTTACAGTGCGGCCATCATGGGTGTTTTTGGCACTTTGTTTTTGATGCATTTCAATGCAATTAAGAAAAAGAAACTGTTGGAATTAGATCAGCTGGAGATACTCACTACCATTCAAAGCATGACCCACCAATTGATTTCTGTATTGGTGGCAGCCTGCTCTTGCTTGACGCTGAAATTGACTGGTAACCCTGGCATATCCGGTATTGTTTACTTTTCCATGCCCTTACTCCACTTTTCGGCAGTGGCTTATTTTCAGCTTCAATTTAAACGATTGACTGATAAAACTTAACAGTCACTACTTCAATGGTTTTTTCATTTGCCTATACAAAAACCTGTTGGGGTGAAGTTGTCGGCACAAATCCAACTCCAAGGGCAAAGGCCGACCCAAAATCATGTCAGACAACAACTGCCCCAACAAAGGCGCAGAAGTGAATCCGCGTGCACCTAAACCCGTCATTACATAAAGGTTGGCTAGGGTTTTGGCCGCAGGATAGTTTTGCCAGTGGCGCCCATGATGTAGGTCTGCATAATCTTGTTTGAATGCGTTCGTATCCACCACAGTACCACAAACAGGCAGGTGGTCTGGTGTGGTGGTTCTGATGCCCGCTTTGCCACCCACAATTTGATGTTTTGGCCACTGCCAAGCTTTAAAACCCTGCCATTGGCTCATGTTTCTTGTCCAATGATCAGCATACAATTGCGGTGTTTGAAACCACATTGACTCATCCATGTGATCAAAAGTAGCACCCAATAAACAGCGTTTTTCAGACAAAGGTATGGCATAACCTTGGTGTTTCTGTATTCGCTCAAATGGCCATTCAGCTTCACTCTGTATGATGCTGACCTGCCCATGTTTTGGCACCAAAGGCAATGCAGCAAAGGGGGCAAAATTCAAACTGTTGATACCCGCAGTCACCACCAAGACATCACAGCTTTTGATGCTGTTTTGATGACCATCCAATAACTGCCATTTACCACCATTTTTCTTAATTTCTGCAACATCCGCAGTCATCACTTGGGCAGCATATGAGAGCCAATGGTCTTTGAGTGTTTGTGTATCTATGGCACCTGCGCGGGGGTAAATAACCGATTCAGTTGCTTTTTGAATCAATTCGCAGGGCCAATCATGAACATCAAACAAAGTGTCTGACCATTGTTGCTGCTTGTCATCAACACACCATGCTTTGACACCCAAGGGACGAAAACAAGCCTCGGTGTTTGGTGACGAATAGGCGTTTGTGGCATATTCAAATGCTCGCCAATAAAACAGCGCCTCAGGCGATGATTGTGCTGTTAAATATGGCATCACCATGGCCGCCTCATTACCCGATGCCCCTTGCATGGGTTCTGTTGCATCCACCAAAGTCACTGACAGACCCGCCAAGGCACAAGCTCGAGTCACGCTCAAACCGGCAATGCCACCACCCAATACCACCACGTCCAGTGATGATGAGTCTGGCTTTGTTGCCGCTTTTTTGATTGGAGCCCAGTTTTGCTTTAACGCCTTTGGTTTATTTTTGGCTGTTCTTACAGCGGTAATCATTTCTCGTTTTTTACCGAATCCTTTGCGTTTGTTGACCTGAAAACCCACCGCTTCCAGTTGCTTGCGCACCTGTGAAGCCGCCGTATAAGTGGCGGCAGTGCACCCAACAGGTGACAATCGAGCCACTTGCTGAAACAAACTTTCAGACCACATTTCTGGGTTTCTTTTGGGGTCAAAACCATCTAAGAACCAGGCATCCACCGCGGCATGACATTGCGCCAGACTGGCTGTGGCATCGCCCAACATCAAAGTCAAAGAAACCGTTTCACCCAGCCTGATGTGGTGATAACCTGCACGATGACTGGGGTAATGGGCCAGCAAAACATCGCTCTGGTCGCTTAATTCTGGAAAAGTTGACCAAACCGTTTTCAACTGCTCTACCGTCAAAGGGTGCAATTCACAGCTGATAAAATGCAATTGTCTGGGCTTGTGTTTATGCTGTTCCCACAGTCGCCACAACAACAAGAAATTCAAGCCAGAACCAAAACCAGTTTCAGCCACCACAAAGCAATCTTGTTCAACACAAGTGTCCCATCGCTG
>JAUIHY010000263.1 GCA_030432115.1 Gammaproteobacteria bacterium | reverse complement strand
ATTACCTGTTCAAAAAAGGACCGGGCACTTCTAATGTGGCTGAAGCGGGTGGTTTTTGGCAAAGCCCATTGGCCACCGATGATCGGCCTGATTTACAGTTTCACTTTGTGCCAGCCATGTTAGATGACCATGGTCGAAACATCATCAAAGGCAGTGGTTACACCGTTCATATGTGTGTGCTTCGTCCTGAAAGCCGAGGTCAAATCACTTTACATTCGGCCGATCCAACTCAAGATGCCAAAATTGAAGCCAATTATTTATCAGCGCCTCATGATTTGGAACTGATGGTGGCTGGTTTCAAGATTCAGCGTCAAATACTGGCCAGTTCGGCTTTTGATGCCTACCGTGATGATGAGTTGTTTCCCGGCAGTGATGTGCAAACAGATGATCAGATCATCGAATTCATCCGTAAAAAAGCTGAGTCAATCTACCATCCGATTGGCACCTGTAAAATGGGCAATGATGACATGGCGGTAGTAGATTCGGAATTAAAGGTACATGGTATTCAAGGTCTGCGGGTGGTGGATGCCTCTGTGATGCCGACATTGGTTTCTGGCAACACCAATGCCCCCACCATCATGATGGCAGAAAAAATCAGCGACCAAATGATGCGTTCATGATGCGTCCATGATGTCATACTTGATCAAGCGCTTATGCTGGGCTGTGCCGGTGATGTGGTTGATTTTGACGTTGACTTTTTTTTTATTGCGTTTGGCACCGGGCGGACCTTTCGATGTTGAACGCAGCTTAAGCCCGGAAATTGAAGCTGCCATGGCGGTGCAATACCGTTTGGATTTGCCTTTACATCAACAGTATATACATTACCTATCCGATGTACTTCAAGGCGATTTGGGCCCATCATTTCAATACCAAGATTTTACTGTTAATCAGCTTTTGGCTGCAGGGCTACCCGTTTCTTTGACTTTGGGGTTTTGGGCATTACTTGTGGCTTTGGTTTTGGGTGTGACTTTGGGTATTGTTGCCGCCGTGCATCATAAGAAATGGCCAGATGGTTGCAGCATGGTCTTGGCCACCTTGGGAATTTCCGTGCCAAATTATGTGATTGGGCCATTATTGATTCTGTGGCTTGCCGTGTATTGGCAGTGGTTGCCAGCAGGAGGGTGGCAAGGAGGTGATTGGCGACATATGGTGATGCCTGTTGTGACCTTGGCTTTGCCTTTCATTGCCTATGTGGCGCGCTTGATGCGGACTTCCATGCTTGAGGTTTGGCAGCAGCCCTATATACAAGTGGCCTTTGCCAAAGGTTTGTTGACCAGGCAGGTGCTGTGGCGACATGCCTTAAAACCCGCGTTACTGCCTGTGGTGTCCTATTTGGGACCGGCTGCTGCAGCTTTGATGACGGGTTCAGTGGTGGTGGAGCAATTGTATGGTTTGCCCGGTTTGGGACGTTATTTTGTTCAAGGTGCTTTGAATCGAGACTACACCTTGGTGATGGCGGTGGTACTTTGGGTAGGTTTGCTCACGGTACTATTTAACCTCTTGGTCGATTGGGTCTATGCTTGGCTTAATCCGACCATCCAATATGGGCATGACCATGATTAAAGGGCGGTTATCAACGTTTTCATTTAGCATGTTTTTGGCATTGATTTGGCTGTTGTTTGTTTTATTGGCGAGCGTGTTTGGCCCCATGTTCAGTAACTATCAAGCTGAAACCATACATTGGGATGCCATGGCGGTAGGGCCTGGTGGCGATTTCTGGTTGGGCAGTGATGTCATGGGCAGAGACGTATTGGTGCGCAGCTTATTGGGAGGACAGACCTCTTTGTTTGTGGCGGTGGCGGCCACCACGGTGAGCGTGGTGATGGGTGTGGTGTATGGTTTGACAGCCGGATTTTATGGTGGCAGGCTGGATGCCATGATGATGCGTTTGGTGGATGTGTTGTATGCCTTGCCATTTATGTTTTTGGTGATTTTGTTGTTGGTGTTTTTTGGTCAACATTTGTGGTTGATTTTTGTCGGCATGGGCGCTTATATGTGGCTGGATATGGCACGCATAGTGCGTGGTCAAACCTTGGCTTTGAAGCAACAGGCTTTTGTCGAAGCGGCATTTGCCTTGGGGCAAAAAAACAACCAAATCATGTGGCGTCACCTGTTGCCTAATTTGATGCCTGTGATTTTGGTCTATGCAACGCTCACCATTCCTCAGGTAATTCTGGTAGAATCTTTTTTGAGTTTTTTGGGGCTGGGAGTGCAAGAACCCATGACTTCTTGGGGCGCTTTGGTCAGTGAAGGTGCTGAAAATATGGAATTGGCGCCTTGGGCATTGCTTTTCCCAGCGGCATTTTTGTCACTGACGTTGTTGAGCTTCAATCGCTTGGGAGATGGGCTCAGAGATATTTGGGATCCAAAGCAGGACAGATGAAGAAAAACAATATATTGCTTTCCGTTCGTGACTTAAGCGTTCAATTCAAAACAAAAGGGCAATCCGTCACTGCTGTTGACCGGGTGTCGTTTGACATAGCAGAAGGTCAAACGATTGGTTTGGTTGGTGAATCAGGTTCTGGAAAATCTGTCACATCATTGGCGATTATGGGCTTGGTACCACAACCTCCAGGCCACATCAGTGGAGAAATCTGGTTTAAAGACCAAAATTTACTGCGTTTGAACGAGAAACAATTGCGGCCCATGCGTGGCAACCGCATTTCAATGATTTTTCAAGAGCCCATGACATCGCTCAACCCAGTGTTTCGTGTGGGTAACCAAGTGGCCGAGGTGCTGCGCTTACACAAAAGCATGAATAAGAAGCAAGCATTGGCGAGAACCATTGAATTGTTCGACTTGGTTGGGATTCCCGAACCGCATCGCCGCATCCGTTCATACCCACATGAAATGTCAGGGGGGCAAAAACAGCGGGTAATGATTGCCATGGCGATTGCATGCCAGCCAGAGTTGTTGATTTGTGATGAGCC
>JAUIHY010000035.1 GCA_030432115.1 Gammaproteobacteria bacterium | reverse complement strand
TTCAATAATTTGGCTTTGGATTTGCCAAAACTCATGGCACCGCCTTTTCCACCGCCACCTTGCATTTGGCGCATGATGACAAACCACAAACCCAAGAACAACAAGATGGGGAAGATGGTTTCGAATATACGCCAAAAAATACTGGTTTCCTGCGGTGCTTCCACCGCGTATTTGACATTATTCAGAATCAAATCGTCCTCTAAATGCGGATCGTTACCGGCCTGCACTTCAAATTGTTCTCCATTTTTGGTTTTGGCTCGAATTTTTCTGTGCACGGTGGTTTCAGGGTCAATCAACACCTCTTCAATTTGGCCACTTTGTACCATATTAATGAAATCAGAATAGACCACTTGGCCTTTGGGTTGAGGTGTTTGCAACATACTGCCGAAGACACTCATCAGTATCATCAACACAACCACCCAGAGTAATATATTTTTAGCTACGTTATTCAAATTGTTTCTCTTTGTTAATGCCCAAATTATTTAAAACCTTGCGCCACGGCAAATACTTCTCTTGACCGTGCCCTGGACGACTTGGGCTTATATATGGTTACTTTTTTAAATGCCTGTCTTAAGTTTTGGATGTGTTCATCAAAACCAGCACCTTGGAATAATTTGATGGCATGCGCCCCGTTTTTATTCAAAGCCTGATGACAAAAATCCAAAGCCAACTCCGCCAAATACATACAGCGTGGTTGATCCATGGCATTCATTCCACTTAAGTTTGGGGCCATATCGGATAAAACAAGGTCTATTTTTCGCTCGCCTAATAGTGTCAAAAGTTGGTCATAAACTTCATCTGATGTAAAATCACCTTGAATGAATTCCACACCATCAATCGGCTCAATTTCCAACAAATCCAAACCCACCACCAAAGCATCAGACTTCAAATGGTATTTGACCACTTGACACCAGCCGCCAGGCGCTGCGCCCAAATCCACCACCGCCTCTACGCCCTTAAGCAGGTCAAACTTAGCGACCATTTCCTCCAGCTTGAACGCCGAACGCGCACGGTAACCGCGTTCTTGTGATAATTTGACAAATTCATCGTCAAAATGTTCTTTCAGCCATTGATTTGAACTTTTACTTCTTGCCATCTGATAAAATACGCACTTTATATGGTTTCTTGACGCCCGATATTCGCCCAATATGGTGAATACAGCTTCTCAAGACTTTAAAGGAATTGCGCACAATTTGCTGATTCATTATGTTCATCGGCCCAATCAAGCGCACTCAAAAATGAAATTTTACCACCAATGACAAACAAAACGAATAAACAAGCCGCTCCTTTGAGCAAAAATGCGACAAAATACCTGCGTGGCATGGCCCATCACATCAGCCCTTTGGTCACCATTGCTGACAAAGGCGTGACCGAAAACATCATCACAGAATTAGACATTTGCTTGGAACGTCATGAGTTGGTGAAAGTCAAAATCAGGGCCGATCGTGATGACAGAAAAAACATGGCTGAGGAAATCATCAAGGCATCTGGCGCCCAGATGGTCCAAAGCATAGGCCAAGTGGTGACATTATACCGCGCCAACCCAAAAGCACCCGTTTACGAATTACCCAAATAAACCACACATCATGGAATTAACTGAACACGGTCAAAACCATCCGAATTTAATCACGTTGTCCAACTCAGGATGGCGTGATGCCTCTGGCAAAACTCACAAGCAAAGCTTTATCGTGCCATGGAATGCCCCCATAGTTCCTGTCAATATCACAAGCGTGTCCGAAATAGATGCGGCTTTGATTGATCAAATCTGTCAGTTCAAACCAGAAATCATCGTGTTGGCCACCGGCGATGAAATCACATACCCCAACACAGACCTGCTGTTGCCATTGGTACAAAACAACATTGGCTTAGAAGTCATGACCAACACGGCTGCCGCCCGAACTTTCAATGTCTTGATGTCAGAAGGCCGACAGGCTTTGTGTTTGTTTTTGATTAAAAACTAAGCGTGGGGCTTGATGGCCTTGATACCATAGACCAAGGGAACGTTCTTGCCCTGGTGTTTAGCGATGTATTCACCTGGCTTCCGTTCGAGCATATTTTCAAAACAATCATAAGGGCTGAAATCATATTCATTGAATGATTGAATGGTTAATCCAGCATCTATCAACGCCGTTATGACATCGCTGATGGGATGTGACCAGACCGCGATCGTTTGTTTTTCTTGATTCTCGCTGTTTTCTGTATAAACACCCTCTTCTTCAACATCAGGTTCACTTTTGTGAAAGTAAGAATAACCGGCAATCAGATCATAAATTGGATGAAATTCAGCCATAAAAAATGTGCCACCAGCTTTCAGTTGTCTGGACACGCCTTGAGCCCATATTGAGATATCGGGCAACCAACAGATGGCTCCATAAGAAGTAAAGACCACATCGAATGCCCTTCCTTGTTGCATATAATGAATCACATCATCGCAGATAAAATCGGCAGGCACCTTGCACTGTTTGCTTAAAGCCATTGCCTGCTCAATGGCCACCGGCGATAAGTCCACAGCTGTGACTGTTGCGCCCAGATGCGCCCAAGACAATGAGTCCATGCCGAAATGGCACTGTAAATGAAGCAAACTTTTACCCGCAACATCACTCAATGCATCCAGCTCAATGGGGTTCAAGCTGTTCTTGCTTTTAACAAATGATGGAATATCATAAAACTGTGACTTGACATGCACCTTGGTTTTGGCATCCCATGCTTTTTTGTTGATGGCTAAATAATCCATTGTCGCAATTTCTCATTTATTCTGTACAAGAGATTCTACATAAAAGCAGAATGCTTCAGGCAAAAAAATACCCTCAATCGAGGGTATTTTTTATTATTCAGCTTTTTGAGCGGTTTATCTTTGACGTGCTTTCAATTTTGGATTTGATTTACAAATCACAAAAACTTTTCCACGGCGGCGAACCACTTTGCAGTCTCTTGAACGAGTCTTGGCTGATTTCAAAGATGATAAAACTTTCATAATTTACCGCTTGTTTTTAAAAGTCCGTGAATTATACCCACATGTTGCGAATGTGCAATACATTTTCTCAACAATTATTCAACAAATGGCCGCTCTTCCATCAAACCCACCAAATGACCATCGGGATCACGCAAAAATGCCATCCACAAGTCATGATCTGCCATTTTGACGACAAAATGTGGTGCTTTTTCAACATGCACGCCAGTTAAGGCTGCCTGGTTAAACCACGCATTCAAATCTTCCAATTGATAATATATCACTGATGTATGGTGGTCTTTGGCATGGCCCTGTAGCTCAGTCAACATCAGCCTAACCTCTCCACATTGCATGAATGCCATTCCGCTGGGGGTGTCAAACAACAATTCCAAACCCAGCACATTTTGATAAAAAGCCACCGAGCGGTCTTTGTCACTACAACTGATGGCCAATTGTCCGATTTTTTTCGGCCGATTCATGGTGTTCCGTACAACTGACTTGACCGCTGGAATAACAACCAAGATGTGAAAATGTATTTGTCATCAGAAATGGGCTTGTTACCCCTGTGGGTGTGGGTGAATCCAGCCGGTGCAATCACCAGTGTGCCCTGTTTGGGTTTCACGCTGGTGTTTTGGAAATAAAAGTCAGTTTCTCCGCCTTCTGCCACATCATTTAGGTAAAACATCCAAAGTAAGGTTCGATGCAAAGCATCATTGTGTTCGTCCCTTGGATGCGGATAAACTTCTGAATGGTAATAAAAATAACCCCCTTCATTTTGCTTGTACTTTTGCATGTTCACTGAACCCAATCGATACACAGTTCGAATCAAATTGGCCAAGGCTTCATCGCTGAGCCCAGGAATATCTACATAGGATATGGGCTCCAAACCATTGGCTGTTTGCACCTGTAACGCCACAGCGCCGGCCAATAAAAAGGGGTACTCTCTGACGTATTGAATCAAACCTGACAAAACAGCGGTTTGAATGGTTTGCATTTCATCCTGCCATTCTGGATACTGGCTGATGGTGATGTCGGTGCTGTTCTTTTTGATGACATCAACTCCTTGGCCAGTCACACCTGGTGCCAAATGGGGGCTTTGGTTAAATTTAGTCCTCACTTGCTGGCAAAACTCAGGACTTAATGCATTGTCATATACCGCAATAAAATTTTTCAAACCATTGTTCCAAAGATTAAAACAATCTTTATAAAACAGTTACGCGGTTTTTTCCAGCAGTTTTTGATTGATAGAGCGCACGGTCAGCCCTTTTCACCACATCAAGATAAGACGCATCTCCTTTGAGCTGACTGACACCAAAACTCATGGTAACTGGATGGTCAGCAATTGATTTTGGCATTGGGTGTTCAGCCAAATACATTCGCACTTCCTCACATGTCACAGCCGCTTCTTCCAAACTGACACCAAATTCAGAAATCGCAAACTCTTCTCCACCCCATCGGCCCACCTTTTGGGTTTCATTTAAAAAGTCTAACATGGCTTTACCCATAACACTCAATACTTCATCGCCAGCCACGTGGCCATAAGTGTCGTTGATGACCTTAAAGTCATCAACGTCAATCACAATGACACAATAAGTTCTTTTTTCTTCAACTGCACGTTGATGCGTTTTTTCTAACTGTTGTTGCATTCCCCTTCTGTTATATAAACCCGTTAAACCATCAGTGATGGCTTGCCTATTGAGGGCCAAATTCATTTCGTGGTACTCTTCCAACCATTTTTTCACCCCAACAAAAACCATGGCATAACCCAGTAATTTCATGCTTTTTTCAACCACTGCGGTATATAGCTCGTTGTGATAAAACAATTGATCAAATGAATCTGCACACAATGCCACAAATGCCATATAAAAACCCAAGGACAAATAGATATGGTAAGGCTTGTTTTTTAAGGCATCTACTTTTAAGAAAAAGAAGGCAGCCATTATGGCTGTAAAAGACTCTGTCACCAGATTGAACATGCGAATGTCATCGACAGGATTAAACGCCCAAGCACTGAATCCATAGGACAACAATGCCGTCAAAATTATAATAATGATTTTTTGCATTCAGATTCCTCTTTTGTTGGTCAATCAACAAAACACACCATCAAATGATAACCTGATACTTATGTAAATAACATGATTTGAAGCCGTTGTAACAAAATTTCACTCTTTTAAAGTCACCAAACACCTCAAAA
Organism: Gammaproteobacteria bacterium; assembly: GCA_030432115.1. Classification (GTDB taxonomy): domain Bacteria; phylum Pseudomonadota; class Gammaproteobacteria; order Xanthomonadales; family Marinicellaceae; genus Marinicella. The sequence continues at coordinate 10,871 of JAUIHY010000035.1, read as the reverse complement.
GCCTTGTATTGGACAAGTTATGTCATAATTTGGGCAAAAAAAAAGGGCCTCTGAAAAGAGGCCCGAAGCTATCAGCTGAGGAAGAGGGAGGAAAAACCTCAGCAATTGGTCATGTGATTTGACTCACATGGTAGAAGTCTTGCGACTTCTGGGAACAATGAAAAAATCCTATGTCCTTTTCATCACCATTCTACTGAATGTAGATGAACAAAAGATGAATAACAAATTCATCATTTAACAGTTTGAGTCAATTACTCACCAAAAGTTCAAACTGTAAGAAGACTTTTTGTTGAAAAGCGTTTCATCTCTTCAACAGCTGCGTATTTTAAGAAAAAAAAATAAAAAAACAAACGAATTGTTTTTGCCGTTCGGATAAAATACACTTATCCGAAAATACGTAAAATGTAACACATGGCCATAAAATACCGCAATATACCACCATTACGAGCGATCAAAGCATTTGAAGCCTCTGCCCGTCATTTAAGTTTCACTAAGGCGGCAGAAGAATTGCACGTGACCCAGGCTGCCATCAGCCACCAAATAAAAAACCTAGAAAACATCACGGGTGTTCCTTTATTCAAACGCTATAACCGCGCCTTGAAATTGACCTTTGAAGGTCGCATGTATTTGATTTCAGTACGCAACGCTTTGGAAGGCATCGAAAAGGCCACCAGGCAGTTAAAAAACCAAGATGCGTCAGGAACATTGAACATTTCTGTTCTGCCCTCCTTTGCCACAAAATGGTTGTCCAAAAGGATATGGAAGTTTCAACAACAACACAATGAGTTAGATGTCAGGATATCCGCTTTCGAGTGGTTGACTGACTTTAAAAAGGATGATTGCGACATCGCCATTCGCTACACTGCTGAACCTAACTACCCAGGATTGAAAGCCGAACTGTTTTTAGAAGAAGATGTGTTTCCAGTCTGTAGCAAACAGTTATACGATTCCTATGAAAATAAATTGCGCCCTGAAGATTTACTGAAAGCCAAATTACTACACGAAGATTTCACCACCGAAGACTGGCATGATTGGTTTGAAGTGGCTGGCTTGTCACCACAACGCAACCTCAGGGGCACTCGATTCAGTCACACAGTAACCATGCTGGAATCTGTAGAAAATCACCAAGGTTTTGCATTGGGTCGTACCACATTGGTTCAAGACGATATTGACCGTGGTTTGTTGGTGGCACCTTTTGATATGAAATTAAAAAGCCAAATGTCTTATTATTTGGTTTATCCAGAAAGCCATGAGAATGACAAGAAGTTACAAATCATCAAATCATGGTTGTTTGACGAAGCAGAAAAATTCCAAGCCAACGGCAATCAAAACTTATTTGGCTGATATCATGAGGAGTTATTTTTGCAGTGGTGGACACGACTGGGATTGAACCAGTGACCCCTTCGATGTCAACGAAGTGCTCTCCCGCTGAGCTACGCGTCCACTGCAATTAAGGCATTCGATAAAAAACGGCACTGATAAAGTGCCGTTCTTCAAAGAGGTGCGTATTCTATCAAAATTGATTTGAATAACTCAAGCCATTATGACTCTAAATATAATTTTTCTTTGTTGCGGTAAATTTCAATCTCTACTTGGTCGTCATTTTTCAAGGCTGACATTTTTTTAACCACGTCTTTAGGCGAGCTGACCACTTCACCATTGATGCTTTGTATCACATCACCATCCTTCAAGCCCAGCTTATTATTGGCATCAACTTCCAACACCAAAACACCTTGGTCGACTCCAAAGTATTGCCCTAAATCTTTAGTGATTGTAGAAAAATGATGGGTTTTGCCCAACCATTGGTTCATCTTACCACTTGAAAAAAAGTAGGCATCGGCATCACCTGTGGTCATAACATGCACTTCATTTTCACCAAATTTAAAATCGCTGTTGCCATCCAGCTTAAACTCAAATGTTTTTGGACCATAGACGTTTTCGATTTCTACGTTGCCATCTTTATCAATCCAGCGGTGTATATTTTTCATCAACACATCAGGAGAGTTCACCACTTTGGCTTCCACATCAAAGACCATTTCAGCACCATCTCGCAACACAACAACATCGACCAAATCACCTGACTCATATTCACTTTTTGCAAAATCATCCAAACCCATGTTGTTTTTACCTGTGACATTACCATCAATTGAAACAATGACATCACCTGCCAAAATACCAGCAACCTCAGCCCCGCTATCAGGAACCACAGATATCACGTCCCAGCCTTGATCACTCACCGCAGCCATAAATCCCAATCTTGGCTTACTGTGGTCCAAGTCGATCACACGTTTGTCTAGCTTGATGATTTTTTTATGTACTTCACCATCAGCGGCATCGATGTTGTGCTTGGCCATGATTTCATCAATAAACTCATCCAAGTTGACATCATCACCTACTTCCATAGATTCCTCAATGACCTCAACTTCGCCGTTGTTGTCCTTTTTAATGATCACTTTGGCAACGCCATTTTCAAGGTCCACATTGACGTCATTGCTCTTTTGAATGAACATCATTTTATGGTCACCATGTGGTAATTCACCGTCTTTCAAAACGATCACTTCTTTGTGGATATCAGCACCTTCAACGTTGACGTCAATTCCGTGCGCCTCCATCAAGGCATCCAGTTTTTCTTGCATGTCGGCACCATCAGATAAATCAATGGTTTCTGTGATCTTTGACACCTCACCATTGACATCTTTTATGATCATGACTTTGCCTTCTGTGCCTTCTACTTTTACATCAACATCGACGGTTTGTTCCGCTGCCACTGCACAGCCGCCCACTGAAGCCAATGCAATGGCTGCAGATAATTTGATTTTTGATAGGTTCATCTTCATTTCTCCTAAATAATGGGTTGATTGGCTTCTTCAGATTTTGGCTTAAACTTTTTTTGTAAAGCAGCCAAATCATCCAAAACCTCAAGTTTTGCATTCAATAACGCCAGCGTCTGTTGCTCATCAGTGCTCTGCGCAATGTTGGTATTAAGCTGTACCAACCAGTTTTCTATAGAAACCATTTTTTCCAATACCTCTGAACCAGGTTCAGAATGATTGATGGATTGATTAAGGACTGCCAGTTCAATCATGTTGACCTTATCAATCAGTTGTACAAGTTGTTTGTCGTTATGCGTTTCCAATTCAACAGCTGGCACCAACAACCAAGTGGCAGCAAACAAAACAAACATGGCCGCCATGGGCAACCACCACTGTTGTCTTTGCTTGTGTAGCTGCATGTGATCCATGATGGCATCAAAACGTTCTTCATCGGGCGCCATCAAATCGGCTTGATTTAATGCCGTTGTCACATCAATTGTTTTGTTGCTGGTCATTGCCTTGCTCCTCTTTGGCCAACCATTCGGCCATTAATTTTTTACTTCTTGACAGTTGCGACTTGGAAAAACTGACTGACATTTGATACCAATCAGCAATTTCTTTGTGACTGAACCCCTCAACCTCATAAAGCCAAAGTACACTGCGTGACAATGGAGGCAGTTGTCGCAACAGCACATTCAAATCATGTGCTGCGGACCAATCCACATCTGGAGCAGCCTCACCTGCTTCCCAATCGTCTGTCATGGAATGGCTTTTATGACGGTGATTTTTTTTGATCTGTTGTAGGCTCTGGTTGATGGCAATTTTCCGCAACCAAAAACCAAAAGCCACCGCACCTGAATGCTGTGATAAGTTCTGAAAAGCCGCAACAAATGCGTTTTGCAAAACATCCAAAGCATCTTCGCGATTTTGCAACATCCGATAAGCCAAGTTATAAACCGGAGATTTGAACTCATCATATATCCGACGGTAGGCCACTTGCTTGCCTTTTAAAGCTTGGACTTTGGTGACTTCGTCTATGTCTTTGTTGAAATGGCTCACTGCTTTTTTAATTGGATTTTATGTTGCTATAGTAGATAAGATGCCTTGGCCAGCCAAAAGGTCGCAGCTAATTTAAAAATTGTGAAATTTTTTGAATAAATAGGCGGGTATCAAACTCAGCAGCCCTGGCTTCACAAGCCAACCGCATTCCTTGGGCTCGCTGCGGGCTCAGTAGATGAACGGCTTCTATCACTTCATTGACTAAATCACCACCCACATAAATTCCGGTTTCACCATTGACAACCGACTCCAACGGTCCACCGTGGTCAGAGCATATCACAGGCTTACCGGCTGCCATGGATTCAACCGGTGTCATACCAAAATCTTCATCTTCTGGCACATATAAGCTGGCAATACAACCTCCAAGCAAATCAAGCAGTTGTTCATCGTTCAACCATCCAGTGAATTGGATGTTATCAAAACCAGCTGCGGCTTTTTTGAGTGCTGCAGACTGTTCGCCACCTGAGGCAATTATCAGTTTTTTATCTGGCATCTGTTTGAAAGCATTAACAATGGCCGAAACACGTTTTAAACCATCCAAACGCGCCAAAGACACATAATAATCACCCTGTCCTTTCCATTGAAACTTGGACGTATCACAAGGTGGATAAACCACTTCAGCATCCAAATCCAAACAGTTTTTGATTCTTTTTTTGACGTATTCTGAATTGGTCAACACCACATCCATCTGCCTGACTGCTTGTTCATACTGAGGTTTGAACCATGCATTCAACCATTTCAATGCTTGTTTTGCTGGCCATGATAATTGGCCACTGTAATGTTCAAACTTGTCATAAACAAACCGGGGCGGCGTGTGACAGTAAAACAAGTGTTTTTGAGCCTGAATATGCCTCAAGGCCAAAGGGCTGGCCACGCCTGAGTAAATGGCATGTTCGTATGCTTTTTGAGGATGAAATCTTTTAAATGCCCTTGCCAAAGACCAGGTTTTGACACCCGGAACGCCACTTAAACCATTCAAATCGATGACCTCACCAGATAAATCCGACAAATCAAAACTGGCATCAGAGATACTTCCGGCCACCAAGTCACTGCTCAGCCCTTGGCACAAACTGTGAACCAAACGTTCACCGCCTCCTTTGATCAAGAATAAATCATGTAATGTGAGTACACCTTTGGATTTCATAGAAATAACAACAATGGATTGTGAAAAATAGCGTTATGGTATATAAAGACCCTCTTATTTTAAACCAAGCATCTGGACATGAAGACATTAATTGTCATTCCAGCCTTTAACGAAGCGGATAACCTCAAGAAACTGTTACCTGAAATATTGGCACTGAACAGCCATGACCTTTTGATTGTGGATGATTTCAGTCAAGATGACACAGCAAAAACAGTCAAGGCTCATGGTATTCCATGCTTGAGCTTGCCTGATCAATTAGGTGCCTGGGGCGCCACTCAAACCGGCATTCGGTATGCCTTGGCCAATGGATATGACCATGTATTAACCATGGATGCCGATGGCCAGCATTTACCACAAGAAGTGGACACTTTGATTCGCCAAAAAAACAAACATAATAATGTCATCATCGGCACGTTCCCTAAGCGACTCAGTCGTTTAAAGAAATTGGCTTGGGGCTTTTTCAAAGCATTGACTTTGATTAAAATCCAAGACCTCACATCGGGTTTTAGATTGTATGACCAGCAAGCAATGACAGTACTTTCTGGTCGTCAAGCCAGCATGCTAGACTACCAGGATGTGGGTGTTTTGTTGTTGTTATTGCGTTCAGGCTTAACCATTGAAGAAGTTGCTGTTAAAATGGAAAACCGAAATGACGGAAAATCTCGGGTATTCAGCTCTTGGTTGGTTGTGATTAAATACATGATCCAAACCACCACCTTATGCATTGCTAATTTTGGAGTAAAAAAAGCAAAATGACAAACATTGTAATTTTAGTGATAGGTGCTTTGCTGTCTGTCACCATTTTTTATATGGTGCGCAAAGACAAGATGCACGGGCCATTTGCCACATGGTGGCTAATGGTTGCTTTGGCCACCATCATTTTAGCGGCATTTCCACAGTGGGTTGATGTAGTGGCATCACAAATTGGCATCGTCTATCCCCCAACCTTAATTTTGGTATTGGCGGTTTCTTTGATACTTATTAAAATGCTCACCATGGACATGGCTTTAACCAGAAAAGAAAGAAAAATCAGAAGATTAACCCAACGCATGGCCATCATTGAAAACAAATTGGATCAAGTCATCCAAAAAAACAACTAATAATAAAACAATGAAAATTCTCCATCTTGGCAAGTATTACCCGCCTTTCCACGGTGGGATGGAACATTACTTGCAAGATTTGGCAGAAGCGCAGGTCAAACAGGGACATCAAGTCACGGTTTTGGTCCACAACCACCAACACGGCATGATGACTGCACCCACCCAGGTTGAACATGTCAATGGTGTGCAGGTCATTCGCCAAAAATCCACCCGACCCGTATTATTCACTCCGTTGATGCTGGGCTTTAATCGAACATTAAAACGACTGGTCCATGAACAGCAGATTGACTGCTTGCATCTACATTGGCCTAACCCCACTTTGGCACTGTTGTTGTTCAACACAAAAATTAAAAAGCTGCCCTGGTTGATTCGATGGCATGCAGACATGGTGACCGAATCTTCATCTGCATTGTTAAAACTCATTTATCGACTTATTAGGCCAATAGAACAAGCACTGATAAACCAAAGTGATTGCATATTGATCAGCAGCCCCAACTACATTCCCCACTCCCCTGCTTTGCAGAAAAACCGCAGTAAATGCCAAGTATTGCCGCTGGGCATTTCACCATTAGTCAAAAATCCAAAAAACCTGCCTGTAAAGTGGGCCAACGATCAATGGCCTGACCACAAACTCAAGGTCTTCAATCTGGGGCGACTGACTTACTATAAAAATCAAAAGTTACTGATTGAGGCCGCCAGAAAAGGTACGCACCACACCTTAATCGCAGGTGATGGTCAATTGCGCAGTGCACTCCAAACCCAAATCAACCATGCTCAGTTATCCAACATAAAATTATTAGGCCGCATGGATTGGCAACAGGTCAATGCACTGTACCAAAGTTGTGATGTCTTTTGTCTGCCCTCAGATGATCGAGCAGAATCATTTGGTGTGGTTTTATTAGAGGCGATGTGGCATGACAAAATCATTTTGGTGGCAGATACACAAGGTTCAGGCATGGCTTGGCTGGCACAACAATACAACAAAGGCTTTGTTTTTAAATCCAATGACACACAAGATTTTTTGGCTCAGCTTGAACACATTAAAAACCATTTGGATGAAATCAAACAAAGACCCAAAGACTTCAAATGGCCGATAGAGCAAACGGCCCAATCGCTGAATCACCATTATCAATCCATAAAGAAGGAGACATCATGAAAAGAAAACCTTTATTCTTGGCATGCGCCTTAATCACTGGCAGTATGTTAACCGCTTGCAATGACTCAGGCAGCAAAGCAACTAGCAATCAAGAACCGGCCACGACGGTAAAAGCTGAACCCAAAGCCGTAGCCCAGAAAAGTAAAGCCATCCTGCATCAGAAAACTGCCACAAAGGCTGCCACTGGCGATAAAAGTTTAATCAACAAATACGCCACTTTTGAATTGAACAGTGACTTGTCCCATTTATCCGACAACCAAAAAGCCATGATTCCTTTGTTCATTAAGGCCGCACGCATCATGGACAAATTGTTTTGGTTACAAGCCTATGGAGAGCAAGATCCTTTCCTTAAATCACTGGGTGACGAAAAATTGCGGCGCATTGCTGACATTAATTATGGCCCTTGGGACCGTTTAGACGGCGACAAGCCGTTTATTGATGGCGTTGAAGAAAAAGCTTTGGGTGCCAACTTTTACCCCAAAGACATGGAAAAAGCTGAGTTTGAAGCCCAAGTCACAGATGAATTAAAAAGCTTATACACCCATGTGGTTCGTGATGAAGCTGGCCAACTCACAGCGATGCCCTTTCACCTAGTCTATGAAAAACAACTGAAAAAAGCCGCAGGGTTGTTAACACAAGCTGCCGAACTGGCCGAAGATGAAGGTTTCAAAAAGTATTTAGAGTTACGAGCTGAAGCTTTGGTCACTGATGAATTCAAAGCATCAGATTTGGCTTGGATGGACATGAAAAACAACAAAATAGATTTGGTCATTGGCCCCATTGAAAGCTACGAAGATCAATTATTTGGCTACAAAGCCGCTTATGAAGCTTATGTTTTGATCAAGGATTTATCCTGGAGCGAAAAATTGGCCAAATTTGCCGCTTTCTTGCCTCAGTTACAGCGCGAATTACCTGTTGCTGACAAGTACAAAACGGAAACGCCAGGTACCGATTCAGATTTGAATGCCTACGATGCGATCTACTATGCCGGCCACTCCAATGCAGGCAGTAAAACCATTGCAATTAACTTACCAAATGATGAATCGGTTCAATTGGAAAAAGGCACACGCCGCTTACAATTGAAAAATGTCATGCAAGCCAAGTTTGAAAAAATCCTGGTGCCCATTTCAGAGCAATTGGTGACACCGGAACAAAGAAAACACATCACCTTCAATGCCTTTTTTGCCAACACCATGTTCCATGAGGTGGCACACGGACTGGGCATCAAAAACACCGTCAATGACAAAGGCCCTGTACGTACAGCATTGAAAGAATACGCCTCGTCAATTGAAGAGGGCAAAGCCGATATTCTGGGCTTGTACATGGTTGAAAAACTTCATGCTTTGGGCGAGCTAAAAGACGGTGAAATGATGGACTATTACACCACCTTTATGGCCGGCATTTTCAGGTCCATTCGTTTTGGTTCAAGTTCCGCTCACGGAGTGGCAAACTTACTGCGCTTTAACTATTTCGCAGAAAATGGTGCCTTTAACTTTGATGAAGCCACTGGACATTATTCGGTCAATGCAGAAAAAATGTCAGCCGCCATTGGTTCGCTGTCTGAAAAAATCCTCACCCACCAAGGTGACGGTGACTATGATGGCATTGCAGCGTGGATGAAAGACAAAGGCCAAATCACACCACAGCTCAAAGCGTCTTTGGACACCATCAACAAAGCAGGCATACCTGTTGATGTGGTGTTCAAACAAGGCACCCATGTATTGGGTTTGTGATTTGACCAAACCTAAAAGGTATTGAGGGCTGGATTTCCAGCCCTTTTTTGTTGCCAATTAAGAAATACTTGTACCAATAAATAAATAAATACAGCCGTCAGCTGTAACACCACCCGATTAACTGCCGTGTAATTTTCTGCCCACTGGGCGGCATCTGTAAAGAAAAACAGAAACAAAAAAGCGGCAAATGACATGACAAAAAATGTTTGAGTTACCTGTTGGTGTTTGGGGTGTTTTACACACAACCAAAAACAAAAGACCAATGGCATAAAATACCAAAGCAAGCCCCAATTATTTTGCAAAAACAAACCCGCAATCATCTCTTTTGTAACATCAGCTGGCATCATAGAAAGTTCGAAAAAGTGACCCAGTTTCACATGACTTTGGCTGATTACCACCGACCTGGCTGCCCAACTGAAAGACCATGAATCCAACAACAGCCAGACCGCTAAAAAGACAGTGACCATCCCCAATAAAATGATGCGGTGCCTTCTGATTAAGAATTTAGAGACCATTTGGGCCAACAACAACAAACTCATCCAAACCCAGCCTTCAGTTTTGAACAAAGGCAGCAATGACAGCATCAACACCAGCACCAAAGCACTGGTTATAGTGGGATTCTGATTCCAATCTGACAAAGCAAATACACTCATCAAAAGTACCATTGCCATCCACACATCTGCATATCCTTGTAAATTGATGTGACTGTTGACCAATGGCATACCAGTCAGCAAAACAAATGACAATAACAAAAGCAGCCAGTCGGCTTGAGCCCTTTTTAACCGCAACAAAAACAGAAATACCAACCAAAAATAAATCAAGGGATAAACATGTCCCATCACTGTATTTTGACTGTCTCCCAAGTACTGAAAAATATAATACAACAGAGGCAAACCATCTGGGTAATGCGCAGTGACGTTATAAATCCCTTCTTTTTGATTAAGCCATTGTGTAGCATCTAACAAAGGAACGGAAAAACCATGTGACATCCAAATTTTGGCTTTTAATTCCCATCCCAGCCAACTGTCCCAAGCCACAATTGGTAGCTGTGGTTTTATCATCAAATCGTAGCTCAAAAATGCCAACAACACCAAAATAAACAATTGCCATTCTGATCGTTTATCTCCCCAAGTCCACTGCTGAAAAACCTGTTGGACTGGTTTAACCCCCAACCACAACAAGGGCAATAAGACCCCCATCCACATCGGTGACACCGCCAAAAACTGAATCAAATTCAGTGTGTGCAAAACAACGGCCATACCAACAAATCCGACCATATTTAAAGCCAAATCAGACTGACTATGAGTAGATCCCATCGAACAAAGCCGCAGCACACCAGCTCCCAATAGTGACAGCAACAACAGGAATAACATAGAAAAACCCAATCCCATCATATTTTCACCAAACAATAACCAGCAAAACGCAGCACCAACTCTGGCGAATCAAATTTTGACAATGCCTCAGATTGCTCACAAGCTGGGTACACGGTTTCTGGTAAAACCAGCATCAATGAGTCCAATTGCTTTTTGTTGAACAAGCCATCTAATTCGGACCAATTGATGGAGTGCATCACATTCAATTCGCTTAAATGGTAGATCATTCGACTTTGCTCAAACGCTTTAAAACTTTCAACTATGTATGCCACATGCTGTGTTTTTTGTTGTGCCGACCATGCCCGAACCTGTTGTGCAAATTCGTAAATTTTTTGATCGGTCAAATTGATGTTGGCATCGCCAGTTGTATACAGTGCATTGACTTGTCTATTCAAAGTGAGTTGTTTGACCCCTACCCACAAATACATGGGCAGTAAAATGACCAATAAAAATGCGGTCACGTGCTTGCTATTGATGCGCAACAGCCAAGCCG
>JAUIHY010000262.1 GCA_030432115.1 Gammaproteobacteria bacterium | reverse complement strand
TTTGCAATGACATAGAAAAAAGCTTTCGAACTCACCATCCACTTCAAAACTCACATCGCCGCATAAACAGGAACCTGTATAAATCATTACATATCTACTCACTGGTTTTTTCACATAACAACTTACTTAACATACATCTTAACCACTTTTTCCGGCTAAAAGTGGCAAAAATCGGTCTTTTTTTGTTTTTCAATGAAGAATTTATGCTCATTTAATGACAAAAACCACGGCTTATACTCGGCATTCCAGTTTGAAACGCAAACGTGCGTCGTTATCCGAAAATAGCGGGGTAACAACGCAATAGTCACCATAATCAAGGACCGCCAGCGGCTCGCTGGCATAGACATGTCTTTAGGAAACTTCCCATTTCTTTGTAGGGTGGGCTTAGCCCACCATTGATATCCCATATTTTTGGTGGGCGGAGCCCACCCTACCTGTTTATATTAAATCCATATTAGTCTTTTCATGGCAATGTATACATACCAACCTGATATTTCGTTTTGACTATTTTTCACCACCGTCAGGACTTAATTCAGGATATTGTTTAATGATTGAAGATTGCATCTCAAATGATGCCAACAACAGATTTCCTAACATGTGCTTATACTTTTCTTTTTCAGCACCTTGCAGCTCTAAAATCAGCATATCCAATTCACCAAGGGGCGATTCTAAACTCGAAAGTGCGTCTATAAATTTTTTAGCTGTATCATTAGTCATCACTCGAAACTTCCCTCATTAATCGACTCGCCATATAGAACAAACCGGTGAGCACAATAACCAACAAGCCCCAGAAAACAAAACGGCTGATGGGCATGGCTTCTGGTTCGGGCATTGGTATGGCTTTGGGTGTTATTTCCGTTACTTGACCTGTGGTGACTTGATCGGAAAACAGGCTGTTTTTGACTTGGGTGTTGAGTTGTTTGTACCAGCGGTTTTCTGCTGGTCGGTTCAAGCCTTTGGCGCTGTAGTTCAAGCTATAAGGGCCTTCGCCTTGGGCGAGGAATTGTAATTGGTGGGGTCGCCAGGCGAAGTTGATGCCGTTGATCCATTGGCTGGATATGCTGGATTGGGTGGTGAGTTTCCAGTATTTGTGGTTGTTGGGACGGAAACTGAGGCTGCGCTTTTCGGTGGCAAACTCTCCAGCGCCCAATTGATAAAACTGGCCACTGCTGACCCTTTGCCAGCGTGCGGTTTCTGTGGCTTTTGAGTACAGTTGCACATCAGCCATCAGGTTTTTGTATTCAAAATCAAATTGGTATGACTCAATTGGATACACGCCATTAGTTTGCCAAGTCAGCGCGTGACCATGCTGTTCTTTATCCAAGACTTCATAGTCTGATTGGAGTTTGTGTTTCAGGCTTTGCGATCTACTGTGGCTGGATAATTGGGCTATGACACTGTTGACTGTCGGCACGGGCTGGCCTAAGAAACGCAGCTGATAATAGGCAAAAGATGGGCCATTCAAGGGGATGTGGTTCTCTAAAACCACCGTTTGACCGGTGTTGAGTTCTATTAATTTGTGTTTTGATTTCAGGGTTTGCCAACTCGATAAATCATGGCTGCCTTTGAGTTCTACATAAAAGACCCGATTACCCGCCGTTTCGAATTGCCAATCCAAGGTCAATCCGGTCACCTTTGCCGATTTCAATGAGGTGGCATCAAGCAAAAAGCGATCTATGTGAACCGTTTCTTGGCTGCGAATAAACCTTCGAACAGATTCAGAGGTTTCAACCGTGAACTGTTGGACATCACCTTGCCACGATGTGGTGACTTGCTTGCTGCGCAAAGGTGTGTTGACCGTGTGGTTCAATGAGAATATGGGCAAAGTGCTTTCGGTCAGGCTGTGCTTGATGTCATCAGGCATCAAACTCAATCGCATTGGCACCTGATCACCCAGCGCATTGGTCACACGCACATCATATAACTGCGGGTTTTGCGCCTGCTGATACACCTGTTCTGGCACAGTCAGCTGATAGCCCATGGCTTCGCTGTCTTCTGTGCTCAATGCTTGCTGGTATTTAAAATCGGCAGCCACTGAATTCAGCGAAACCAATAAACCGATTAAAACCAATGCTTTAAACTTTTTCTTGAATGTCATGCGCCCTCCTCTGTGGTATTTTCAGTTTCAGCTCCAGTTTCATTCTCCTGTTCTTTTTTAATTTCGGGTGGTAAAGGTGAAAAATAACCCACCACCGACAACAAGATACCCACTGTTAAGAATGCCACGATGCGTTCAATACTGCCTGAGGCTGACATGTCAACAAGGAACAGTTTCGCCACCACAACAATCATCAAGCCCAAACCCAACAACCACACCGGACGCCATTTCTTGCGTGCTGCCAAGACCATCAAGGTCACGGCTGTGGCCGCCCACAAAATACTGAAGCCGGTTTGCACCATGAATGAAGACACCAAGTCTTTCCACTGGTATTTGATGCCATACCAGTAATGGAAACAACGTAACATGCTGGCATTCAACATCACAAAGCCCATGGCCGCGAACAGACTGTAGCGTATTCTTTTGTCTTGCATAAAGAAGACAGTCGAACCTGAATGCTGCATGCGATAAGTGAGGTACAAAGTAACGATGCCCACCACATCGATCACATTCAAAACAGGTATATAAGGCAGACCTACCAAACCACCTGGGTCAGATAGATTCAACACCAACAGCATCAGCCATTGGCCACACATCATCAAAGGCAAGGCCCAATACTGATAGGCATGCGGCTGTGCCCGCAAAGGCCATTTGATACGCTCGCGCATGGCATACACACCAGCCAGTATCAGCAACAACATGGAAACAGCGGCGCTGCTGTGCCAAATATTATCAGTTCCAATTCGCCACTCAATCAATTGCGCCCATTCATACATCAACAGCAAACTCAAACTGAATAAACTGATGACATGGAAGGCATCGGTGACTTTGCCCAGTTTTTGATCGTAAACTTTCA
>JAUIHY010000034.1 GCA_030432115.1 Gammaproteobacteria bacterium | reverse complement strand
CAACGAAGAAATTGATGTGGACATCTTCAATGACTTAGGTACTTATAATGACCCAGGACTTGCTACCTTGACGGATGCAGGACTGGAGGCTCATTTACTGGGCACCAACACAGCCGCAACTGTAGCAACGTTCACTTCTGGCACACTCGGGGGCGGAGCCAATTGTATTCAACCTTAAACTAATCATTTAATAATTGTCACATGAGTTGGAAAAATAGAGACACATGTGACAATTATTAAACTTAAAACACTAAATTGTTCTTTCCGAGAACACTATAAATTCTAAATGATGCTAACTGGCATCATTTGAATGGGGAACAGGAGTCAGGCAAATCCAACTTTGCAACTTCTCACACTAAAACAAATTGGAGGATATTCTAATGTCAGAACCTTTTTTAGCCGAACTCAGGATGGTTGGGTTTAATTTTGCACCAAGAGGGTGGGCACTATGTGATGGGCAAATTTTGCCAATCAATCAAAATCAGAGCCTGTATTCCTTATTAGGTACTACTTATGGCGGTGATGGTCGAACCAGTTTCGCATTACCTGACCTTCGCAGTCGTGTGGCAGTTCACCCAGGTGATTCTGGGGCTGGAACAAGCTACTCTCTGGGCCAAAAAACTGGAGAGGAAACCCATACCTTAAGTGCAGCTGAAATGCCACAACACACTCACACTTCAATGGGCGTATCAGACGCAGCAGACAACACTGTACCATCTGGTAATCAATTGGCATCGACCCAAGGTTTATACCATACCGCCGATTCTTTGGTGGCAATGGATTCGTCCAATATCCGCAACACTGGTGGTGGCCAAGCTCATGAGAACATGCAGCCATTTCTTGTGGTTAATTATTGTATAGCCCTTCAAGGCCTGTTCCCTTCACGAAATTAGGAGATAATCATGTCAGACCCATTTATTGGAGAAATCAGAATGTTTGCGGGCAACTTTGCACCGCGATCATGGGCATTTTGTGATGGTCAGCTACTGGCTATTTCCCAAAATGATGCTTTGTTTTCATTGTTAGGCACTAATTATGGCGGTGACGGAAGGACCACATTCGGACTTCCAGATATGCGCGGCCGATTGTCTGTTCATGCTGGTAATGGACCGGGCTTAAGTACACGGATATTGGGAATGAGGGGTGGCGCAGAAAACGTGACTTTAACGACCAACCAATTGCCTTCTCATTCACACACGTACAATGGCAGTACTGCTGCAGGGAACCTGAACTCTCCCGCGGGGAATGTATTGGCAGGCCGTGCCAACGACCCCACTTATTTAGAGTCGCCCGCAACAGTACAAATGTCATCCGGCTCCGTGAGCAGCGCAGGCGGAAGCCAGTCACATACCAACCTCATGCCCTTTTTATGCGTGAATTACATCATCGCATTATTCGGTATTTACCCTTCGAGACAATAGGAGATTATCATGTCAGAACCATTTATTGCAGAAATAAGAATATTCGCTGGTAATTTTGCCATCAGAAGCTGGGCATTCTGTAACGGACAATTATTACCTATTGCGCAAAATACCGCATTGTTTGCACTGATCGGCACCACCTATGGCGGTGATGGCAGATCAACTATGGCACTGCCTAATTTGCAAGGCCGCGCACCCATGCACCCGGGAAGAGGACCTGGTTTAACGAACAGACTACTAGGAGAACGCGGCGGTACGGGTACGGTGACACTCACTGAGAATCAAATGCCATCTCACAACCACGCGCATGGCGCTGGTGAACGCAGGCCCAGAAGTACAGTGCCCAGTGGATCTGCGGTCGTGACAGAAGCCGGTGAAACCACTTACAAGAACAGCGGTTCTAACGTGGCCATGGCCAACCAAGCCATCAACAGCACCGGAGGTGGTCAACCACACAATAATGTGCAGCCATTACTGGCACTAAATTTCATTATCGCCTTACAAGGCTTATTCCCATCCAGGAGTTAATCATGAACCGAAGAAAGTTTGCAAAAACAATCATGGGAGGCATTGGTGCTACTGTAATGTCGAGTCAAGTTATGGCAGGCAGCACCCAAGCAAAATCTGCCTCATTTCAATTTGAAGCAGGTCATACCATGCATACTGAAGATGGATTAAGCATGACACTGAGTGGGCATCAACTGCCCACTAAAGACCGTGACCCTAAACAGTTTGTTTTGACCTTTGATGTGCACAATGCCAATGGATTGCTTCAAGAGAAAATTTATCAATTAACTGATCACAAGGGTGTAAAACATGAAATATTCATGACACCAGTTAATACAAATCAACTCCAAGCAGTCTTTAACCGGAGAACACATGCCTGAAACTTGGATAAAACGTAAGAAATTCCAGTACATTCCAAGCAGCATATCATTCCAAGCCATATCCGATAAGGATATGGCTTTTCTTTCTGAGTTGTACCGCAGCACCCGCTGGGAAGAAGTTATGCAGGCTCCTTGGAGTGACCAGCAACGAATTGATTTTTTAGATCAACAATTCAACGCCCAACATACGCATTACTTATCGCATTACCCTCATGCTGAAAAACTTTTGATCATTCAAGAGAAACAAAGCATTGGTCGCATATACTTGGATCGCGATGGCACATCCATCTGTCTGATAGATGTCGCTTTTTTAACTCCAAAACGCGGTAAAGGATTAGGAACTAAACTATTAAAAGAGCTGCTTTCAGAAGCCCAAACCACCAACAAAAAAGTGGTCATCCACGTGGAAAATTTTAATCCCGCTTACCAGTGGTATATCAAACATGGTTTTCAACAAATTGAAGACAAAGGTGTGTATCAATATATGGAATGGTACCCTGAATGAAAACACTTCAAAACAACGACCTTATATGTCTTTCTCAATTTGACATGGTATGAAAATACTCAGTAGTCAACTCAAATGCAAGTCACGGTCTTACAAAAAAGTCAGGTAAAAACAGCTTCGTATTGAACACCTTTGTCATCACCAAATACTGGCACCAAAAACAAATCAAACTCGCCCAACTCTTTATGAGAGACAGTATAAACGCCCTGCTCATAAACCGTAGGTGACTCGTTCGAAAACACCACGGAAAATTGTTTTCCTTCACGATTCGCTGCTGGCGCTTTACTGGCTGTTACTTCAACAATTTGACAACGAGACCTTTGACTGTCGACGAACTGAATTTCAAACACATCTTGCTGATTCGCTTCAAAAGATTTTTGATCGGGTAAACTCATAAAAATTTAGGCGTAATAATGAACTAATATTATAGCTGATTTCTTGCTGACACTTTATGCAGAGTAGCAAAAATTGTTGAGTGACTTGCTTAAAATGGGTTAACCGTAAAACCTTCTTGTTGTAGCAATGCATGTGCGGTCATGGCGGACAATGACATGTTCACCCCTGGCAACAGGTCTTTCGTTTTAACCACATAATAAGCAGCGCTTTGACCACAAACATAAAAATTGACACCGTGTTTTTGTAACTCAACAATCAACGCTGCACTCTTGTTGTTTTGTGCTTTGGTCATGTCTTTCACAGCACCGCCATGAACCACAACAGCCAATTGAATGTCTTCACCTTTAACACCTACAGCATGGTGCATATTGATAAATCGTGCCACAGAATCAATTGATCTATTAACGCCGCCTGCTTTGGCTGGTTTCGCCACATCAAAGCTCACTTTGAATTGTGTATTTGCTGGCAATGCCTCCATGCCTTCAACTTCAGCAATTTTGCCAAACTCTGGAATGGCTTTACCTGCATGGAATTGATCTGCTTGTGCTGATACAAACTGGTAAGTAAACAAACTGATCAGCAGGAAACAGCATTTAATTTGCCTCATTATTTTTCCCTCGTTATACTGACGGTGGTGGCGGTGCCAATACTTCCCTTGCACCGTTGTGCGCAGGGGCTGATACCACTCCATTTTCTTCTAACTGTTCAACGATGGTGGCTGCTCGGTTGTAACCAACACGCAAGCGCCTTTGAACATATGAAATTGATGCTTTGCGGCTTTCTGTGACCACAAAAACGGCTTTGTCATACAACTCATCCACATCGCCATCTGCCTTTTCAGGTAAGCCCGTATCGCCCAGCATTTGACCATCTTCGGTTAACTGTACCTCATCCAAAATACCTTCCTGATATTCCGTTTCATAATGCGAGGTCAAATAGTTCACCACTCCGTGCACTTCGTGATCATCGACAAAAGCCCCATGCACACGGTCAGATTGAGAACGACCCGGTGGCAAATACAGCATGTCACCGTGACCCAATAATTGCTCTGCCCCACCCTGATCCAAAATGGTTCTTGAATCAATTTTTGAAGACACCTGGAACGCCATGCGGGTTGGGATATTGGCTTTAATCAAGCCGGTAATCACATCAACAGAAGGACGCTGTGTGGCCAACACCAAGTGAACACCCGCTGCCCTGGCCTTTTGTGCCAATCGCGCAATCAACTCTTCCACCTTTTTACCGACAATCATCATCATGTCAGCAAATTCATCAATCACGACGACTATGAATGGCAATGGCTTCAATTCTTCTGGTTCCAAACCAATACCACGCGTGGCTTCATCAAAGAATGGATCCATGATGGGCTCACCATCAGTAATCGCCTTTTTAATTTTTTTATTGAAGCCCGCCAAATTTCTGACCCCCATGGCCGCCATCAATTTATAACGACGTTCCATCTCAGCCACACACCAACGCAAAGCATTGGCCGCTTCTTTCATGTCAGTGACGACTGGCGCCAATAAATGTGGAATGCCTTCATAAATCGACAATTCCAGCATTTTGGGATCCACCATGATCATTTTGACTTCTTCAGGCGTTGCTTTGTAGAGCAAACTGATGATCATAGAATTCACCGCCACAGATTTACCCGAACCCGTGGTACCTGCCACCAACAAATGTGGCATTTTGGCAATATCAACAATCACCGGTTTGCCACTGATGCTTTTACCTAAGCCCAAGGTCAAAGGCGATTTGGATTTGTCAAACTCCACTGAGCGCAAAATTTCGCTCAAATAAACAATTTCACGGTTGATGTTGGGTATTTCAATACCGATATAGGGTTTACCCGGTATCACATCCACGATGCGCACTGATGTGATGGACAAGCCTCGGGCCAGATCTTTGGCCAAATTCACAATTGTGGCTGCTTTGATACCCGCCGCTGGATTGACTTCAAATCGTGTGATCACAGGTCCGGGATAGACACCTACCACTTCTGCCTTGACTTTAAAATCAGCCAATTTCAATTCTAATTGACGTGACAAAACTTCCAATTCTTCGTCACTGTAGCCCACCACTTGGCTGGGTGGGTTATCGAGCAAGGCCAAAGGCGGCAACTTACCAGGTGGCAAAGAATCAAACAAATTCATCTGTTTTTCTTTACTTGCCCTGGGGCTTTCTTCTTTCACCGGCTCAGATTTTTTAATCACGATGGGTTCGCGGTGTTGTTGTATTTCTGCATCTTGCCTGCGTACCACTTCGCGCTCAGATTGTGCTTTTCGACCGGCTTTCCAATCACCAAACTGTTCCCATTTGGCCGCCAAGAATGCCAGTAAGCGCAACAAACCCTTGCCTACTTTATCCATCAAGCCAATCCAAGACCAACCTGTAAACAAGGTGATACCAGCCAAAAATACGGCCGTTTGAATCATGCTGGCACCAATCATGCCAAAACCTGAGAGCACCGAAGAGCCAAACACTTCACCAATGATCCCACCGCCAGAAAATGGCATGCCTGCGGTGTCACCATGTAAATGGGCCAATCCACAACCGGTTACCAATGCGGCCACAAAACCACCCACTTTGATTGCGGTATCTAACCAAGTCAGTTCTTCTTCGTCATTACCTCGATATAAACGCCAAGCAATGATCAACAAAGCCAAAGGAATAAAATAAGCAAAATAGCCCAAAAAATGGAACAAAAAGTCGGCCAAATAAGCGCCACTGACGCCTCCCAGGTTGTTGATTTTGGCCACTTCAGACGAAGCAAATGAACCCGGGTCATTCGGGTTGTATGAAACCAGCGACAAGAGAAAATAAGCCGCTATGGGTACCAATACAAAGACGGTGCTTTCTAATACCCTTTTTTTTATTTGTTGCGAAACTTGTGTCAATCCGTACCTCTATTTAAGCCTGGCTTCTTCATAAATGTGGGGTCTGTACGTGGCCGTTCAGACCCCACTTAGGATTACAACAGTGCTGGGTGGATGATTTTACCTGAATCCACATTGATGCCTTTTTGTAAGGAAGGCACCGAAGCCCATTCGGGCTGGGCCAAGCGTTGCACATACGGCAAAATGGCCGCCGAAATCGCCTGGGTAGAAGTTCTTGGAACCGCACCTGGCATGTTGGTCACTGAAAAATGAACCACGCCGTGTTCTGTGAATGTGGGTTCTGCCCAAGTGGTCGGACGCGTGGTTTCCACACAACCGCCTTGGTCAACTGAAATGTCAGCGATCACAGAACCAGGTTCCATACCTTTGACCATTTCTTCAGAAATCACATGCGGTGCTTTGGCACCAGTCACCAGAACGGCACCAATGACCAAATCGGCATTTGAAATTTCTGAGGCCACCAACTCTTGGTAAGGATACAAAGCCGTGACATTAGAGCCCATGGCCATCATTTGCGCCAAACGGTCTTGTCGTTTATCAAACACCACCACATTGGCACCAGATGCTGCGGCCAATTGAGCCGAATTTCCACCTGCTGCACCGCCACCTAAAACAACCACTTTACCGCGTTCAGTTGAAGGCAAACCGCCCAACAACAATCCTTTGCCACCCAGTGGGTGATGTAAAGTGTGGGTACCCACTTGAGTCGCAATGCGACCGGCTATGATCGACATCGGTGCCAACAAAGGCAAAGAGCCATCGGCTTCTTCAACCGTTTCAAAAGCCACGCCAGTTAAGCCAATGTCCAACAACGATTGTGTCAATTCAGGTTCTGCTGCCAAATGCAAATAACAGAACAACAAATGGTCTTCACGCAAGTATTTTAAATCACCTGCAATCGGTTCTTTGACCTTAACGATCATTTCAGCCACGCCATACAGACTTTCGGCATCAGGTTCAATGTTAACACCTGCTTTAACATAATCTTCGTCAGTGAAACCACTCATCAAACCCGCTGTGGATTGGATGTATACATCATGGCCTGAACGAACCAAATCAGCTGCCGCTGCTGGCACCAAGGCCACACGGCCTTCTAGGGTTTTGGTTTCTTTTGGAATCCCGATTTTCATGAACTATGTGTCCCCATAAAAAACTTTGAAAAGCGCACCAATAATATTGGCACAACAAAGCGCCTATTTTAGCCAAGCACAGACAATAAAGGAACCATTGTTTTGCTTATGCAAAGTGAATCTGATGTTGACCTCCAAAAAGCACAGCTGAACACATCTCAGCCTCCGATGAGCACACTACAAGGCAGGGTATAAAACACCGTAACAATGCGCTTGCGAAGCACCAGTTACAGCCACAAGGTCAAGCTGTGTATTTTGCTGATGGCAGGCTGCCAGCCATGCCATCAAGGTGGATTCCACATGATCTGGGTCGACGCCAAAATGGGCACTGCTGAGCACATCCATGTTCAGCAACTCTCTCAGTTTTGCCATCAAAGCTCGGTTGTGAACACCACCTCCACAAACCACCATGTGCTTGGCATCGGACATGAATTTCGTCACTGCATCTGCAATGGATTGGGCCGTCAGTTGCAACAAAGTCGCTTGAACATCGACCGCAGGCAGCTGATCAAAATCGGCCAAATGTGCTGCCAACCATTGTTCATTGAATAATTCTCGGCCGGTGCTTTTCGGTGGTTCTTGAGAAAAGTAAGGCTCAGATAAAAAACGATTTAACAAGCCTATATTCACTGTGCCTCGAGTGGCCCATTGCCCCGCCTCATCATGGTGGGCGTTCAGGTGTTTCTGTGACCACAAATCCATCAAACAATTGGCAGGTCCCGTGTCAAAACCCAAACAGCCTGAGGCATCCAATAACGACACATTGGCAATACCCCCTAAATTCAAAGCCACCATGGGTTCATTTTGGTAAAACAAAGTTTGATGAAGCGCAG
Source organism: Gammaproteobacteria bacterium (assembly GCA_030432115.1). GTDB lineage: Bacteria > Pseudomonadota > Gammaproteobacteria > Xanthomonadales > Marinicellaceae > Marinicella. The sequence goes on along the minus strand of JAUIHY010000034.1, from coordinate 8,109 downwards.
GTGCCAATGGCGCACCTTGGCCACCCAAAGCCACATCCATGGTGCGGAAATCGGCCACCACATCAATCCCAGTGCTTGTTGCCACATGCGTAGCCGAACCCAATTGCCAAGTATTGACTGGTGGTTGGTGATCTATGGTTTGGCCATGCAGACCAACGGCCTGAATGTCCTTGGCCGAAAGTTTATGCTCAGATAACAGTTGCTTGATGGCAGCTGTGTATGCCTTTGCCAATTGCTGATCTAATTGATTGAAGACACTGGCCGCACAAGGCTGACCAGCAATAACCGCCAACAGCTGGGCTTTTAACTGCGGCTCATAGCCCTGAAAATAGCTGGCTTGGCATTGAATGGTTTGACCTTCGATTTTAACCAAAGCCACATCGATGCCATCACAAGACGTGCCTGACATCACGCCGATATATAACATCAGCGTTTGGCCACCAATTTACCATTCAAGCCTTGTAATTCTGCCAACAAAGGGCTGGAAAGCTGTTCAAATGCCGGCATTTTTTCTTTGGCCAATGGCTCGGCTTTGGGCAGTGGCACCGTACGCGGGTTGCGATGAACGCCGTTGTAAACAAATTCATAATGTAAGTGTGGGCCAGAAGACATCCCTGTAGAACCCACATAACCAATGGTTTGGCCTTGCTTCACGCGCTGCCCTTTTTTAACGGCACGTTTGCTGAAATGTAAGTATTTGGTCACAATACCATTAGGGTGTTGAACAAAGACATAATTACCATTGTATTTATTGTATGCCGATTGAATGACTTTACCATTACCTGCAGAAAAAACAGGGGTACCCGTTGGCGCAGCATAATCAATGCCACGGTGGGCTTTGATGCGTTTGGTAACCGGATGCAATCGACGAGGGTTGAAGTTTGAACTTATATATGAAAAGTTCAATGGCGCACGTAAGAATGCTTTTTTCATGCTGCGACCGTTCGGCGCATAATAAGCGCCCTCGCCTTCTTTGGCCTCAAAGTAAACCGCATCATAGGTTTTGTCTTGATTGGTGAAACTGGCAGCAAGGATTTTACCGTCACTCACGTAATCCCCGTCTTTATAAATTTTTTCATAAATTAAACTGAAGCTGTCACCTTGTCTGATTTCCAAAACGAAATCAATGTCCCAACTGAAAATATGGGCCAATTGCATCACCATTTTATCAGTCAACCCGGCCTGTTTACCGGCGCCAAACAAGGAATGAGTGATGCTGCCATTGGCTGTCACCAACTGGGTTTGTAATTGATGAGCAATGACTTCTGTTGACACCTCATTGCCCTCATTGATTGATATGCGTAATGTCTCCGTATCTGTGGGGTCAAAAGCCAATGACCTCATTTGGTCCTTGGCATCCACATGGAATAACAATTCTGTGCCTGGCATCACCTTGGTCAATCGCTTTCCATCGTCATTGTGCTTGATGATTTTCAACAACAGTGCCTGAGAAAATCCCAATTGGGTAAATATACCCGACATGGTTTGACCTTTTTTGACTTTGTGGTTGATGACCTTGAGCTGTTCCTGGCCCACCAATCCTGCCTCAGAGAAACTCATTAAAGGCAAGCTGGGCAATTCAATGATTGAAGACACATCAGCCACTGGGACTGTTGCTTTGGCCTCTATAGACAGCATGTCATTAATAGCAAAAATGGCAAACAATGCGGCAGCAGACACACACAGGCGTTTGGGTGACAGGTGTTTCATAACGGCTGACAGTTTTTGACTCAAAGAGGCTGGCGTCCCTGAAAACAGCTTTTTAGATTGGCTTTGGGGGGCGCGCTTTCGAATGGCATGCGTCTTAATGGTTCTTTCTCAACGATTAACTGAATGCGATTATAGATGATTTTTTGGCCCTGTGAATCAATTGTGGTTCTAAATTACATGCAATTTGAGTAGAATTAACCCCTTTTTAACGATTTTAACCACATGTCAGTACAAGATGCACTGGATTTGATTTGCCGCGGGGCAGATGAAGTCATCAAAACAGAAGAACTGGAAAAGAAATTAAAAGCAGGAAAAAAACTGCGTGTGAAAGCGGGCTTTGACCCAACCGCCCCTGATTTGCATATTGGTCACACCGTTTTGATCAACAAAATGCGTCAATTCCAAGACCTGGGTCATGATGTGATTTTCCTGATTGGTGATTTCACTGGCATGATTGGTGATCCGACAGGAAAAAATGTCACCCGCAAACCTTTGACCCGTGAACAAGTGTTAGAAAACGCCAAAACGTACCAAGATCAAATATACAAAGTTTTGGACAAAGACAAAACAATCATCGAATTCAACTCCAACTGGTTCGGCAAAATGACCGCTGCAGACATGATTCAATTATCTGCACAATACACCGTGGCTCGCATGCTGGAACGAGACGATTTTGACAAACGTTACAAATCAGGCCAACCCATTGCCATCCATGAATTCATGTACCCCTTGGTTCAAGGCTATGATTCTGTGGCATTGAAAGCTGATGTGGAACTCGGTGGTACCGATCAGAAATTCAACTTATTGATGGGCCGCCATTTACAATCTCAAGCAGGCCAAGACCCACAAATCGTCATCACCATGCCACTGCTTGAAGGTTTAGACGGGGTACAGAAGATGTCTAAATCGTTAGGCAACTACATTGGTATCGATGAAGCGCCCAAAGACATGTTCGGTAAAATCATGTCCATCTCAGATGACTTGATGTGGCGTTACTTCGATTTATTGAGTTTTAAATCCAATGACGCATTGGCAGAGCTCAAAGCCGATGTTGATGCTGGCAAAAATCCGCGCGATGTAAAATTTGAATTGGCTTTAGAAATCATCGAACGCTTTCACAACAGGGAAGCAGCTGAACAAGCTTTGGCTGGATTCAAAGCACAATTTCAAAAAGGCGCCATTCCTGATGACATTGATGAAATCACTTTGGCTACCGAAGGCGGTGAAATGGGCTTGGCTCACATATTAAAGAACGCCGGACTGTGCGCCAGCACATCAGATGCCATGCGCATGGCCAAACAGGGCGCGGTTAAATTGGACGGTGAAAAGTTATTTGATCCCAAACAAAGCTTTCCAAGCGGTACCCAAGGTGTGTTTCAAGTTGGCAAAAGAAAGTTTGCCAAAATCACACTGGAATGATGAATTGTTCAGGCATAAAAAAACCCGCAAATTGCGGGTTTTTTTATGCCATTTAGTCATATGATTCAGAAATCATAAACCAAATTGGCAGAAACCAATTCATCGGTATCTTCTTTTCCAACAGGTGCATCCGTATTGTGACGGTATTGGTAGTTTAACTTAACAGACATTTTGCCATTCACTTTAAAAGCAAAGCCCAAATCATTTTGAATATAGGTATTGTCATCTCCTGCTTCAATTAACAAAGTGTCTTCAAATTTTGTGGTTTCAGTTAGCTGTCTCATGTAGTCCATTTTACCAACAACAATGGCACTGTTTTCCTCTGTGCGATCAACATCCACAGCTTGAGTTTTATAACCCAAGGCCAACTCTGTCAGTAACTTACTTTTTTCAGAATCAAAAAACTCATGGCCCCAACCCAAAGATGCGCTCATGGTGTAGTCATAGCCTGAAAAATCATCATTTTCATAGCGTGACGCATAAAAGACATGGTCTTTTTCAGTCCACTTATAACCTGTTTTGCCACTGAAGACAAAACGATCGGTGGTCACTTCATCATCAGAAGAGGCGTAATGCGCTTCTAATTTGGTTTCACTCACCCATTTTTCAGTTTCTCTCTTAAGCTCAACTGAACCATTAAGGTTTTCAGACTCAGAATTACCTGATGCCATAGAAAAACCCAATTGCCCTTTTCCTGACCACACGGCAGACTGCTCTTCTTCAGCAAACACACTGCCTTGGGCCACCATCAAAGTGAGCAACCACATTGGTTTATTTTTAATCATGATACATACCTCATTTTATTGTCACATACAAAAAAGGCCGGAAATCCGGCCTTTTGGAAACATGGACTCGAAATATTAACGTTTCGAGAACTGTACAGAACGACGGGCTTTGCGTAGACCGACTTTCTTTCTTTCCACTTTTCTTGCATCTCGTGTCAAGAAAGAATACTCTTTCAATTGAGGACGCAATGTTTCATCGGTCTCCAACAATGCACGAGAAAGACCCAATCTGATGGCACCAGCTTGGCCAGTAGTACCACCACCAACGACTGTACATTTCACATCAAATTGATCAGTTAAACCCAATTTTTCCAATGGTTGTCTGGCAACCATGCGGGCAGTTTCTCTACCAAAATATTCGCTGATGTCTTTGTCATTGATGACAATTTTACCACTGCCTGGCGTGATAAAAACACGAGCTGATGAAGATTTTCTTCTGCCTGTTCCGTAATATTGTTGATTTGCCATAATAAACCTTTAAATCTCTAATACTTTAGGTTCTTGTGCAGCATGTGGATGCTCAGAACCTGAATAAACTTTCAACTTGCGGTACATTTGGCGACCCAAGCTATTTTTTGGCAACATGCCTTTGACTGCTTTCTCAATCACTCTTTCAGGGTGCTTGGCCAACAAATCTTTCAATGCGATTGATTTTAAGTTGCCCACATAACCTGTGTGGTGATGGTACATTTTGTCATTCATTTTATTGCCAGTCACGTGAAGTTTCTCCGCGTTCACGACAACAATGTAATCACCTGTATCAACATGAGGTGTGAATTCTGGTTTGTGTTTGCCACGCAATCTCAAGGCAATTTCAGATGCCATGCGACCCAATGTCTTTCCTTCTGCGTCAATCAAAAACCATTCGCGGTTGATTTCTTCTGCTTTTGCGCTAAATGTTTTCATATTATTCTGTGTTTTTTACCCGTGGTTTTGGCCTCAAAATTCATGTTTTGAAGCACCGCCATTTACAAAGAGCGGGAATGGTACTTAATTCCGCCTTCAGATGCAAGCGATTTGATAATTATTTTCGCCCTCTGCTTGTTTGAAAGAAAGACACTGCTGCTGTCTGACCTCACAACATTTGACCCACACAAGAGCGCTTCAGTTAATGGTGTTATTGAGTGGCTTGAGTTGATTTAATTCCGTACTCAACATCATCACACCTGTACGAACATATTCGACAATCTCCATGAAGTCTAATTCTTCACCTTCTGTGTCATCGGCATCTTGTTCGACGCGCGCAATTTTATCCAAATCTGCGACAAATTCCACCACTTCTTGCGATACTTGTTCTTTTCCGGAATAACCAGCCACACCCAAAGCCGATAAAAAGGTGCTTACCCAATCAGACAATACAGCCAATCGCGCTGCCATACTGGGTTCATTGTCCGGCAGCAACAATTCAAAAGAAAAATCATCTTGACTCAATAATGCTTTGGTGTGGTCAAACACAGCAGACAACACCACATCCAAGCCTGCACCGGCTTGACCATCAACACAGTACTCATTCACCACCCACGATGACCATAATTTAAAGTCCATCTGGCCATTGACACACAACATGCCCGCTGCATGGGCCTGTAACTCACTGGGAGAGGCTAAAACCTGTAGCTTTTTCAGGTGTTCTGCAAAAGGTTGGTAAGGAATCATGAACAATCTCTTAACAAAAGCCCCGTATTTTATGATATTTTTCAAAAACTTGGGCTTTTTTTCTCATCTATTTGTTGACCTCGTTTTGATAAAACCCTATAGTATTTGTGCCCGTATTTGTTTATTTTGGACGTCATGAAAGACATAGAATTATTAGAATCCTCAGTCAGTCAACTCATTGAAGCTTTTCAAAAATGTCAGACTGAGAACAACTTACTGAAGGAAAAACTTCTGGCTTTGAACACAGAAAAGTCACAGTTATTATTAAAAAATGACCAAGCCAAGAACCGCTTGGAATCCATGATTTCACGACTTAAAACTTTAGAGCAAAGCGCATGAGCCAACAAAAAATCAGTGTCCGCATTCTGAATAAAGAATATCAATTTGCCTGCGAAGATGATGAAAGGGCTTCTTTGATTGCCGCTGCAGACAGTTTAGACAAAGCGATGCAAAGCATCAAATCCCGCAACAGCACCATGAGCAGTGACAAAATCACTTTGATGGCTGCCATGAACATCGCCCACGATTTAATCAAAGCGCAACAGCTGTTGGCACAGCACGATTCAGAAATTTTAAGCCCCATCAAAAAACTGAATGATAAACTTGAACAAGCTTTGAGCCAAAGCGTATAATTTGAGCACAGATGTTAACTGCGGTGTTCGAGGTTGTGTTTGCATATGCCTTGGCCCTAATTAAACTTAACAGGGTGTCTTTTTCAAACTTCCGTGTGCATGCTCACCATTGCAGTGAGAAGCCTTAGAAATTGAAGGGCATCCGCCTTGAACCTTTGGTTCCAGGGACGCAGGCTCAATACGGCACAGGTGGTTAACATCTCCACCCTTTTTTATGATATCCAAATCCCAATTCAGACAATCACTTACCCGCAAAAGGCAAGCCTTGACGGCTCAGCAGCTGAAAGACAACAGCTACGCCATTTGCCAACGCTTGTCAGAACATTTCTTAAAGCCTGAACTGCAGCTTAGCTATGCTATCTATTGGCCCTTCGGCAATGAAGTTGACCTCAGACCTTTGCTTAAAAAGCACCCCAATGGACACATACCCAGCGTGTTCAATAAAAAGATGCAATTTCAGTCATGGCACCCCGAACTGATGATCACCATGCATCCATTGGGTATGATGCAACCAGCTTATATCACCGAATCGCCCCCAGCTCATCTGAACCTGTGTTTCCTTCCACTTCTGGGTTTTGACGCGCAAGGTCACCGCTTGGGCATGGGCGGCGGTTTTTATGACCGATACTTTGAATCCAATACCAATACACAATTGATTGGCGTGGCACATGACTGTCAACAAGTCGATGCATTGCCCACAGATGACTGGGATGTTAAACTGCACGCCATCGCAACTGAATCACAACTCATCACACCATGAACCAAGATCAATTAAAAAAACAAGTGGCCCAAGCGGCTTTGGCCTACATCAACGATGACCAAATGACTTTGGGTATAGGCACAGGTTCAACGGTTAATGCATTTATTGATTTGCTGCCACAGGTGAAAAACCGCATCAAAGCCTGTGTTTCCAGTTCTGAAGCTTCTACAGAGCGATTGAAAGCACTGGGATTCGAGGTCATTGAATTGAACCAAACCGGTGGCTTGTCATTGTATATAGACGGCGCTGATGAATGCGATGGGCACAACCGATTGATCAAGGGCGGTGGCGGCGCCTTAACCCGCGAAAAAATCATCGCGGAGGCCTCTCAAAAATACATTTGCATTGTTGATGAAAGCAAAATGGTTAACCTATTGGGCACCTTTCCATTACCGGTCGAAATCATTCCTATGGCAAGAAGCATGGTGGCCAGAAAAATGGTGGCTTTGGGCGGACAACCCATCTATCGAGAAGGCTTTGTCACCGACAATGGCAACTGGATACTTGACGTACACAACTTAAAAATCATCGACCCTGTTGAATTGGAATCTAAAATCAACCAAATCCCAGGTGTGGTATGCAATGGTTTGTTTGCTTTGCGCGGCGCCAACACCACCCTGATTGCCATGAACAATGGCGAAATCAAAAAACAATAAGTCGCATCAGATAAAAGCTAACTGCCCGCCTGAGTCATCAACCAAGATTTTAATGGTGTCAGTCGATTGACCCACTTCATGCCTGTTGCCCTCAACCATGGCAAGGGTGCATTTTGCTTGGTGAACAGGTGATGAACCGCATCAATCATCAGTTGGCTTTCCGCGACCTTAGACCGCCTCACCCGCTGGTACTTTTTCAATGCCCTGTCGACCGCCTCGCTGTCCTTTAAGGCCACTTGGCTTAACTGTTCAGACAAAAATGCCGCATCAGCTAAGCCTAAATTCACGCCCTGGCCCGCCAATGGGTGTACCACATGTGCAGCATCCCCTAACAACACCACACGGCCTTTCACATAAGCGCTGGCCTGTTGTTTTTTTAACGGAAAAGCGACACGTTCACTGAGCAACTTGGGCATCCCCAAATCTCTATTGATGTGTGCTTTCAAGCCATGACAAAATCGCTCTTCATCACAGCTAAGCCAACGGTCCAATTG
>JAUIHY010000261.1 GCA_030432115.1 Gammaproteobacteria bacterium | reverse complement strand
TTCAATGTCATGGCAGGAATAGGTATGATGATATTGATTGGTGTGATTGTGAATAATGGCATTGTTTTGATTGATCACATCAATAAACTGAGGTTAAAAGGATTGAGTCGGTATGATGCCATCATTCAAGGTGGCCAAGACCGATTGCGACCGATTTTGATGACGGTTTCAACCACGGTGGTGGGTTTGATACCATTGAGTGTCAGTGGCTCCAGCCTGGGCAGCGAAGGCGGTGCCGAATACTTCCCAATGGCCCGTGCCATCATTGGTGGCTTGACTTTTTCAACGGTGGTCAGTTTGGTTATTTTGCCCAGCTTGTATTGTTGGTTGGATGACTTGCGGGCCTGGTCTTCAGCCCGTTGGCGTTTGCAACATTTTGCGGATCGCAAACAAGCCAGAGCACAAGCAAAGACGGAGTTGATTTAAAACTTGCTATATTGGCTGATTTTTGTGACGATATTGTCATGGTAACGTCACAATAACAGCCTAATATGTCAGTTTTAACAGAATCTCCAGAAATGCACACCAATATTTTAATTGTTGAAGATGACATGGCCATCAGAGAGATGATGGCATTTTCTTTGAAACGAGAAGGCTTTGATGCCATCAAAGCAGCATCTGGTAATGAAGCGTTGGAACAGTTGAATCAGATGCACCCTGATTTGATAGTGGTGGACTGGGGCTTGCCTGACATGAGTGGTATTGATTTGATTGACACCATCAGACGCGATGATGTGATTAAGGAAGTGCCCATCATCATGTTGACCGCGCGGGCTGAAGAGCACGATAAGATCAAAGGTTTGGAGCGAGGGGCGGATGATTATCTGACCAAGCCTGCCTCCATGTTGGAATTGATGGCCCGCATCCGTGCACACCTGAGGCGTTCTAAGGGTTTTGAAACCAGCCACAAGCTCAGTTTTCACGACATCGTGATGGATGCATCGGCCCATGAAGTCAAGGTCAATGAATTGCCCGTCAACCTCAGCTTAACAGAATTCAAATTACTAAAATTGTTTTTACAAAATCCCAATAAGCTATTGGCCAGGGAGCACATATTGAATCATGTTTGGGGGCGCAACACGGTGGTTGAAGACCGCACGGTTGATGTTCATGTGCTGCGATTGCGCAAGGCACTCAAACCACATGAGCGTGATAAATGGATTCAAACCGTGCGTGGCATTGGTTACAAATTGGCCACATTCTGATCAAACACAGCGGTTCGATCAGCCTGGTATTGGTGCTGTAGGTGATTCAAAACAGTCGATAAAACCACGACAATATCACAGTCAATAAAAACCAAATCATCAGTGCCAATGGGATGCCAACTTTCATGAAGTCACTGAATCGATAGCCACCGGCGTTCATTACCAACAGATTGGTTTTGTAAGCAATTGGAGTGGCATAGCTGAGGTTGGCACCAAACAAAACGGCCAGAATAAAAGGTTCTACAGGCATACCCAGCCTTTGTGCCATGCTGATGGCAATGGGTGTGCCGATCACTGCTGCTGCATTGTTTGAAATCACATTGGTGAAGACCGCCATCACCAACATTAATCCACCCAGTATCACCGCCGGTGAAGAGCCATGGGTAGCCACCACAAAGGCATCAGCTAAATAATCAGCAGCACCGGTGGTCATCAATGCAGTACCCAGTGCCAATGAAGCAACGATGATCAAGATCACCTGAGCGCTCAAAGCCAATGTCACGTCTTTCCATTGTAAACAGCCGGTGGTGAGTAACAAAAAACAGCCCAACACCGCACTCAGGTAAATGGGCATCAAGTCCATGGCTGCTAAGGCCACAATGCCGATCATGATGGCCAAAGCCAAAGGTGCTTTTTTGGTTTTCGGTAGTGTTTCATGCCCGTCTAAAACCAGCACATCACGGCTGGTTTTGATGCGTTTGATGGCTGCATCGTCACCGCTGACCAGCAACACATCACCTGCAGCCAAAACCCTTTGGTCCAGTCGTTTGTTGTTGATGTTTTGTTCTCTGCCATGAGAGTTCAAGGCCAGTAATTGCAAACCATGTTGGCTGTGTAAGCGCACATCACACACTCGACTGCGTTCCAATGAAGAACCCGGCGTGATGACCAATTCAGCCAACAATTCATCTTCAGTTTGTGGTTTGTTTTTGGGGTCTTCTTCACTGTCGAATAAGGACAAACCCAGAGCTGATTGGTATTCCCTTAAGGCAAATGAAGTGTCTTCCACCATCAACTGATCAGCTGCCATGATGGTGACATCAGGTAGGGCAGCGATGGTTTTTTCTCCCCTGATGATGCGCAGGACTCGGATTTGGCCTTGTGATTGTTGGCGGATATTGGCCAAAGTTTGACCATCAGCATAACCGCCGGCTTCCACCCGCAGGCAGGCAGTGAAATGTCGCTGTGACAAATGGTCAATCGGTGCTTGGCGGACTGGAATCATTTTCGGGGCGACCAGCCACAAATAAATGATGGCCACAACGCTGACCATGATAACGGGCAGCACAAAATCAAACATGGCAAAGGTGGGCACCCCCATTTCTTGTGCCACATTCAAAACCAGTAAATTGGTGGATGTGCCAATGGTTGTGGCCATACCCCCGAGTAATGTGGCCAAACCCATGGGCAACAAAGTGCCGGTTACCGGTTGTCCTGTTCGAATCGAAACATTGATAAGAACCGGCAACAACAGAACAACAATCGGCGTGTTGTTGACAAAAGCACTCAGGGTGGCGCCGACTATCAGTGTCAACAACAAAGAAGCCGAAGGATAAACTTTCCATAACTTGGCCAATCCCCTGCCTATGGGTTCCATGGCACCTGTTCTGACCATGGCTTGTCCTGCCACCATCAAAGCACATACTGCAATCAAAGCTTCATTGGCAAAACCTTGAAAAAATGTATTGGCGGGCAGCATGTCGCCATTGGCTTGTTGGAAGGGGAAAACATGAAACAAGGTGAATAAGGCCACAATCACAAACAAACTGGACG
>JAUIHY010000260.1 GCA_030432115.1 Gammaproteobacteria bacterium | reverse complement strand
TCTGTACCGTTTCTTGCGATGTGCCATAAAAGTTTCCAAACACATTGGCCGACTCCATAAACACACCGGCCAACTCCATTTGCTTGAATTTGGCTTCGTCTATGAAATGGTAATTATAACCATCAATTTCTTTAGGTCTGGCCGGGCGCGTGGTATGAGAAATCGACAATTTCAAATGATTGGTGTCACGCACCAAAGCATTCACTAACGAAGTCTTTCCCGTTCCCGAAGGCGCCGAAACAATAAATAAAGTACCCACCAAATGCTTCATAAGCAGACCGATTTAAAAAACGCGTATTATATCAAAACACGCCATGCTTGTTTCACTCAATGTTTTGCACCTGTTCACGCATTTGCTCAATCGCTACTTTGAGATCGATACTGGCGTTGGATGACAAGATGCTGGCTGATTTTGAACCAATGGTATTGGACTCACGATTCAACTCTTGAATCAAAAAATCCAAACGGCGGCCGACCGGTTCATCCAAATCCAATACCCGTTTGACCTCGATCACATGGGCATCCAATCGGTCGATTTCTTCACCCACATCGATGCGTTGCAATTGAAAAGCCACTTCTTGTTCAAAACGCTCTGGATTGACTTCAACGTCAAAATCTTCAAGCTTCTGTTTGAGTTTGTCCTGCAAAGCTTGGTTTATTTGCGGCATGAACGCACGAATTTCATTGGTTTTGTTTTGAATGATGTCTATTTTTTCGATCAGCACATCTTTCATGGCTTGGCCTTCTCTTTTGCGACTGGCGATCAAATCTGCGACACTTTTTTCCATCAATTCCACCGCTACTTTTTGTAAAGCAGAAGTGTCAGCAGGCTGTTGTATGATCACATCTTGCCAATTCATTGCTTGAGACACACCGAAGTTATATTGTCCACCCAAGGTGTCATGCACAGCAACAGAACAAGCTTGAATTTGTTTCAGCAGGGATTGGTTGACGGTCAGTTCATTCAAGTTAACGTCTTGATTGGGGTAAAAGCGGATGAACACAGAAACCTTACCACGAGATATGTTTTTGTTGAACATCTTGCGGATGGCTTCTTCAGTGCTGCGCAAAAAATCGGGGGCTTTGATGGTCAGGTCTAAAAACCTTTGATTCACTGATTTGATTTCGCAAGTTAATTTTCCTAAATCGGAGTTGATTTCTTGTGCCGCAAAGGCCGTCATGGACTGCATGTATCGCCTACCTAGAATTAAAGAGGCTATATTATCGGTCAATTTCTTAAAATACAAAGACATTTGTGACTTAATGCCTATACAATAAATAGCACAAACACGCGACAATAAGGGGAAAAAAGAGGACACCATGAAAAAAATCACCACATTCATCATCATTTGCTCACTGTTAGTGGCAGGCAGCTCATACGCCAAAACCAATAAAAGCAAAACAAATAAAAACGATGCTTTATCTGGTATCAAATTAAGAAACATAGGCCCTGCCTTTATGTCAGGACGGATTGCAGACATAGCCATTCATCCCAACGATGAAAACATTTGGTATGTTGGCGTAGGCTCAGGCGGTGTCTGGAAAACCACCAATGCCGGTACCACTTGGACACCTATTTTTGATAAACAAAAAGTGTACTCTATCGGCTCTGTCACCATTGACCCCAGCAACCCCAACCGCATCTGGGTGGGCACGGGTGAAAATGTGGGTGGTCGTCACGTCGGATTTGGGGATGGCATTTATTTATCTACCGATGGCGGTGCCACTTGGAAAAACAAAGGGCTTAAAGACTCCGAACACATTTCAACCGTGGTGATTCACCCCAATGATTCCAATACCCTTTGGGTGGCGGTTCAAGGACCATTGTGGTCCGAGGGCGGCGATCGCGGTTTGTACAAAACCATCGATGGCGGTGAAACTTGGGACAAACAACTGGGCGATGATGAGTGGACGGGTGCCACCGATGTGATCATCGATCCACGCAATCCTGATAAATTGTATGCCGCCACTTGGCAACACCACAGAACCGTCGCAGCTTATATGGGTGGAGGCCCCAAAACCGCCATTTACACCACTGAAGACGGTGGTGACAATTGGGACAAGTTAACTCAAGGTTTGCCCAAGGGCCCCATGGGTAAGATTGGCTTGGCCATTTCACCGCAAAAACCAGACGTGGTTTATGCAGCCATTGAATTGGAACGCAGGAAAGGTGGTATTTATAAATCCACCAACCAAGGGCGCACATGGAGCAAGCAATCTGATGCCGTTTCAGGTGGTACCGGCCCGCATTATTACCAAGAATTGTACGCTTCACCGCACGCTTTTGACCGTTTGTATTTGGCCAGCAACATCATGCAAATCACTGATGATGGCGGCAAAACCATGCGTTTTATGAATGAAACCAATAAGCATGTAGATAACCACGCTGTGGCATTCAAAGCCAGTGATGATGATTACCTGTTGGTCGGTACTGACGGTGGCTTGTATGAAACCTTCGATTTGACCAAAACTTGGCGTTATATCGACAACCTCCCTGTCACACAATACTACAAAGTGGCGGTCGATGATGCCGAGCCGTTTTACAACATTTATGGTGGAACGCAAGACAACAACACCCAAGGTGGCCCATCTCGTACCGACAATGTCCACGGCATCCGCAACTCAGATTGGTATGTTGTTCTTTTCGGTGATGGCCACCAACCAGCCACCGAACCGGGCAATCCAGACATCGTCTATGCCGAGTGGCAAGAAGGCAATTTAACCCGTGTTGACCGTACCACAGGTGAAATTGTTTACATTCAGCCGCAGCCTGCCGCTGGTGAAAAACCTGAGCGTTTTAATTGGGACGCTCCCATTTTGGTCAGCCCGCACAAAAACACACGATTGTATTTTGCATCGCAACGTTTGTGGCGTTCAGAAGACCGCGGAGATTCATGGACTGCGATATCAGGTGATTTAACCCACAACCAAGAGCGTGTTGACCTACCCATCATGGGTGCGCAACAAAGTTGGGACATGCC
>JAUIHY010000033.1 GCA_030432115.1 Gammaproteobacteria bacterium | reverse complement strand
TTTTTGCTGTATACAAACTGTTAGAAAAGGCTTTGAAAACCAAAGGTTTAACCTCAAACACCAAAATCACCAAAAAGCTCAGGAAAATGGCCAAAAAGCACCGACTTGAAATTGTGTCACCCAGCATCAAAGTTGATTTCAAGGAGAAGCCAATAGCAATGGTTAAAAAATTCAAGAAAACGGCCATGGATGACCTCGATTGTTTTGTCAAAACATTGGATCGAATAGAACATGACTTGAACTACATGACTGTCAGAGCAAATGCTTGGTCAACAGGGGAGGTGGCCGTGATTAAATCATTGCCATATGTTGATGAACGTCAGGCTTGTGCATCAACCTTTCTCAACAGTGAATTGGCACAAGAGGCCGGCTTGATCGATATCAGGTCTCGATTGACCAAAGTTTGGGTGGATTCAGCTGAAAAGGCGTTGCAAACAAACAAGTCAACTTTTGCCATTTGGCCAATCATTGACTTGCTCAGTGATGACGGTATTTTGAATGACTTGGCAGCAAAAGGTTTTGTTATTGAAGCGCCGCTATAAAAAAACAGAACTGGTCAGTTTTTCAACCTCGCTGGTACTTGTATGGCACACACATCGATATAATCTTTGCGGTCGATAAACCAGTCTTCTTGGCGGGTTTTTCGGGCTTGGATGAATTGTTTGAAACTGGGGGAGTTGGTTTTTAAGAATTCCAATGCGGGCAGTTTATCGGCGGGCAGGTCGCTGGCGATTTGGATGCTGAGGATTTTGTTTTCGTCTTTTATGTCAACGGGACCTGACAGGCTGGTGGTTCTTTTCAGGGCTTGTAGGTGTTCCATGCCATATACGACGCGGCCAAAGACGGTGACGTTTTTGTCTAAGTAGCGTTGCGAATGCCCAATCACCACATACAATTCGGTGCCGCCTGAGTTTGGTTCATTGGCGCGGCCCATGCCGAGTGCACCGTGGCAGTGTAGTAGCCATGTTTCTTTTTGATCTTTGGATTGACCCACAGTAAATCCTTTGTAAAATCCCACGCGTTCGGCGTATCCGTCATGTTGGTTTAGTTCGGTGATTGGAAAGGCTTGTTTTGTTTTTGTGCTGAATTCTGGGGCTATGGACAATTGACCATTGGCGGGTTGAAAACCTTCGGGCAGTGAGGATGGGCCGCCTTGGGCGACAAAGCCATCAATGACGCGGTAAAACTGGGTGTTGTCGAACAGTTTTTCTCGGGTCAATGTTTTGGTGTTTTCAGCATGGCCTGGTGTGATGTCATTGGCCAGTTCTGCAATCACCAGACCAGATTCCAATTCGATGACCAGTGCGTTTTCTTTATCGAGTTCTCGCCATTCTTTTGCTTGTGATTGTGCCAAGACCTGTGCTGGGCTCGGTGGTGTTTTGTTGGTAGTGGCTTTGTGGTGGCAGGCGGTCAATAGGCCGATTAGGCACAGGGCGGTGGTGATTTTCATGGTGCTTGATGTTGGCTTAAATGTTCATTGTAGCAGTTCGGCGGGATGTTGGCGGCTGGATTTTCTATTAAATCAATAAGATAGACGAGTTAGTTAAAGTAAAAAATTTGTTAAGTGTTTGATTTTGCACTATTTTTCCCATTTGCTTCTTGACTTGTTTTGATTTTGGTCATAAAGTGCAATTATGTGGGAAATTGTGTGTAATTAGTGGAGTAGAGTAGTGTTTTACGGGGAAGTTGCCCTTAATTTGGATGCCAAAGGCCGATTGGCGATACCATCGATGTATCGCGAGTCAATAGCCGAGGCTTGCCAAAATAAGTTGGTGCTGACCTATAACGCCTATGAAAACGATTCACTTTGGCTTTATCCCGAAGCGGAGTGGGAGCAGGTTCGAGATGCCGTGATGGCATTGAGTACATTTGATCCTATGCACCGCAATTTGCAACGTCGATTGGTGGGTAGTGCTTATCATTTGACGCCAGACAAGGGTTCTCGGGTTTTGTTGCCCATCACATTGCGGCAGGTGGCTTCTATGGAGAAGCGTGTGGTGATGTTGGGTTTGGGTACTAAGTTTGAGATTTGGAATGAGGATGCTTTGATGAAGCAGCGTCATCAGGTGCCGGCCATGAATGGCGAGGTGTCTGATGCCATGAAACAGTTGGTGTTGTGATGTTTCAAGATTTACATCAATCCGTATTGCTAGAGCCTGCGGTAAACGCTTTGGATATTAATCCATCAGGGCATTACTTGGATGGGACTTTTGGTCGGGGCGGGCACAGCCGATTGCTGTTGGAAGCCTTGGGTGAATCAGGTCGCTTATCTGTGATTGATTGTGACCCAGAGGCGTTGGCTTTTGCCGAGGCTTTGGCTCAGGAAGACAATCGCGTCACGGTGCTGGCAGGTGATTTTGAAACGGTTTTGGCTGACTTGAAAGCGCAAGGCCAGCAATTTGATGGCGTGTTGTTTGATTTTGGTGTTTCGTCACCACAAATAGATGACGCCAGTCGAGGGTTCAGCTTTCAAAAAGACGGTCCTTTGGACATGAGAATGAATAACCAAGCAGGTGATTCTGCAGCAGATTGGTTGAATCATGCCGATGTCGATGAAATGAAGCGGGTGTTTTGGCGTTACGGTGAAGAAAAAAATGCCGGCCGCATAGCCAGAGCCATTGTTGACCGCCGTGAAGAGTCGCCTTTGGTCAACACTGCTGATTTGGTTGAAGTTGTAAAAACGGTGAACAAGCCACATCCCAAAGAGAAAAAACATCCAGCCACGCGTGTCTTTCAGGCAGTCAGGATTCATGTTAACAATGAGTTGGGTCAGATTGAAGCGGTGTTGCCCAGTGCACTGGAGGTGTTGAAACCGGGCGGCAGGATGGTGGTGATCAGCTTCCACTCTTTGGAAGATCGGATTGTCAAACGCTATATGCGAGACATGTCGAAAGCAGAGTCGGTAGACCGGCGCATGCCAGTGTTGCCAGATCGTTTACGACCGGCATTGTTGAAAATCATCAGCAAGCCAGTCAAGGCGCAGGATGTGGATGACAACGTGAGGGCGCGCAGTGCCATCATGCGGGTGGCAGAGAAGTTGTGATGGTGAAACTGTGGCTGTCTGTGTGTTTGCTGTTTTCCCTGGTGGGGGTATTGGTGGCTTATGTGCATACCCAAAATGAAACCCGCAAAGTATTTGCTGCTTTGCAGCAGTTAGAAGATGAAAAATTGCAGTTGAAAACCGAATGGGGACGATTGCAAATTGAAAAAGCAGCCGCATCGGCCAGCTTTAAGGTGGCATCTGTGGCGAAAAAACAATTGGCCATGAAATTGCCAGAAAATGAACAGGTTATGGTTATCAAGCGATGAGAAAATCTCAGCAACCACAAGTGAACGTCAGTTTAAGGATTGCCATTGTGATGGCGTTTTTGCTGTGCTTCTTTACTGTGGTCGTGGTTCGCGCTTTTTCCATGCAAGTTCAAAGCAGCGATTTTTATCAAAGCCAAGCAGACATAAGGCATGTCAGAGAGGTGGAAATACCTGTATCTCGCGGTGCCATTTACGACAGGAATGAAGAGCCATTGGCTTTGAGTTCTCCAATGGAGTCTGTGGGCATCAACCCAGCCAAGTTGCTGAATCAGTTCAGCAAGGTGGATCAGTTGGCAGAGGTTTTGGATTTGAACGCAGAAAAATTAAAACAAGTTATCACATCACACAAGGACAAGTATTTTTTGTTTGTTAAACGCAGGATCACGCCAGCGGTTGCCGATTCCGTGCGTGCCTTGGATGTCGATGGTGTGACTTTCAGAACCGAATTCAAGCGTTTTTACCCGACAGGAGAAGTGTTCGGTAATGTGGTGGGCTTCACCAATATCGATGACCAAGGACAGGAAGGCTTGGAACAAACGTATGATCAATGGCTGACCGGCGTATCTGGCAAAAAAACCGTGGTGAAAGACCTGTTGGGTCAGGTGGTTTCAGACATCGATGTGGATGAAATTCAAGCCGCCATCCCAGGCAAGGATTTGCATTTAAGTATCGACAAGCGTTTGCAGAATGCAGCTTATTATGAGCTGAAAAAAGCCGTGGCCATTCACCAAGCTGATTCTGGTTCTGCGGTGGTTTTGAATGTCAATACCGGCGAAGTTTTGGCCATGGTTAATCGACCATCTTTAAACCCCAATGCCGATAAGTCCAGCACAGAAGGGCTGCGAAATCGTGCAGTGACAGATATTTATGAGCCAGGTTCGGTGATCAAGCCGTTTGCGGTGGTGGCGGCTTTGGAAAGTGGTCACTACACAGCCGATTCCATCATCGATACAGCACCTGGTGTGTATGAGCTTGATGGTTATACCATTCATGATTTTCGCGATTATGGCGAATTGAATTTGGTTGATATGTTGGTGAAATCCAGCAATGTGGGCATGGCCAAGTTGGTTTTGGACTTGGGCAAAGACCATTTGTGGGATGTTTATCAACGGTTTGGTTTTGGGCAGAAGACAGGTGTCGGATTTGTTGGGGAATCTGCCGGATACTTACCGCATCATGAACGCTGGAGAACCTCCGATCATGCGGCCATTTCTCGAGGTTATGGCTTGTCTGTAACGACATTGCAGTTGGCCAGTGCTTATGCGGTGTTTGCTAACCAAGGTCGGTACCGAGCGCCTTCTTTAATCAAAGGCAACGTCAATGATGACAAAGCCGTGATGGATCCCAATGTGGCAGCCCAGATGGTGGACATGTTGCGTCATGTGGTGGCTGATAACAGCAACCATCGGGCCAGCATACCCAACTATTCAGTGGCAGGGAAAACGGGAACAGCCAAAATGGCAGAAAAAGGTGGTTATTCAGATAATTACATCGCATCTTTTGTCGGTTTTGCGCCGGCTTCCAATCCTGAGCTGGTGGTGGCAGTCAGTGTCAATAACCCCAGAGGTGAGGAATATTATGGCGGTCAAGTGGCAGCACCGGTGTTTGCTGAAATTATGAAAGCCGGCTTGCGGTTTTTGAATGTCCCAGGAGACCGAGTGGAAGCATTGGAGGTGGCCAGTGAATAAGTCATTACAGCCTTTGCTGCGTGCTTTCGCTCAAGATGTGGATGTGTCTGATGTGGCAATCAAGGATTTGCGCCTTGACAGCAGAAAAGTAACAACAGGCGATTTGTTTTTTGCCGTTCAAGGACAAAGCACCCATGGCATCAGCTATTTGGATCAAGTGGTTGCAGCCGGTGCCGTGGCGGTGCTGACAGATAAAGAAGTTGAGCATGAGGTGGCCATTCCAGTGATTCATGTGCCCAAATTGTCCACATTAATGGGTGATGTGGCGCATCAATTTTATGGCTCTCCAAGTGAACAATTGAAAGTCTTGGCAGTGACAGGTACCAATGGCAAAACTTCGGTGGCTTGGTTTTTGGCACATGCTTTGAATCAACAGGGGCAAAAGGCTGCCTATCTTGGTACTTTGGGTGCAGGATTTTTAAACGCATTAACGCCTTTGCAGAACACCACCCCATCGGTGTTGGATGTGCATCGGTTGATGGCATCTTTTATAGCCCAAGGCGCCACCCATGTTTGCATGGAAGTGTCTTCACATGCTTTGGATCAAGGCCGAATAGACGGTGTCTTTGTGCACCAAGCTTTGTTCACCAATTTAAGTCGTGACCATTTGGATTACCACCTGAACATGGAACAGTATGCAGAGGCTAAATTTCAATTGTTCGATTTGTTTTGTAGCCAATCGGCAATTTTTAATGCGGATGATGTTGTTGGACAAGAGTGGTTGAAAAGGAGCATCAACAGCGGTCAAGTATTGAGTTATGGCATCAAAACACCTGCAGACATGCAGGCCAAAAACATCAGTTCACAAGCAAGTGGTCTGCATTTTGATTTGTGTTATGAAAACAAAAAAATGCCGATTGATTCGCCGTTGATGGGTTTGTTTAACGTTGAAAATTTATTGTTGGTGGCCTCCAGCTTGTCTGCCTTGGGTGTGGAGATAGAGCAACTGCCTCAATTGATACAATCACTGCAAGCTGTGCCAGGTCGCATGAATGTGGTGGAAAATCACAAGCCAATTGGTGCCACTTGGGTGGTGGATTATGCGCACACGCCAGATGCTTTGGCTTCGGTGTTAAAGTCATTAAGACACCATGTTGCGGGGCAATTGTTTTGTATCTTTGGTTGTGGTGGAGACCGTGACAAGGGCAAACGGGCTTTGATGGGGCAGGCGGCAGAGCAACATGCTGATGTGGTGATATTGACAGATGACAACCCACGCTTTGAATCACCAGATGCCATTGTGTCGGGGATTTTGGCTGGCATGAGTAAGCCTCATGAGGTGATACATCAACGCAAACAAGCAATCAAACATGTGATGCACATGAGTCAAGCCGGTGATGTGGTTTTGGTGGCTGGTAAAGGGCATGAAGACTACCAAGACGTCAATGGTGTCAGAAACCATTACAACGACGAAGAAACCATCCAAAATTTATTAGGGGTGGCGGCATGATCAAGATGAATTTGCATCAGGTTTGTGCCATAGTCGGTGGCAGCATGGTCGGTAAAGAAGTTCGCATCCATGGTGTCTGCACAGATTCGCGGACGATTGAAAAAGGGCAACTATTTGTTGCTTTAAAAGGTGAAAATTTCAATGGAGAAGCCTATTGTCAACAAGCTGTAGAGCGGGGTGCTGCAGCGGTGTTGGTTTCACAAGCGGTGGAAGTGGCGGTGCCTCAAATCATTTGCCAAGACAGCCTGTCAGCATTGGAAGCATTGGCTAAAGCTTGGTTGAAACAATGTGATTGCAAGGTCATTGCCATCACCGGTTCGAATGGAAAAACCACGGTTAAAAACATGTTACATTCGGTGCTTTCTCAATCTCACCAGTGTTTTGCTACCCCGGGTAATTGGAACAATGAAATTGGCGTGCCATTGAGTTTGTTGCAAGTCAAAGCAACGGATGATTATGCCGTGATTGAGATGGGCGCCGCTGAAATGGGTGACATTGCGCACCTGACGGCGATTGCCAAACCCGATGTGGCCTTGGTGAATAATGTGTCCAATGCCCATGTAGGTCGATTCGGTTCGGTGGATAACATTGCTCAAGGCAAGGGTGAAATTTACCAAGCCTTGTCACCCGAAGGTGTGGCTATTTTGAATGCCGATGATGTTTATTGCTCAGAGTGGCAAGCGAACACGGATGCCATGCAGATCACATTTGGTCAAAATGAAAGCGCTGATGTGAAATTGATGGATGCTTTAGATAAAACTGTGATTGCTTTGCCAGGCGGTCATCAGATTTCATTGGAATTGCCAGTATTGGGCCGACACAACCAATGCAATGCAGCGGCTGTGGTGGCAGTGGCTGTGTGTTTGGCCATAGATGAAGCGGATATGGTTAAAGGATTGGAGCAATTCATACCTGAGGCGGGGCGCATGGAACGAGTTGGCTTTATTAACAATGCCACCGTGATCAATGACAGCTACAACGCAAATCTGGCCTCAACCAAGGCAGCGATAGATGTTTTGGGGCAAATGGCATCGCCATCTTTATTGGTGATGGGTGACATGGGAGAACTGGGTGAGTATGCCACGCAAATGCACGCAGAGGTGGGGCAATATGCTGCACAGAAAGGGATTGACGAAGTGATGGCTGTGGGTGAGTTTGCAGATGCTGTTTGTAGTGAAAGCGACATCAGGTGTCGTTCATATGATGATGTCGATGCGGTGATTGCGGCTTTAACAGCGCGTCCACCAGAAGATGGCACGGTTTTGGTAAAGGGGTCAAGAAGCATGCGATTAGAGCGTGTGGTAGATGCATTGCTTAAGCAAGAGGTGACGTTATGATTTTATGGTTGGCAGAATTGTTGGAAGGCCAGTTTTCATGGTTGAATTTGTTTGGTTACCAAACCTTCAGGGCCATCATGGCGGCTTTAACGGCATTGTTTCTGTCTTTGGTGTTGGGCCCTTGGTTTATCAGAAAGTTACAAATCAAACAAATAGGCCAACAAGTCAGAAGCTTTGGACCGGAGTCTCATTTGACCAAACAAGGTACACCCACCATGGGTGGCGCCATGATTTTGGCCGTCATCATCATGGCCACTTTGCTGTGGAGTGATTTGAACAACCAATATGTGTGGCTGTGTTTGTTTGTGTTGTTTGGATTTGGCTTGGTGGGCTGGATTGACGATTACCGCAAATTGATATTAAAAGATTCGGCTGGACTGGCGGGTCGTTGGAAGTACCTGCTTCAGTCCATTTTTGGATTGGTGGCCGTTGTGTATTTATATTATTTTGGCCATGAAAGCATCACCACACAATTGGTTTTGCCGATGGTCAGTGACAGCAATTGGCATTTGGGCTGGTTGGCCATTCCTTTGGGCTATTTTGTCATCGTAGGGTCGAGTAATGCAGTGAACCTGACCGATGGTTTGGACGGATTGGCCATCATGCCTACGGTGTTGGTGGGATCGGCCTTGGGTGTGTTTGCCTATGTGTCTGGCCATGCTGGTTTTTCAGATTATTTGTTGATTCCATTCATCCCGGGCAGCGGAGAAATGGCAGTGTTTTGTGCGGCCATGGCGGGCGCTGGTTTAGGCTTTTTGTGGTTCAACACATACCCTGCCCAAGTGTTCATGGGTGATGTGGGGGCATTGGCACTGGGTGCGGCCTTGGGTTTGGTGGCCTTTGTGACCCGACAAGAATTTGTGTTTTTCATCATGGGTGGTGTGTTTGTAATGGAAACAGTATCAGTGATTTTACAAGTGGCATCGTTCAAATTGACGGGTAAACGGATATTCAGAATGGCGCCTATTCATCATCATTTTGAATTGAAAGGTTGGGCAGAACCTAAAGTGATCGTGAGGTTCTGGATTATTTCGATCATTTTGGTCTTGATAGGATTGGCGAGTTTAAAAATCAGGTAATGGCAAAAGCAAACCAAAAAATGAAAGAATTGAGTTGGCAAACTGTTGGTGTCGATGGTTGGTTGGCTTTCGCTTTTGTGTTTTTGTTGGTAGTTGGCACCATCATGGTGGCTTCATCATCTATTGCTGTGGCAGAAAAAACCACAGGAGATGCTTTTTATTATTTGAAACGTCATGCCATGTTCATCGGTTTGGGATTGTTTTTCGCTTATGTGGTGATGCATGTGCCTTCTGAGTGGATGGATCGTTTGAGTCGCCCGATGGTGATTTTGGGTGTGGTGGCATTGGTGTTGGTGTTGGTGCCTGGTTTTGGCGTCAAAGTGAATGGGGCGCAGCGATGGTTGAATTTAGGTGTGTCTCGATTTCAAGTGGTAGAAGCCGTGAAGTTGGCATTGATTGTGGGCTTGGCCAGCTATGTAGTGCATAATTTTAAATCCATTCAAGGCTCCATGGTGGGCGTATTAAAGCCTTTGATGGGTGTTATGATTTTGGCTGTTTTGTTATTGATGCAGCCTGATTTCGGTTCGGCGGCGCTGTTATTGATCATCACATTTGTCATGGTTTATATCGCAGGTGCGCGTTATAGAGATGTCAGTGTTTTGGGCTTGTTTGCCACCACTGGTATGGCCGTGATCGCTTGGGCAGAACCCTATCGAGTGAAAAGATTAACCAATTTCCAAGACCCATGGCAAGACCCTTTTGGGGACGGCTTTCAATTGGTACAAGCATTGATTGCAGTGGGGCGCGGAGAAATGGGTGGTGTCGGTATCGGTGCGAGTATCCAGAAATTATTTTATTTACCCGAGGCGCACACTGACTTTATTTTTGCCGTTTATGCGGAAGAGATGGGCTTTTTGGGTGTGTTGTTTTTGGTCTGTCTGTTTATGTTGTTGGTATTCAGAATGTTCAAAGTGTCGA
Source organism: Gammaproteobacteria bacterium (assembly GCA_030432115.1). Lineage (GTDB taxonomy): Bacteria > Pseudomonadota > Gammaproteobacteria > Xanthomonadales > Marinicellaceae > Marinicella. The sequence goes on along the minus strand of JAUIHY010000033.1, from coordinate 6,500 downwards.
AAGAGGCTTTTGAAAATGGCAACGAGTTCGGCGGCTTTTTATGTACCGGAGTGGCGGTGTGGATTGCCTTGCAGGCTGTTTTGAGTATGGGTGTCAATTTGGGTATTTTGCCTACCAAAGGACTGACATTGCCATTCATTTCATCCGGTGGTTCGGCCATCATGATGAACATCATTGCATTGGCTGTGGTCTTCCGTGTCTCTTTTGAAAACCGCAGGATGCATTATCACAGCAATGCCTTGGCTACAGAAAAAGGAGCGCCAGCATGAGTGACGCTAAATCGTCAAACCAAAAAACCATAGCGATTATGGCTGGTGGAACAGGTGGACATATTTTTCCAGGTGTGGCAGTGGCCAAAGCCCTGATGAAACAGGGGCATAAGGTACTGTGGCTGGGTTCCAAAGGTGGTATGGAAGAACGAATTGTTCGTCAAGAAGGCGTACCTTTGACCTTGATTTCAATGAAAGCATTGCGTGGCAAAGGCATCAAAGGTTTGTTGGGCATGCCATTTAAATTAAGCAAAGGCATTTGGCAAGCGAGGCGTTTTTTCAAGAAACAAGGGGTGGATTTGGCCATCAGTTTGGGTGGCTTTGTGGCAGCACCTGGTGGGTTTGCTACCAGATTGTGTGCTACGCGTTTGGTGGTGCATGAGCAAAATTCTGTGTTTGGCATGACCAATAAGTACTTGGCCAAACATGCGGACTTGGTACTCACCGGATTTGATCTAAATAGACTTTATCAAAGTCATTGGGTGGGCAATCCAGTCAGAGCGCAAATTGAAGCGCTGTCCGGAACAGAGACAAAAGGGCATCAGCCTTTGCGTGTTTTGGTATTGGGTGGGTCCTTGGGTGCACAAAGTTTGAATCAAGTGATCCCTCAGGTATTGCAACAAGCCATTTTACAAGGAGAGGTGGTAATCAAACACCAATGTGGACGTGATAAATACCAAGACTGTAAAACTGCTTATGGCGATTTGTATCAGCAAGTGGAAATTTCTGAATTCATTCAAAATATGGCAGCAGCATACCAGTGGGCTGATGTGTGTATTTGCCGAGCTGGGGCATTGACCATTGCCGAGATCAGCATGGCGGGCTTACCCTCTATATTGGTACCTTATCCGCATGCGGTTGATGACCACCAAACAGCCAATGCCATGAGCTTGGTTAATCGCGAAGCGGCATTGTTGTGGCAAGAGGAACAAGGGGCCTCGGTATTGGAAGCGCAATTAAAGGCTTTGTTTTCAGTTGAGCAACAAAAAACCATGCAGCAGGCATTGAATTCATTAAGGAAAACAAAGGTGGCAGATGACATTGCTGCCAGGTGTGTGGCATTGATATGAACTATTTATCAGCAGGACATAAATTAGCCAGCAGAATCAAGCGCATTCATTTGATTGGTGTGGGTGGTTCTGGTATGTCTGGAATTGCCGAAGTGCTGCACAATTTAGACTTCACCGTGTCAGGGTCAGATTTGGGTGACAATAAAGTCACCACGAGGTTAAAAAACATGGGCATCAAGGTGCATCACAATCATGATGCGGCTTGGGTGGAAAATGTTGATGTGGTGGTGTATTCATCTGCCATCAAAGACAACAATGATGAATTGAAGGCAGCCAGAGCGGCTAAAATTCCCGTGCTAAATCGTGCTGAAATGTTGGCAGAATTGATGCGATTTAAAATTGGTATTGCGGTTGCGGGAACCCATGGCAAGACCACAACCACCAGTTTGGTGGCCAGTATTTTAGGTGAAGCTGGGCTGGATCCCACATTTGTGATTGGTGGTTTATTGAATGCAGCTGGAACCAATGCAGGGCTGGGTGCCAGTGAATATTTGGTAGCCGAAGCCGATGAATCAGACGGTTCGTTCCAATTGCTACAACCTGTGATGGCGGTAGTGACCAACATCGATGAAGACCACATGGCCACCTTCGATAACAACATCGATGTATTGAAACGGTCATTTGAACGTTTTTTACACCGCGTGCCATTTTATGGTGTCACGGTGTTGTGTGTGGATGATGCCAATGTGGCAGACATCAGCAAAAACCTGACCAGACATTGCATCACTTATGGTTTGACAGATGCGGCCGAAATTCGAGCGGTTAACATCAAACAACAACAGCAGCACATGTACTTTGATGTAACGGTCAACGGTCAACCATTCATTGACCAAGTGACATTGAACTTACCCGGTGAGCACAATGTGTTGAATGCATTGGCTGCCATTGCCATTGCAGTTGAATTGGATGTGCCTGTGGTTGCAATGAAATCGGCTTTGGCACAATTTGATGGTGTGGGTAGGCGTTTTAACTTATACCCAGAGATGAATAATGGGGCGGCAACATTTACATTAATTGATGACTATGCACATCACCCCACGGAAATTGCTGCGGCCATCGCGGCCTGTCGTTCAGGGTGGACGGATAATCGTTTGGTCTTGGCATTTCAACCTCATCGCTACAGCAGAACCCGCGATTTGTATGATGACTTTGCTGATGTATTGAATCAAGTGGATGAATTGTTGATCACTGATGTGTATGCAGCCGGTGAGGCGGTGATTTCTGGGGCAACTGCCATGGATTTATGTAAATCAGTACGCCACAGAGGCAAAATTGAACCGGTTTATGTTTCACAAGTGACCGCTTTACCACAAACATTGGCTTCCTTGGTTAACCAAGACGATGTGGTGCTGATGGTGGGTGCCGGCAGCATTGGTGCGGTGATCCAGCACATAGTGTCAGCAAAGGGGGTGTCTTCAAATGAATAAGTGCATGCACATTGCTTTGATGATGGGTGGCCATTCTGCTGAACGTGAGGTGTCATTGAATTCCGGAGCGGCGGTTAAGCAAGCTTTAGAAACCTTGGGTCATGTGGTTTATCCAGTCGATGATTGTCAGGCTTTAAAAGCATTACAACAGCCGGTTGATGTGGTTTTCAATTTGTTGCATGGTGCTGATGGTGAGGATGGTCAGTTGGCAGCTTGGCTTCAACAGGAAGGTTATTTATACACCGGTTGTGATCATTTGGCTGGCGCTTTGAGTTGGTACAAAGACAAAGCCAAAATTTTGGTTTCAGCAGCAGGCGTGCGCACACCCAATGCCCAGTGCATTCAAAAGATTGAAGAATTGGAGATTAGTTCTAAGGGGCCGTGGATAGTTAAGCCAGCCGGCGAGGGTTCCAGTGTGGGATTGTTCAAAGCCAATAACAGTGCGGAACTGAAGCAGGCTGTAACAGAAGCTTTACAGTTGTCAGACATGTTGCTGGTGGAAGATTATATTGACGGTGTGGAGTGCACCGTGGGTGTGGTTGATGGTGAGGTCATGCCTGTGGTCAGCATTGTTCCCAATGGTGAACTGTATGATTACCAAGCGAAATACCAAAGCCAAAATACACAATATCATTGTCCGCCCACATTTGATGTGCGTTGGCAAAAAGACTTACAGCAAGATGCCATCAAGGTGTTCAACGCCTTGAGTTTATCTGGCTGGGGCCGTGTGGATTTTATTGTTGATGAACAGGGTGGGCGTTGGTTCTTAGAAGCCAACACCACACCGGGAATGACTGAAACATCGTTATTGCCCAAGGCTGCGGCAGTGCATGGTTGGGATTTCACCACCTTGGTTCAGCGCATATTGCAAACCGCATTTGTAGGAGGAGGCAATGACTAAGACCATGCAATTGACATTGATACTGGGCCTGTTGTTGCTGTTGCTGGTGGTGTCAATGATGGGCGGTTTGATTGAATCAGAGCGATGGAAAATCAAACATTTGGCAGTGGCGGCAAATTACCAACGCATCACGCCTGAGCAGTTGCGCCTGACGATTGCTAAAACACCCGAGCGGTCTTTTTTCCGTTTAGATGCAGAGCAGGTTAAAAAGAACATAGAAGCCATGGCATGGGTTAATCATGCCCATGTTGTGAAACAATGGCCAGACACATTGAACGTGACGGTCACAGAACACCAAGCGGTGGCTATTTGGAATGACGATGCCTTGCTGAATGAGCGAGGTGATGTGTTTTATGTCAATAAGGCAGAACAGTCACATGGTTTGCCTCGTTTGTTTGGAGAAGATGCCATGGCGGCTGACATGTGGGCAGATTTTAATCGATTCAATCAATTGTTAAAACCGGTTGGTCATGAGATAGGGCAGGCCCATGTGAATGCCAGAGGTGATTGGCGATTGATATTAAGGAATGGATTGGAATTGATTCTGGGTACTGAGCAGCATGAGGCACGTATTTTGCGTTTATCAGAAACATGGGATGCTTTGTTGGCAGAGTCAGTCAGGTTACCCGAACGTGTGGATTTACGATACAGCAATGGATACGTGGTGCGCTGGCGTGAACAAGATGAAATGATGGAACGTACGGTCAAAGATGGGGACATGTTGAATCATGGTTAAAAGAAACGAAACCAGTTTACAAGTGGGCTTGGACATCGGAACGTCTAAGGTGGTGGCCATTGTGGGCGAACGCCATGTTGACGGTTCCATTGAAGTGGTGGGCATAGGATCATCTCCTTCTCGTGGATTGAAGCGGGGTGTGGTGGTGGATATTGAGTCCACTGTGCAATCCATCAAACGGGCAATTGAAGAGGCAGAATTGATGGCCGGTTGTGAGATTCAATCGGTTTTTGTTGGTATTGCTGGTAGTCACATCAGAAGCATTAATTCCAATGGCATTGTGGCAATCAAAGACAGAGAGGTCACTCGCCAAGATGTAGAAAAAGTGTTGGATGCGGCCAAAGCGGTGGCCATACCCAATGACCAAAAAGTGCTGCATGTGCTGCCCCAAGAGTATGTTATTGATGGGCAAGATGGTATCAGACACCCGATCGGTATGTCTGGCGTGCGCTTAGAGGCACGCGTGCATTTGATTACTGGATCGGAATCGGCGGCACAGAACATCAGTAAGTGTGTGGCCCGGTGTGGTTTGTCGGTGGATCAGATGATTGTTGAGCAATTGGCTTCATCAACGGCCGTGCTGACAGAGGATGAAAAAGAACTGGGCGTTTGTATGGTGGACATTGGTGCAGGAACCACAGACATTGCGGTATTTACCCAAGGCGCGATACGTCATGTCAGTGCCATTCCCATTGCTGGAGACCAGGTGACCAATGACATTGCTGTATCGATGAGAACACCCACACAACATGCCGAAGAGATCAAATTGAAATATGCCTGTGCTTTGCGGCAGTTGGCATCGGCGGATGAAACCATTTCAGTGCCTTCTGTGGGTGAACGTCAGCCGAGAAGACTGGCACGCCAAACGTTGGCAGAGGTGGTGGAACCCAGATATGAAGAATTATTCAGTTTGGTACAAGCTGATTTACAAAGAAGTGGCTATATAGACTTGATTGCCGCCGGCATTGTGTTGACCGGAGGGGCAGCACGCATGGAAGGTGCGGTTGAGTTGGCTGAAGAAATTTTCCATGTGCCAGTGCGCTTGGGAGTGTCTGTCGATGTGACAGGCTTGAAAGAGGTTGTTAATAATCCCGTACATGCAACTGGAGTGGGCTTATTGCAATACGGTGGCAGTCAAGATGACGTCGCCGATAACATAACAGAATCAGATACATGGTTCGTAAAATTTAAAAAATGGTTTTTGGGTGATTATTAATCGCTTGGGGACCAACCGGAGGTAGTATTAAAAATGTTTGAATTAATGGAAACAGAAAGTAATGGGGCAGTCATCAAAGTCATCGGTGTCGGTGGCGGTGGCGGTAACACGGTTCAACAAATGGTGGATGCGGACATCGAAGGGGTGGAATTTATTTGTGCCAACACCGACATCCAAGCATTGGACAAAAACAGCTGCAAAAGCATCATACGCATTGGTCAAAATGTGACCAAAGGTTTGGGTGCTGGTGCCAACCCAGAAACGGGTCGACAAGCGGCATTAGAGGATGCTGAACGATTGAAAGAATGTTTGGCAGAAACAGATATGGTGTTCATCACTGCCGGTATGGGTGGTGGTACAGGAACGGGTGCTGCACCTGTGATTGCACAAATTGCCAAAGAAATGGGTATTTTGACGGTTGCAGTTGTAACCAAGCCATTTCCTTTTGAAGGCAAGCGTCGCATGGATGTGGCCAACAAAGGCATTCAAGACTTAGAACAACATGTGGATTCATTGATCACCATACCCAATGCCAAGTTGTTGACGCATTTTGGGCGTGATGTGACTTTGTTGAATGCTTTTAAAGCGGCCAATGATGTGTTGCAAGGTGCGGTGCAGGGGATTGCTGAATTGATCACACGCCCGGGTTTGGTGAATGTCGATTTCGCTGATGTGAAAACAGTGATGTCAGAAATGGGCATGGCCATGATGGGTTCCGGTTCTGGCAAAGGTGATGACCGTGCGGCACAGGCGACTGAATTGGCGATGAATTCTCCATTACTGGAAGACATTGATATGCATGGTGCCAATGGCGTGTTGGTCAACATCACAGCAGGCATGGACATGACCATTGGTGAATATGAAGAAATCGGTGATTTAAT
>JAUIHY010000032.1 GCA_030432115.1 Gammaproteobacteria bacterium | reverse complement strand
ATTGATGGTTATAATTACCATTTCATAGACGAAGCCAAATTCAAGCAAATGGAGTTGGCCGGTGTGTTTATGGAGTCGGCCAATGTGTTTGGAAACTTTTATGGCACATCGCAAGAAACGGTACAGAAAATGCTGGAAGATGGTCATGATGTGGTTTTGGAAATTGATTGGCAAGGTGCTGAACAAGTCAAAAAACGCATCCCGGAGGCGGTCAGTATATTTATTTTGCCACCGAGTATTGAGGCTTTGCGAGAACGTTTAGAGAACCGAGACCAGGATTCTGCTGAAGTAATTGATAATCGCATGAAAAAAGCCAAAGCTGAATTGAAGCACCACCACAAAGCAGACTTTTTGGTGGTCAATGACGACTTTGAAGATGCTTTGCGGGGCTTGAAAGCCATCATCAAATCCAACCGTTTAACCTGTGCCAAGCAAGAAATCATCAGCCGACACTTATTGAAAAAATTGGTGCAATGATTCACCAATCTTTTCACCATTCAGCGACAGGCACATGGACCCATGTGTTTGCTTGTGAGAAGACACAGCATTGTATCGTGATAGATTCTGTGCTGGATTATGATGCCAAAACAGAACAGACCAGCAGTGAAAGTGTTGATCAAATAATATCGCTGATCAATGACAAAGAATGGCAGCTCAAATACATTTTAGAAACCCATGCCCATGCCGATCACTTGACGGCAGCCCAGGTACTAAAAAGCAATTTGGGCGGTGAGGTGTGCATCGGCTTGGGCATCATCAAAGTACAAGAAACCTTCAAAGACCGTTTGCCTTTGGGCGAAAATTTCAATGCAGATGGCAGTGATTTTGATTTGTTGCTGTCAAATGGTGATGTATTGTTGATGGGGCAGCATGCAATTGAAGTGATGGTCACACCAGGTCATACCAGCGATTCATTGACTTATTTGATAGAAGATTTTGCTGTCATTGGTGACACTTTGTTTCATCCTGATTCTGGATCGGCACGTTGCGATTTTCCAGGCGGTGATGCGGCTGAATTATACCATTCAATAAGCCGAATCTTGTCGCTTCCAGATGAGACGAAGTTATGTTTAGCTCATGATTATCCAGAAAACAGGGACGCGGTTTCTGTGGTCACTGTGTCAGATCAAAAAACAGGGAATATTCACTGTAAAACACCATTTGATGCCCAAAGGTATATTGAAACCAGGACAATGCGTGACGCACAATTGGCTCCACCGTGTTTGATTGAGCCTGCTTTGATTCATAATATTCAAGCAGGTCATTGAATCAGCATTCGGGTATCATTTCTTGGACAGTTGTTTGATGCCGTTTTCTAAACCTGCCAAGGTCAATGGAAACATGCGGTTGCCCATAATCTGCTGCAACATTTGGGTGGAATAGGTGTAGCGCCAATGTCCTTCATTCACTGGGTTCAACCAGATGGCATGTTGCCAAGTGTCTAATACCCTTTGCATCCAGAGGTGCCCTGCCTCTTCATTCATGTGTTCGACACTGCCAAAAGGTTCTGAGATTTCATAAGGGCTCATGGCTGCATCACCAACAATGATGACGTGGTAATCTTTGCCATAGGTGTTTATCACATCCCAAGTACTGATGTTTTCTTGCCATCGGCGGCTGTTGTCTCGCCACAGTTTTTCATAGATGCAATTGTGAAAATAGAAATACTCTAAGTGTTTGAATTCTGTTTTGACGGCGGAAAACAATTCCTCGCACAGTTGAATGTGCCAATCCATTGAGCCACCAACATCAAAAAAGATCAGCAATTTGGCTGCATTGTGCTTTTCTGGCCGCATCTGCAAATCAAGTAAACCAGCATTTTGGGCGGTGGATTTGATGGTGTTGTCCAAATCCAGTTCGTCTGCGGCACCAGTTCGTGCAAATTTTCGCAGTTTTTTCAAGGCCATTTTGATGGAACGTGTACCGATTTCAACCGAATCATCCAAGTTTTTAAATGCCCGCTTTTCCCACACTTTTACGGCACGGTTGTGTTGGCTTTTGCCGCCAATGCGAATGCCTTCGGGGTTGTAACCGGAGTTGCCAAAAGGTGATGTGCCACTGGTGCCGACCCACTTGTTACCGCCTTGGTGACGCTTTTGTTGTTCTTCGAGGCGTTTTTTCAGGGTCTCCATCAATTTGTCCAAACCACCCAAAGCCTCGATTTTCTTTTTGTCTTCTTCAGACAGGTTCTTCAGCCAATCAGGTGCCAGCCAATCATGGGGAATTAAAAATGACTCCAAATCATCCATCATGTCCAGCCCATGAAAAAAATGCCCAAATGCGACATCAAAACGATCAAAGTATTTTTCATCTTTAACCATACACAAGCGCGCCAATTGATAAAATTCATCAGCCGAGCCAAAGGCCACACCGACTTCCAAAGCTTCCAGCAAAATCAACAGCTCCTTGGTGGAAACGGGAACGCCCGCTTTTTTAACGGTATAGAAAAAATCAATTAACATGGATAATCAAGGTGATTAACTTTCACGTCGCATCATAAAGGCCAGTTTTTGCAGCATGTGAACGTCTTGTTCGTTTTTCAGCAACGCGCCGTACAAAGGCGGAATCGCTTCCTTGATGTTTTTGCCTTGTAATATTTCGGGTTGGATGTCATCGGCCACTAATAATTTAATCCAATCAATCAGTTCAGAGGTGGATGGTTTTTTACGCAGGCCAGAAACTTCACGCAATTCGAAAAAAGTTTCCAAAGCCGCATTGAGCAGCTGTTTTTTCAAGTCGGGGTAGTGTACCTCGACGATCTTTTGCATGGTCACTTTGTCAGGAAAATTGATGTAATGGAAAAAACAACGGCGCAAAAAAGCATCGGGCAATTCTTTTTCATTGTTACTTGTTATGATGATTATGGGGCGTTGTTTGGCGATGATGGTTTCGCCAGTTTCATAGACACTGAATTGCATTTTATCCAATTCAACCAACAAGTCATTGGGGAACTCTATATCGGCCTTATCAATTTCATCAATCAGCAGCACCACTTGCTCTTCACTTTCAAAAGCTTGCCAGAGCATGCCTTTTTTGATGTAATTTTTGATGTCGTGAACTTTCTCGTCGCCCAATTGTGAATCGCGCAATCGGGAAACGGCATCATATTCATACAAACCTTGCTGTGCTTTGGTGGTGGATTTGATGTGCCAAGAAAGCAGTTTTTTACCCATGGCCGCCGCCACTTCTTCGGCCAACATGGTCTTGCCAGTGCCAGGCTCACCTTTGATCAGCAGGGGCCTTTGCAAGGTCACGGCAGCATTGACTGCCATCTGTAAGTCGTCGGTGGCTACGTAAGTTGAACTGCCTGTGAATTGTTCAGTCATGGTAAATGGCTTTCTAAAAAGCGGGTATTTTAAGGTTATTCAAAGCCATTGGCAAAGATGGTCGGTTCTGAGACCACATGAATGGTGCCTGTCTCGTCGTGGTCAGGGTTCTCACAATGATAATCTATGGTGCCAATATGATTGAACTGCATATAAATTTGCCAGGGTTGACCAGTAGGAAATTCAAAGCCTTCCATGCCATCGTCACGACAACCATCAGCACATTGAAAACGGTCGTCATCGGCTTTGATGTTGTGCTCGCCACCACCGTTTTCAAACAACACCCTTTGGCCTTTAAAAACAGTGATTTCTTGAGGTTGAAACCCTTGGTTTAAATCGATCACCACGGTTTCGCTGATTTCTGGTTCCAGTACTTTGATTGAACCGGTCATACCGAAACCTATGTGTGGTTCGCAAACATAAGCAATGTTACTGCTTGGATTGTGAAAAGTGACCTCGGACACCCATCCGGCCGCTGCGGGATCGCCATCTCCACCGTTGTCATCACAACCATTAGCACATCGAAAAGTAAATTCAAAGCTGTTCTGGGTGGCCACATTGTGGTTATTGAAACCAAAATTTTCCCAGCGAACCGTGTCTCCTGCTTGAATGGTGACACTTGAGGGTAAAAAATTGTTGTCATTCACTGAGACGTCATAAGTGGCGGCATGGGCAACGTTAATAAGTAACAACAGTGAGTATAAATATTTCATGCAAATGGTGGTCAAAAGTGACTATTTTGTCTTATGACGGGCATTTAATCGTTAAATATTTATAAATTGTGTTTGAAAAGTGAAATATGAGCCAAGATTTGTGAGGTATTCCCCACATCTATATGCTTGTAAATATAAAATGTATTGGACAGTAAACACAACACAGAGGTGATTCATGGGGATTTTTAAAGAAAAATACACGCCCAAATCAGAAAGGATAAAACGCGACTTGCCCCATAAAAAAGCAAGGAGCAAAAAGCCATTCAGGCGTTTGACACCACTCAAAAACAAAAAGGTTCCATTGCACTTTAATGGCACCATCACCGCACCTGAGGTGATACACAGGGTGTTGAGTAAAATGGCCTTTGGTCCTTCAGCTGAAGATGTGGCTTACATAGAATCCTTGGCAGGCGCCAATGATGAGGCCAAGGTGATGGCTTACATTGATGAGCAACTCGATCCAGATAGTATCACTGACAGTTATACCGAATCACTGCTGACAGGCAGCAATGGTTTCAGTACCTTAAATAAATCCCGAACTCAGTTGTATCAAGATCATGTGGATGATCCTAATGGACAATCCATAGACTGGGAGGACCACATCAGGCCAGGAAGAGAAACAGTGGCGGCCACATTCATTCGAGCGGTGCATTCAAAGCGACAGCTGTTTGAAACCATGTCAGATTTTTGGCACAACCATTTCAGTGTTTACCTGTATGGCGACGGGATTCCAGGGATGTTTGTTGAATACGATCGTGATGTGATTCGTGCCAATACCCTGGGTAATTTTCACGACATGTTATATGCCATGACTCGGTCAACCTGCATGATGATGTATTTGGGCAATGCATTGAATAATGTCACCGAACCGAATGAAAATTTTGCCCGTGAGCTGATGGAATTGCACACCCTAGGTGCTGAGAATTATTATGGCCACATGGACCCGGCAGATGTTCCAGAAGACAGCAATGGACAAAAAATGGGCTATGTAGAAAGGGATGTTTATTATCTGGCCAGAGCACTAACCGGTTGGTCTTATGATGGTGCCCATTGGTCAGATGATGACAATGGCCATGCACCCAATGGTAACTTTAAATTCAGAGAAGATTGGCATTATGATGGTATCACACGTGTATTGGGTGAATACTATGAATATGATCCAGCCTTTCCTTTGGGTGATTTAAGGGCGATTTTACGCATGTTGGCAGCTCACCCAGGAACGGCACAGTTTGTCTGCAAAAAACTGTGTCGCCGCTTTATTTCAGACAACCCACCGCAAAATGTGGTTGATGCAGCAGCAGCTGTTTTTCAGTCCAATTGGAACGCTGATGATCAGATCAAACAAGTCATGGATGTGATTTTAAAATCGCCTGAATTTCTGAACACTTGGGGTGAAAAAATCAAGCGCCCCTTTGAAAAATCCGTGGCTGTTATGCGTCAAATTGGGTTCAGCTTTACTTTTGATCCCACATCAAGCGAAGCCAATACACACCGCTGGATTTTTGATGAGTCAGGCGGTTATCCTTTCAGTTGGAGTTCCCCCAATGGCTATCCAGACACCAAACCCCACTGGCTGGGTTCGTCGGCACAAATGATGACTTGGCGATATATTCAATGGTTCTGTCAGGACAAGGATGACAACGACGTTCCTTACAACAACATTTTGGCAGAAACACAAGCTGCGTTTCCCAACAGCAATGACATCACACCAAACAATGTGGTGAATTTTTGGTATCAAAAATTGTGTGGCATTGCGCCTGATGCGCACAGCCAAGAGCGTTTGGCACATTTCATGTCATTACAACACAACGAAGATGGCAATCCCATGGGACAAAATGATGTCATAGATCTGAATGACAATGGTTGGCCGGGGTACAACCAAGAGCGTTTGATGGCATTGGTGTCCATGATTTGCATGACTGCTGAATTCAGCTACCGATAGGAGTAGGACAATGAAAAAATTGAACAGAAGAAATTTCATCAAAGGATCGGGCATGTTGACTTTGGCCAGCATGGGTGGACTACAACTGGGCTTTGCCAAGGGCTTGGGACAAAAAGGCGGCTCTGGTAAAGATTTGTTGGTTTATGTGTTTTTGAATGGCGGCATGGATGGCTTGCACATGGTCCCTCCACGTTCTGGTAGCGATTACAGCGAATATGTCAATTTACGACCCAGTTTGCACATACCCAGCAATGCTTCATTGCCATTGAATGGCACGTCATTGTTTGGCATGCATCCGGAAGCGCCTGGTTTGCAAAGTTTATTCAATAGCAACAAAATGGCCATTGTTCATGCCACTGGCTTGATAGAAGCCAACCGCAGCCACTTTGAAGCCACCCGTTATTTGGAGCTGGGTGTGGCAGGTGCTTCGGGTGCAAGTTCGGGGTGGTTAACCCGATATTTTGAATCCTCTTTAAGCACGCCTCATGATGCCATTCTGCCTTCATTGGTACCCAGTTACAGTAACACCGATGCGGTTTTGGGCGATTCAGCTTCTTTGGTTTTGGCCAATCCGCAAGACTTTGCTTTACAAGCGGGTCATTGGAGCTGGGAAGACGAGGTGCAGGCCACTTTGACTGAAATCAACAGTCAAGTCAACACGCCAGAACGTGCCAGTGCCTACCAAACTTTGAATGCCTCAGCCATAGTACAAAACATTGATTGGGATAATTACACACCAGGCAACGGTGCCACATACCCAGACAGTTTTATTGGCGAACAGCTCAAAACTGTGGCGCAGCTATATAAAGCCAATGTGGATTTAGAGGTCGCATATGTTCCGACCGGTGGCTGGGACACGCACAATAATCAGACGGGGGTGTTTAACGACTTGGCCAGTGATTTGTCAGCTGCCTTGTATGCATTTTATCAAGACATGTCTGCCAACCATTCGGGTGAATTCACGGTCATTGTACAGTCGGAGTTTGGTCGCAGGGCCTATCAAAATTCAGACAACAGCACCGACCACGGCTATGGCAACCCCATGTTTATCATTGGTGATGATGTGGTACCTGGTTTTCATGGTCAATTCCCAGGGCTGGCCATCAATGACTTATATGAAGGTGATGATGTGGACGTGACAGTGGATTATCGTGATGTGGTCAGCGAAATATTGATGAAGCGCATGGGCAACCCCTATCTGGGTCATATTTTCCCTGGCTACAATGATTATACCGAGTTGGGTGTGGTCAATGGTCCGAGCTTAACACCAATTTATGACGACTCATTTGATGTGATATTTACGTCTGGGTTTGATGACTGAATGACAACAGGTGGTTTGTTTGGCAAACCACCTGTGTGTGCATTTTTATTTTTTTAAGTCCCAAGCCTTAATCCACTCAATGGATACCGGCTGCATACCAAACTGATTGATCAGTCTTTGGCTCATGTCTTTGAGGTGGCCGGCACCATAAAAGACGGCTAATTTATTGTTTTTTTGCTTGAGCATTTCTTGCTTCAAAACGGAGAATGCTTTCTTGTTGCGTTCAGTGATCAGAGTGGAGCCTTCAGCACCTTCTAACATGTCAAAAGCCGCATCCATGTTGACCATTTCTTTGGCAATCAAAATTTTCAATTGATGCGAGGCATCTCCTGACATCAAGGCCAGCATCATGTCGGCATTGTTCATGCCCTCTCCACTGAGCTGTTGTACCAAACCCGCTCTCCATAATTTGATCATCATGGTGAGCATAGATTCACCTTTGTCGGCCATGCTGTTGCTCATTTCTTTGGGTGTCATGTCAGCATGGACAAAATTCTTGGCTGAATAGTCCACTTGGTCCATTTGGTAAGTGAGTTTCAAAACATTTTTCATGCCGTGTTGTAGCATGGTGATGGGGCTTTTGGGGCTGGCTTTGCTGTTTTTTTGGATGCGCATGTTTTTGGGCATCACCGCCTCAAATAATACCGCATCATAGCTTTTGAACTTTTCATTCAAAGTGGCGTAATACGCAGCATCCCCGACATGAACGGCAGCAACCAAATCAACCGTGCGCCCTTGTTCGTCCTGATAGCGCACAATGGGCATTTCTAAAGCATGTGTTTCTTGGTCATTGGTATAACGACCAAAAACCAAATTTTCGGTGTCTATGGCTGGTGGTGCCGTTGATGCCAAGGAAACAAAAGTAATCAAAAAGCAGGGTATAAAAAGGTATTTTTTCATGGTTTTTAAAGTCAGTTCAGTCCTTATTAGATAATGGCAGATCGGAGAAAGTTCAAGTGAGTTCAAGCATCAAGATCAGGTATTAACATGTTTTCATAGACGCTCAACATGTCTTTGATTTTTAATTTTCGCTTTTTCAATCGTTTGATTTTAAGTTCATCTATTTTTCCAGACTCAATCAAAACAGCAATGATTTCATCCAGCTCACGGTGCTCTTCTTTCAAGTCGTGAATAAGGTGAATGATTTCTGATTGTGATAAAGTCATGAAAAATGGTGTAATGATTGATTATTGATTAAGTTTAGCCTAAGGTTCAGCCTTTTCCAATAGTGCAAGATAAAAATGGTTCCAGCTTCTCACAGCTTAAGCAAAATTCAGCGAAAATTACGAGGCCAAGTGGCCAAAGCTTCAGCCGACTTTGGATTGATTGAGCCGGGTGATCGGGTGATGGTGTGTTTATCTGGCGGTAAGGACTCCTATACCATGTTGACCCTATTGCAAGAAATTCAAAAAAAAGCACCCTTTCCTTTTGAGCTGATTGCTGTTAATTTGGACCAAAAACAACCTGGGTTCCCAGAGCATGTGTTGCCAGAATATTTAGAAAATCAGGGTGTTGAATTTCACATCATTGAAGAAGACACTTATTCCATTGTCACTGAAGTGATCCCTGAGGGCAAAACCACCTGCGGGCTGTGTTCACGTTTGCGACGTGGTATTTTGTATCGGGTGGCCAATGAATTGAAGGTAGATAAAATTGCCTTAGGTCATCATCGTGATGACATGGTGGAAACTTTATTTTTGAACATGTTCTTCGGCGCCAAAATGAAGTCCATGCCGCCCAAATTGCGCAGTGACGATGGGCAAAATGTGGTCATCAGACCGATGGCATATTGTAAGGAGTCGGATATTGAAACATTTGCAACGGCCATGGCTTACCCCATCATTCCATGTAATTTATGTGGTTCGCAAGAAAATCTACAAAGACAAGCGATCAAAATGATGTTGCGTGATTGGGATCGTATTCAACCAGGTCGCGTTGATAACATCTTCAAAGCCATGAGCAACATCACACCGTCCCATATGTGTGACCCTGAACAGTTTGACTTCAAAGCCTTGAGTATTAGCCCAAGCTTTCAAATGTTAAAGCAACAATAACAAAGCCCTGGGTCACCAAGGCTTTGATTCGATTTTTTTATGGCATCTGCCGTTTGCTGCGAGTAACCGTCACCACTGTTATCAAAATCAAAAACAACAATGCCGGCCACTGTAAAGTTGGTACCATGGCAGGAGGCCCGCCTTGGATGATGTTGATCGGTGCTGATCCTGCTGAATTGGCTGGTCCATTGAGCGATTGGCCATTGACCGTGTAGTCTAAAGTTGAGGTGATGTTGGTAAAAGCGCCAGTGATGGCAGCAGGTAATTGAACTTCTACCGTAATCAGGCATTGACCCATGGCTGGAATTTCGACGTCTGTGATTTGAATGATATTGGTTCCAGTGACGCTGGAGGCCGCACCACAAACACCATTTTGAGGTAAGTTCACAGCCATTGCACCTGACACAAAGGCATCCAAGTCATCACTGAAACTGGCACCGGTGATCATTTGATTGCTGGGGTTGTTGAGTTGAAGCGTCATTTGTATCAGCGCACCTTCAACAGCTTGAGGGTTGGCGAATGATTTGCTGATGGCCAAAGAGTCAAAAACTTGAACATCTGAACTGGCGGCGCTCACTGTGCCTGAGTCGGTACTCAAGTCACTGCTGGTGTTGGTCCAGTTGCCGCTGGTAAGCGCAATAACATCTACCTGGATTTGGCAGGCATCATTGGCGGATACACTGCCATTGTTCAAGCTGATCATGTTGCCAGATGCACTGACAGTACCACCACAGTTATGGGTCAAATTATTGTTTGTGGCCACGGCTATTCCAGCCGGTAAGGTGTTGCTGAAAGCCAAACCAGTGATGTTGAACGCCGTGGCGCTGTTGTCAATATCAAAATTCAAAGTGGTGGTTTGACCAACAAACAGTTCACTGTCCCCAATAGACTGTGTAAACACTGGCAAACCTGCAATGGTCAAGCTTGCTGTAGCCGAGCCGCTGTTGCCAGAGGATGATGTTAAATCACCACTGATGTTGGTGTTTAATCCCATGGTGGTGCTCGACACATCCACAGAAATCACACAACTGCTGGCTGCTGCAATGCTGCCACCTGTGTATGAAAGGGTGCCGCTACCGGCCACTGTAGTTAATGTGCCGCCGGTGCAAGTGGTGCTGGCATTATTTGGGCTGGCTATTGTCATGCCCGCAGGGAAGTTATCTGTGAAATCCAATGCATTAGCGGGCAATGAGTTGGCGCTGTTGTCTATGGAAAAACTTAATGTCACCACCTCATTGATAAGTGCCGTATTGGGGGTAAATTGCTTACCAAAAACAGCAGGGCTTTCAACCGATAATGTGGCGCTGGCAAAACCTGAGTCGCCTGCGTTAGAAGTTAAGTTTCCGCTTGTGTTGATGAACTGCCCTGAGGCTTGAGCGGTGACATCGATAACAACTGTACAACTACTTCCAGCTGCTACTGAACCTCCAGAGTAATTGAAACTTGTATTACCAGAAGCGGCTGATAGCGTTCCTCCCGTACAGGTGGTACTGGCGTTGCTTGGTGATGCCACTGCCAATCCCGCAGGTAAGTTGTTAGTGAATGACAGTTGATTGGCACTTAAGGTACTGGTGCTGTTATCAATGGTGAATTGGGCCTGGCTGGTACCATTGATTGAGATGAGGGTCGGTTGCCACGTCATGCTGAACGTGGGCACAGCGTTAACAGTTAAGTCTGCCGTGGCCGCACCTCCGCTATCTAGGCCTGATACGCCGACCATGCTGGTGATGTTGGTGTAAGTGCCTGCAGCGGTAGCAGCTGGTATCGACACTTGAACAGCAAACTGACAACTGCCATTGGCAGGCAAAGCGCCTTGTTCAAACGCAATAAGACTGCTGCCGCTTAATTGAGAAATGGCGCCACAGCTGCCATTGATGGGTAGGCCGAGCGCCACAGCACCGGGTATCATGGCATCCAAATCATCGGTGAATCGTATGTCTTGACTGGGGGTGCTGCTGTCCAAATTATTCAATTGAAAATTCAGAGTGGCCAATTGACCAGCGAACACATCTGTTTGGAATGACTTGCTCAGCTGTAAATTGAAAATACTTAATGTATCACTGCTGGCAGGGCCAGAAATTGCGTTGCCATTTAATACGCCAGTTAATGTGCTGGTGGTGTTTGTGTGGTGGTTGCCCAGTGCGGCACTGGCGGGAACCTGTAATGAAACATTGAACGAACAGTCGTCCAGAGCTGTTAAATTACCGCCTGTTAGCGTGAGCACACTAGTGCCAGTCAGTTGAGAACCTGTACCACATATGTCGTTAGCAGGCAGTCCGATGGCCACCAAGCCTGATAAAGCGGCATCCAAATCATCTGTGAATGTGATGCCATTGACCGTGCTGGTGGCATTGTTTTCAATGGTGAACTCTAAATTAACGACGCCACCAGGTGCCACAGGGTCATCGGTGAACTGTTGGCTGAAACTAAGGCCTTCTATGACTTCCAGTGTGTCGCTACTTGGGTCAATGGTGATGGTGTTACCACTCACTGTTGCTGTCAAATTGCTGGTGATGTTGTTGTATAAACCTGTCGTTGTTGAAACTGGAATGGTGGTGTTGACTGTGAAAGAACAGCTACCACCTGGTGGGAGGTTGCCTCCGGTAACAATCAAAAAAGTGGTTCCAGACTGTTGAGAACCTGTGCCACAAATGTCATTCACTGTGCCATCGATACTTTGCCAGCCGGAAAGTTCATTTGACAGATTGTCAGTGAAGAATATGCCAGTGGCATCATTGACAGGGTCTAAGTTTTCAATGGTGAATTCAATGGACACGTTTTGCTCAGCGGCAACTATTTGACCTGGCATGATGTTCATGCTGAAATCAATGGCTGAAATGTGTAGGTCATCCGAGGATGGCTGGCCAGAGGTCGAGAAACCAGCAATGCTGGCTGATAACCCTGAGGTGATGCTGGCGTATGTGCCTAAGGCTGCCCCTGCCGGAACTTGAACAGCAATATTAATCAGGCAAGTGTCACCCGCAGACAAGTTGCCGCCAGAGAAAGTCAATGTAGTGGTTCCAGACAATGTCCCACCACAGTTGTTTTGCGGCAGCCCCAGGGCAGAAAGGCCAGCTAAAACAGCATTTAAGTCATGGGTAAAACCAATGGCCGAGGCAGCAGATGGGCTTTCAGCTGGCAAAATGATTTCATACATCAAGTTGACTGTGTTTCCAGGTAATGCAGGGTCATCAGTGAATTCATGTCTGAACGCTGGCGCGTTGAGAATTTGTAACTGATCTGATGCCGCCATACCTATACGAGTGGCGCCATCTACAGTGGCTGATATGCTTTCGGTTTGTGAATTATAAGTGTTGGTAGGCATTGATAGCGGGATGTCAACGGTGACAACAAAGGTACAACTGTCGCCAGCCATTCCAGCTGGATTCAACTGTCCTCCGGTGACCAGAATGCCTTGTTGCTCAGTGTCCAAAAAGGCCAGTGTGGCAGTGGACCCTGCACCACAAAAATCATTAGCAGGTAAAGTGACCGAAGCGGGGAAGGGCAAAAACGGTACAATCTGGTGGGTGAAGGTGACATCGGTGGCCGCTGATGTGCTTGAAGTGTTGGTGATGGTGTATTCAATATCAGTGCTGTTTCCAGCCAACACAGGATCTGTTAAGAACGCCATGCTCAGGATGGGAGATGGCTCAATTACCCAGTTCGCAGTGGCTGATGATGCCGTTTTGTTTTGACCATCAAGCACATAGTTCAAGTCACTGGTGCTGCTGGTATAAACACCAGCGGTTGTCGCGGCTGATGATTGGAGTTCAAGGATAAATTCACAGCTTTGCTCAGCAGCCAAAGAGCCCGATGCAAAGTTCAACAAGCCAGAATTGATACCTGTGATGTTGGCATTGCAATTGTTGCTTAAGATGCTGTTGATGGATGTACCAGGAACCACTGCAGCTATGTCGTCGCTGAAAGTCACAGCAGTGGCACCAAAAGTGCGGTTCAGTAAAGTGAGTTTATAGTGCAATTGAGCCGTACTGCCAGGTGCTGTGGGGTCGTCTATAAAAGATTTAACCAATTGCAATTCTTGTCCTTGAACCTCAATGCTGGCTTCAGCGAATCCAGAGTTGGGTGGTTGACCCTGAAATACGCTGCTTGTTAAAGCACCAGACTGCAGCGTGATGTTTTGGTTTGCCGTGCCTATGACATTGACGGTTAATGTGCATGTGGCACCGGCAGCCAATGTGTTTTGAAAGTTGGGATCAAAAGGTATGGAAAATGATTGTGATTGGTGATCAACCACTAAGCTGCTTGGACAAGTGGATGTGTTGATGTCTGGTTGATCAAAAACTAAACCTTGTGGTAATTGCTGTGACAACTGGATGCTATAAATTGCAGATGCGTTGGTTGAATTATCAATTGTATATGTCAGCGTGCTCGGTTCACCTAAATTTATTTGAGATGGCGCAAAAGACATACTGATTCCGGGACGATCTGTAACCACCTCAAGGTCGTCAGTTGATGTCCCTGAATTGCCAGCTGAAGATGTCAGGTCTCCAGAGGTGTTGGTGTGAACACCTGGGGTGCTGCTGGTGACAGAAACGTGGACGGTGCAATTTTGATTGGCACCCAAAATGCCGTCTGTCAGTGTGATGGTGCTGCCGCCGGAAACGGCCAATGCGGTGCCTTGGCAAGTGTTGTTCATCAGCGAACCCACGCTGACAGCTGCAGGCAGGTTATTGCTAAAATCTAAATCAGTGACCGTTGAACCACCGGCATTGTCAATGGTGAAAATTAATTCGGAATAGCTACCTGGTCCTATGGTATCAAGTTGGAATTGTTGTGAAAATGCAGGTTGTGCATGTGCCAATGAAAATGCCTGTGCCATCAGCAAGCATACCAAGCCCAACAGTTTAATTCTCATACCTAAGTCCCCAAGTGTAAAAAACAATGATTTTACACGGGTTCACAAATCCTGGGTAGCAGAGAATGGGGCTATTTTTCTGGAATGATCAACTGGGGGTCTAAACGCAGGCTGGTTCCGATGTTGATACGCCAGTCCAAATGCGGTCCAGTGGCACGGCCTGTGGCACCAATTTCACCAATTTTTTCACCTTGTTTGATGCTTGAACCAACTTCGACATTGACCTGGCTGAGGTGTAAATAAGTGCTGTTTAAACCGTAGCCGTGGTCAATGATGATGGTCCCACCAGTATAGAAATGATCGGTCACTGCCATGGTCACAACGCCATCGGCAGGAGCCACCACATCAGTGCCTGTTTTGTTGGCTATGTCCATACCATAATGGGGTCGTTTGGGTTCACCGTTTAATATGCGACGTGACCCATAGACACCAGAAACACGACCCTCGGCTGGCCAAATAAAATCTTGCAAAAAGGCGCGCTGTTCACTCCATGCTTGGCGCGCAGATTTAACTTGGGCTTGTTCTTTTTTGATGCGTTCCCAATCTTGTTGTGGTGGATTCACTTTGGATTTCGGTAAGCCATTGATGACCTCGGTTGGAAAGTTTCGAGCAGTGACAGGCACGGTTGTTTGGTAGTTGTGGTTTTGGTGATTGATGTTCACAGTTTTGGCTTGTTCATCAAAGCGGCCAAAACCAAAAATAAAATAACCATCATCGGTCACGGCAATTTTTTGGTCATCAATTTTAACGGTGGCACCGGCATTGGTTTGACCTATCAACAAAGCACCTTGCACTGGTTGACCTTTGATGGTCAAAAAATAATCTTCGGCTTGAACAGTAGAACCCAGCAGCAACAACAAACAAATCCTTGCAATCATCATCTTCAACGGTAAAAATTGAGATTCTAACATTGATTGAATCGACATGAAGCTGATTGCCATAGAAACTGCCACGGAAAATTGTTCGGTTGCCTTGCTGAATAACGGCATCATCACTGAAAAAAGTGCAGAAGAACCCAGAAAACATGCTGAGCTGGTTTTGCCTTTTTTGGATGGTTTGTTAACAGATGCTGCCGTGAAAAAATCAGAAATTCAAGGCATCGTGTTTGGCAATGGTCCAGGCGCCTTTACTGGTGTACGAATCGCCATTGGTGTGGTTCAAGGTTTGGCCTTGGCACTGAACGTGCCTGTTTGGGGTGTATCAACCCTGATGAACATGGCACAAGGGGCTTGGCACCAAGGCATTCGAGGGCAATTGCTGGTGGCCAATGACGCACGCATGAATGAAATTTATTGGGCCACTTTTGACCTCAGTGATTCAGGCATCACACAACTTCAAAATGATCGACTGTCTGCGCCTGATGACTTGCCTTTGTCAGGCTTTGACCATGCCTTGGGCAATGCCTTCAAAACATTTCCAAATCTGATGGCTGAAGCGACCATGCCCTGTGATGCCAGCGCATTGCCTAATGCAGAAAATTTGCTACTGATGGCAAAAGAAGGGTTTATGCTACATGCGGTGGCGGTTCATGAAATAACGCCCAATTATGTTCGCCACCAAGTGGTCAGGAACTGATATCGTCAGCCTTGACCCAATAAAAACCACGAACCCAAGGCCAGAAAAGACACATAGCCAACAATGTCTGTCACCGTGGTCAACACCACACCGCCAGCAATCGCTGGATCAATAGACATTTTTCTCAACATCACGGGTATCACCACGCCAGCCAAAGCGCCAGCCAATAAATTGATACCCAGGGCCAAAGCAATCACCATGCCGAGCGT
The DNA here is from genome assembly GCA_030432115.1 of Gammaproteobacteria bacterium. Taxonomy (GTDB): domain Bacteria; phylum Pseudomonadota; class Gammaproteobacteria; order Xanthomonadales; family Marinicellaceae; genus Marinicella. The sequence goes on along the minus strand of JAUIHY010000032.1, from coordinate 279 downwards.
GGGATCTTTGAACCAAAAAAATGTGATGCCAGCCAGAACGGCCGCCCACAGCACACTGTTCAACAAGGCAATCATGAATTCACGATTGAGTAAATGGTTGATGTTGCCACTTCCCACTTGGCCAGTGGCCATACCACGAATCATTAAGGTCAAGCTTTGTGAGCCGGCGATGCCACCCATGGATGCCACCACGGGCATCAAAATGGCCAGGGCCACCACCTCTTTCAATACCGCTTCAAAAAAACCAATGGCCAAAGCCGCCAAAAGTACAGTCACTAA
>JAUIHY010000259.1 GCA_030432115.1 Gammaproteobacteria bacterium | reverse complement strand
TCCCAAAGGACAGCTTGATTTGGCATTGGAAAATGCAGTTGTTGCTGATGTGGTAGAGGAGCAAATTGTTCAAGGTAAAGAAAAACAATTCACTGAAGATTTGAATGCCAAATTTGAAATCACACCCGGTAAGCATGACCGTTCAGAACCACCATTGAGTGAACTCCCAGTCATGCAATCACCGACCATTTGGCGTGATTCACTATCAAATGGAATGCAGCTGGCAGGCATAGAACAAAATGAATTGCCTTTGGTTAATTTTTCATTGCGCATTCCTGGTGGTCAGTTATTGGATCCAGCTGACCAAGGTGGTGTGGCCAATTTGGTTGCAGCCATGCTATCAGAAGGAACTGCAAATAAAACGGCGGCTGAACTAGAAGATGCCATTGGCTTATTGGGTTCTGGTATTCGTGTATCAGCTTCGACAACGGCCATCACGGTTTCAGGTACCACATTAAAGAGAAACTTGCAGCCAACCATCGACTTGGTGACAGAAATGTTGACCCAACCACGCTTTGATGGGGCTGATTTTGAACGTGTTAAAACACGAACATTAGAGGGCATCAAAGCATCTTATGGTAACCCCAATGCAGTAGCACAAAAAGTGTTCCTGAAAAAGTTGTATGGCGATGAACATGTGGCAGGTCGCCCCAATAATGGTACTTTAGAATCGGTTGCCAATATCAATTTATCTGACATCAAAAACTGGTATAAAGCTAATGTTTCAGCACACAACAGCCAGTTTAACTTTGCGGGTGATGTTGATGGAATCGAAGTAAAAGCTGCATTGCAGGGATTGAACAAGTCCATGGCGAATCACCCTGTTAAGCTGCCTATGTTGCCGGCCACCAAGAATCCGAAAAAACCTGAGGTGTATTTTATTGATATTCCAGATGCCAAACAATCGGCCTTGTTTGTTGGTAAAAATGTACCCAGTGGATTGCATGCTGACATCAATAAAATTGAAATTGTTAACAACCGCTTGGGATCAGGGTCCAGTGCCCGTTTGACTCAAATGTTGCGCATCACCAAAGGCTACACCTATGGTGCTTATTCTTACATCAGTGCAGCTGACTATGACGGTGCATTCATCGCCGCCACCCAAGTTCGCAGTAACGTCACTTTGGAGTCGTTGCAAATAATGCAGGATTTGATTGGCAATTATGCGGCAACTTTTGAAGCTGACGATTTGGCCACCACCCAAAATCTGCTGAAAAAAGGCAACACCCGCCGTTTTGAAACCTTGGGTCAACTGTTGTCCACCGTGAATGACGTTACTCGATTTGATAAAGGTGCTGATTTCTTGGAAAAAGAGCAGCAAGAACTGGCTGAGATGACTTTGCAAGAAGCCCATGATTTGATCAATCAATACCTGGATGAACAGCAAATGATTTATGTGATTGCTGGTGATGCCAAAACTCAATTGTCGCGAATCAAGGACTTGGGCTATGGCGAACCTATTGTTTTGGATAAGGATGGATTTCCTGTTGAGTAGTTTCTTGGTATGACTTGAGATTCTTTTAAAAGCCTCGTTTTCGAGGCTTTTTTGTTAAAAATGGTGGATTTCTGACTGTATTTTAGGATTTGCTTTTGATATGCGCAAAAATTATAAGTAGAATCTTGCTGCCATTGGTTCGGTGTATTTTGTTCTGTTGGTGCTATAAATTCAAAACATCAGTCATTTATGATAATTAATTTTAAAGAGGAGAGTTTTATGTTTAAAAAAACAGCATTGTCTTCCGCAATACTGTTGGCTTGTTCAGGCCAGGTAATCGGGCAGGGGCTTAATGATCAATTGATCATTAAATACAAAGACAGTTTTAACCCGCAAGTGGCAGATTTGCCAGCAAATATGCAGTCATTGAGTGCTTTGGCTGGAGCCAATTTGAAACACAGCCGTTATATGTATGACGGTGCTCAAATTGTGGTTTTGGACAAAAATTTCTCTGATCAAGAAATAAAAACAATCATCGGAAACCTTAAGCAGAACCAACAAATTGAATATGTGGAAGAAGATAAGCTGTTAAAACCCACGTTCACGCCTAATGACCAGTTTTATGGTGCGCAATGGCACTATTATGAGGCCACAGGTGGCATTAACTTAGAGGCTGCTTGGGATGTGACCACTGGAGTTGGAGTCAATATTGCTGTTTTGGATACCGGTATCACCAACCATTCAGACTTAAATGCCAATGTCATGGGTGGTTATGACATGATTTCTAATACCACTGTTGCCAATGACGGAGGTGGAAGGGACTCAGATCCGTCAGACCCAGGTGACTGGGTGACAGCGAACCAATGCGGTAACAATCCAGCTCAAGATTCTTCTTGGCACGGCACGCACGTGGCAGGTACAGTTGCAGCTGTAACAGATAATAGTACAGGTGTTGCAGGTGTTGCATTTGGTGCCAAAATCATTCCTGTCCGCGTATTAGGAACCTGTGGTGGTTTAACTTCAGATATAGCAGACGCCATTGTTTGGTCATCAGGCGGTAATGTGAATGGTGTGCCTGCTAACCCAGATCCTGCGCAAGTGATTAACATGAGTTTAGGTGGTGGTGGGAGCTGTCAGAATGTGACTCAAAATGCGATCAATACCGCTGTTGGAAACGGCGCAGTTATTGTTGTCGCATCAGGAAACAGTAATTCCGATGTGCAAAATTTCAACCCTGGCAATTGTAATAACGTCATTTCAGTGGCCGCAACCGACAGGAATGCAGACCGTGCATATTATTCAAATTTCGGAAATTTGATTGATATCGCAGCACCTGGTGGAGATGTAACAGTTGCTCAGGGTGGCGTGGCCTCTACGCTCAATGATGGAACAACCACTCCAGGTTCAGAAACTTATGTGTATTACCAAGGCACATCAATGGCAGCGCCTCACGTGGCAGGTGTTGCAGGCTTGATGTATAGCGTGAACCCGAGTTTGACACCAGCTCAAGTGGAGCAAGAAATTAAGAACACAGCAAGGGCGTTCCCCGG
>JAUIHY010000258.1 GCA_030432115.1 Gammaproteobacteria bacterium | reverse complement strand
TCATGTCATCACCCGAACTGAACATCGCCAAAAAAGCCGTCATGAATGCCGGCAAGGCCTTAGAACAAGTCATACAACGCAATGAACTACTTTCTGTTAAAAAGAAAGTGGCCAATGATTTCATCAAAAACGCCGAACAAGCCAGTTTAACTGAATTGTATTACACCTTAAAAAAAGCCTATCCAGAAGATGACATCCAGACCGAAAACAAGTCATTGACCGAAAATCAAAACGCAGACCGAGTCTGGCAAGTGGTCCCTTTGGATGGTGCCATCAATTTGCTCTACAACATCCCCCATTGCGCCATGTCTGTTACTTTGTTTGATAAAGGCAAATGCAAAGAAACCGTAATCTACAACCCAATCACCGATGATTTGGCCAATGCTATCAAGGGTGGTGGCAGCTTTTTTAATCAACACAGAATACGCTTTGACAAAGACTTGGAGCCAGCTCAGTGCGTGATGTTAACCAACAAGCCAGATAGTGACAAAGCCTTGGCACCCCATTTATTGGCATTGAAAAACCTAAGCAAACAAGTCATAGACGTTCGTTCAATGGGTTGCCCATTGATGGACCTGGCCTATGTTGCGGCCGGCAAATCCGATGGCTATTGGCAGTCAGGCATTAGCCACTTCAAAATCAATGCTGCTGAATTATTAATTCAAGAAGCCGGTGGTCAATGTTTGGATTTCACAGCCGGTCGTGCGCACAAGGAAAAATCACAACTGGTGGCAGCCAGTTTGAACAACGCCGCTTGGATGGCTGCACAACTGAAAAACATCTACAGCTGAATCCAGTCACTAGTGCACACACAAAAAAGGGCGAATCAATCGCCCTTTTTCTTGCCATCTTTCGAAGTTACAAATTCACTTGGATGTTATCCAAACCGTCTAAATCGATGTCAAAGTTGCCTGTGATGTCTTTGATGTCGGAAAAATTGATTTCACCGTCCATGCTGATATAAACGAACTCATCGCCTTCTTCATATACCAACAAGGTCAAATCGGACAAGTATTGGCCATCAATTTTAGCAAAAATATGCACCTGTTCATCGTCCTCCATAACTTTAACAATTTGCTCCAGCCCATTTCGAGACAAAGATTTGGTGGTGGATTTCAACCAATCGGCTATGTCATCTGCCACCTGAACATCATCCAACTCATAGACATTGATTTGTAAGCCATTCAAACCCGACAATACCTTTTGTGCATCTTCATCATCTTCTGTAAACATTTTTGCCAAGCCCAACATGCCAGCACCTAAATTAAGCCTCACATTAGGTTCTACACCCAACACATCATCAAGCTCATGCTGCAAGTCTTTGGCAGAAACCGCCGCACAAAATAAAAACAAAGCCCAGATCATTACATTTTTCATTACATTCTCCAAAATTAATTATTGCTTAAAGAACACCTTGCCTCAGCAAAACATTCACAAATAGCCATGGTATTTGCAGCTAAAACGCCACAACTTGGCATTTGTTACAAAAAACACTTCATCAGAACGAAAAAAGCCCTTTTGTCGTGAAACAAAAGGGCTTTTGCGAGAATGCTTTATTAATTTTTTATGGAATGTGGCTCAAATCAGCCCCTTCCTTTTCGACAGGAATCAAATCTTCTCGACTGATGCCCAAAGCCAAAGTGGTGGTACTGGCGACAAAAATTGATGAGTAGGTACCCACCACCACACCTATAATCAGTGCGAAAGCAAAACTGTTGATCAAAGCGCCACCGAACACGTACAAAGCAATCAACACCAACATGGTGGTTAACGAAGTGATTACGGTTCGTGACAGGGTTTGACCAATCGAAATATTCATCACCTCAGCTGGTTGCTTTTTGCGAATGGTCCGGAAATTTTCTCGCACACGGTCAAACACCACAATGGTGTCATTCAATGAATAACCAATCACCGCCAACAACGCAGCCAAAACGGTCAAATCAAATTCAACCTGAAAAACAGAAAAGATACCCGCAGTGATCACCACATCGTGTACCAATGCCGCTACGGCACCCAAAGAAAAGCGCCATTCAAAACGGAATGTGACGTACAACAAAATACCAATGATGGCATACAACATGGCCAAAGACCCCTGCTCCACCAATTCATCGCCCATTTGTGGGCCCACAAAGTCTGCTTTGCTTATTCTCGCCGTGTCATCAATTTGTTGTGCAACCGAAAGGATTTCATTGCTTAATTTGGCATCATCTCTGCCCGATTCGGCATTGCTGGTTTTTTCAGCCGGCTCATCATGTGGTGGCAAAGTGATTTCGATGTCCTTACTGGAACCAAAGTTTTTAACCACCGCATCAACAAAACCTTTTTTATGCAAGGCCTCACCCAAGACAGGTGCTTCCACACTGTTATCAAAATGAACCACCACCACGGTACCACCGGTGAAGTCCAAACCAAAATTCAAGCCACGGGTAATCAAAGCACCCAAGGAAACCAAAATCAAAGTCAAAGAAAAAACCAAAGCGATTTTTCGTTTGCTCATGAAATCAAACTTAATATCAGATAAAAAATTCATGTCTAACTCCTTATATCGCAATCGATTGTAGTTTTTTCTTGCCGCCATAGATCAAGTTGACCAAAGCGCGAGAAACCATGATGGCAGTGAACATGGAAGTCATGATGCCGATGCTCAATGTCACGGCAAAACCTTTAATCGGTCCAGTACCAAAAGCAAACAGCACCACCGCCGCAATGAACGTGGTCACATTAGCATCCGCAATGGTAGAAAAAGCTTTGTCATAACCTGACTTGATACTGCCTTGTATCGTATTCCCCGAACGCAATTCTTCTTTGATCCGTTCAAAAATCAATACATTGGCATCCACCGCCATACCGACGGTCAAAACGATACCCGCTATTCCAGGTAAGGTCAGTGTGGCACCAAACAGTGACAACATGGCCACCATCAACACAATATTCAACGTCAAAGCAATGTTGGCAATGACACCAAACATGCGGTAATAAATCAGCATGAAGACCAACACAAAAGCCAAACCAATTTGTACTG
>JAUIHY010000257.1 GCA_030432115.1 Gammaproteobacteria bacterium | reverse complement strand
CTGAATTGGCGATGAATTCTCCATTACTGGAAGACATTGATATGCATGGTGCCAATGGCGTGTTGGTCAACATCACAGCAGGCATGGACATGACCATTGGTGAATATGAAGAAATCGGTGATTTAATAAAAGAATATGCATCAGATGAAGCCACAGTTGTAGTGGGTACTTCGATTGACATGGACATGACCGATGAAATTCGAGTCACAGTGGTGGCCACTGGTTTAAACCAAGGTTCAAGCCAAACTCAGGTGAGACCACAAATCAGGCCTGTAGAAGTGAAGCGTACTGGAACCAGTAACCAGCATGTGAACCAATCAAGTGTGACGCAGCAGCCCATCAGGGCAACACGTGAAGAAGTGGTTGAGACGACGCCGCAAAGCACCAACACTGGCAATACGGTCGTGGATAAGTTGCGTGATTCACGTGCCGAATTAGACAATGATGATTATTTGGACATTCCGACCTTTTTGAGGAATCAGCTGGACTGACAGTCCTCAGTAAGGGGCGGAAAACAAACGACGAATCAGGCGATTACCTCCTCGCCTGGTTTGTGGTATGGATGTCACACTGTGGCAAAAATGCAACAGATGACCTTGATTGAGAGGTTAAATGTGATACAATTCACGGGTTTTGTACCCCTTGCTGATTAAAATTGCGCCTATGATCGCACAAAAAACGTTAAAAAATACAGTCAGAGCCACAGGTGTGGGCATCCACACTGGGCAAAAAGTTTTCATCACTTTAAAACCGGCTCCTGTTGACACAGGCATCGTGTTCACCCGTGTTGATTATAAAAGACCAATCAACATCAAAGCTGCGGCTGAGTTGGTGGGTGAAACCAGCATGTCCACCACATTGATAAAAAATGGCATCAAAGTGGGAACCGTCGAACACTTGATGGCGGCCTTTGCTGGCATGGGCATTGACAATTGCATCGTGGAACTCAGCGCATCTGAAGTGCCTGTGATGGATGGTTCATCGGGTCCTTTTGTCTTTTTGATTCAATCGGCTGGTATTGAAGAACAAAAGGCACCCAAAAAATTCATAAAAATTAAAAAAGAAGTCCGTGTGGAAGCCGGTGATAAATACGCCACATTAAAACCACACAACGGTAACCAGTTTTCTTTTGAAATAGAATTCAATCACCCTGCATTTGAAGACCACCACAGGGAAGCAGTGATTGACATGGGGCGTCAGTCATTCATCAAAGAAATTTCAAGGGCAAGAACATTCGGATTCATGCGCGACATAGAAATGTTGAGGAACAGCAATTTGGCGCTGGGCGGCAGCATGGACAATGCCATTGTATTAGATGATTACCGTGTTTTGAACAATGATGGTTTGCGCTACCAAGATGAATTCGTAAAACACAAAATTTTAGACGCCATTGGTGACATATATCAGTTGGGTCACAGCATCATCGGTGCCTATCATGGTTATAAGTCAGGACATGCTTTGAACAACGATTTGGCCCGTGCCTTGCTGGCACAAGAAGATGCTTATGAAGTGGTGACCTTTGAAACAAAGAGACAAACAGCTCAGGCTGAATATTTGAACCCAGTCATTGCTTGAACCACAGAACAGACATTAAAAAAGGCTTGGCATCACACCAAGCCTTTTTTAATGGTATTTGATGATTCAGGCCACTTGATCAGCCGCAAAATCGACATCCATTGATTGCAAACAATCCAAAGCTTCAGATTCGCTGGCTTGTTGATACAGTGAGGTGGCTTTTTTCATCCCTTTTTTCTCACCATCTAATAGCAGGTAAGCATTGCCAGCTTCAATCAAATTGATGGCTGTGGGCGCTAAGGCCAAACCTTTTTCCAAATGATCGCGGGCCGTGTCTGCTGAAGCGCCGTAAGTTAATCCGCCAATCATAGCACCAACCTTATCGATGATTTCGGCATGGTACATGGCCATGGCGATGTGTGCCTCAGCATGGTCTGGGTTGTCTCCCAGGGTTTGGGCTAACAGGTTTTTGACTTTGTTGCCTAAGCCTTCTTTCAAGGCTTTGACTATGGACAGCTGTTGCGCATAACGCCCCATACACAATGCGGTGGTAAATGCCGCATTGGTGCTGTGTGCATCGCTTAAGGCCTGCTCAGCGTGGGTATAAGCTTGTTGCAAAAGGTCGGTACACTGGTCTTCATCCTCACAAACATAGTCAGTGTATGCCACCACGGCACGCAACAGCACAGGTAAACCTGAGTTGCCTAGGTTTAATGCCGCTTGTGCTGCCTGTTGGTATTGACCTTGATGAAACATCAGCCAGGCGTTCAGTAAATCACCTTCAGGCATAGGCTCGCCATCAGCGAGATGTAATTGTGCCCAATGAGCACGTAAGTCATTTTCTGAAATGTCATTAATGAATGCCGGGTCTGTGGCTTCCCAATCAGTTATTTTCATGTTTTTATCGATTAATTTAAATTAATTTTGGTTTTAGGGTGTTTACTCTACAAACTGTTTTTACTATACGCACATCGTTAACAAAACTCAACATATGAGGTGACACATGAAAACCAATGAATTAACAAAATCTGTAAAAAATGTATTTTTGGCTGGCTTAGGCGTAGTTTCTTTGACTCAAAAAGAAGCCAACAAGGTTTATGCCAACTTAATCAAAGAAGGTCAGTCTTTTGAAAAGAAAACCAAAAAATCTGTAAACAAAGTAACTGATCAAGCAGAAGGCAAAATCAAAGGCATCAAATCTTTGGCCACCAAGCAAATCGACAAAGTTGAAAACTTGTTCGAAAGCAAAGTAGAAAACGTACTGGGCAAATTAGACATCCCAAGTGTAGCTGACATCAAAGATTTGGGTGAGCGCGTTGAAACTTTGATTGAAGAAATACAAAAGTCTGCTAAGAAAGCAGCATAAATAAACAAAGGCTTGGTTGTCCGACTCAGTGATTCAGCAGCAACCAAGTCAACAGTTTCATTTATTACTCCTCGAAAAGCGAGTTAACCTCGTCCCCCTCAGTGGTCATTGACGACTGCTGATTTAAAGCCTTTGTTGTGGTGGCAAAGGCTTTTTTTTTGCC
>JAUIHY010000256.1 GCA_030432115.1 Gammaproteobacteria bacterium | reverse complement strand
TTTTACCCAAACAAAAGCCACAAATTTTTAGTCGCCACCGCATCTGGTAATTTATGGCGCACCACAAACAACAGCACCACTTGGGAGCCTATTTTTGAAAACGAGGGATCCTATTCTATCGGTGTGGTTGAACTTGATCCCAATAATGAACAAACCATTTGGGTCGGCACCGGGGAAAATAATTCTCAGCGTTCTGTCGCATTTGGTGATGGCGTATACAAATCCACTGACGGCGGTAAGTCATGGAACAACGTGGGTTTAATAAATTCTGAGCACATTTCTCAAATTTGGATTGATCCCAAAGACTCAAACACCGTGATTGTTGCGTCTCAAGGCCCTTTGTGGAGTGCAGGTGGCGATCGTGGCCTGTTCAAAACCACCGACGGTGGCAAAACTTGGGACAATATTTTAGAAATCAGCAAGCACACGGGCATCAATGAGTTTGTCATCAACAAAAACAACCCGAATGAAATTGTGGCCTCAAGCTACCAAAGAAAACGCCACCAATGGGCTTTAATCAATGGTGGTCCAGAAAGTGCCATTCATCGCTCAACTGACGGCGGCAAAACTTGGAATAAGGTTTCTACTGGCTTACCAAAGGACCACATGGGTCGCATCGGCTTGGCAGCCACAGGCAAAACCATCTATGCTGTGGTTGAATCCAATGCCAAAGAAAAAGGCATTTATCGTTCTCAAGATTTTGGTCAAACTTGGCACAAACGCTCCAGCTACACGCCAGGCAGCCCACAGTATTACAATGAACTGACCATTGATCCCAACAACCCTGATCGCGTTTATTCGATCAACACTTTCACCAATGTGTCAGAAGATGCGGGCAAAACCTGGAAGCCTTTATCGATTAAATACCGCCATGTCGATGACCATGCTTTGTGGATCAACCCTGACAATTCAGATCATTTGTATATCGGTGGTGACGGTGGCATCTATGAGTCTTATGACCGTGGCAACACTTGGCGTCACATCAGAAACTTGCCATTGGGTCAGTTTTATCGCATTACGCCCGACAACGCAGAACCGTTCTACAATGTTTGTGGCGGCACACAAGACAACAATTCATTGTGCGCACCCTCACGCACCCGTGACATCCATGGTATAGAAAATTCAGATTGGCACATTATCTTGGGTGGCGATGGCTATGAAGCCCAAATAGACCCAGAAGACCCAAACACTGTCTATGCACAATACCAATACGGTGGCTTGGCGCGTGTTGATCGTCGCACGGATGAAGCGCTGTACATCACCCCACACCCAGAAAGCGGTGAACAGCAGTATAACTGGAATTGGAACACACCTTTGTTATTGTCGCCACACAACAGGTTTCAGCTGTTCTACGGCTCAGAATATTTGTTCCAATCAGATGACCGAGGCGACTCTTGGCGTAAGATCAGTCCTAACTTGACACGACAAATTGACCGGAACAAATTGGAAGTCATGGACCGTGTTTGGAGCGTGGATTCGATTGCTAAAAATGTATCAACATCGCGTTTTGGTGCCTTGATTGGCATTTCTGAAAGCCCTGTTACTCAAGGTGTTATCGTCACAGGTTCAGATGACGGTCAAATCAGCATCACATCAGATGGTGGTGAAAACTGGTCCATGCACACCAGTTTCAAAGGTGTGCCAGACATGACTTACGTGTCTGATGTGTTGGCCTCAAATCACAACGACCAAGTCATCTACGCCACTTTTGATAACCACAAGCAAGGCGATTTCAAGCCTTATGTGATGAAGTCAAGCAACCAAGGAAAGTCTTGGCAATCTGTGTCAGGAAACTTGCCAAAACGTGGTTTCGTCCACACCATTGTGGAAGACCATGTTGACCCTAACCTGTTATTCGTCGGTACAGAATTTGGTGTGCATTTCACCCAAAACGGTGGTGACACTTGGCATGAGCTGAGTAGTTTGCCCACCATTTCGGTACGTGACTTAGAAATACAGCAGCGTGAAAATGACTTGGTTGTAGGCACATTTGGTCGTGGTATCTATATTTTGGATGATTACACACCATTGCGTATGAATCCAGCTGATTTACAAAAACAGGCTGCCACCATCTTCCCTGTCAGGGACCAATGGTTGTACATTGAAGGTGACCAGTATGATGACCGCGAAAAAGGTTCATCAGGCAGTGATTTCTTCACTGCGCCTAACCCAGCTTACGGCGCCACTTTTTCTTACTACTTGAACAAAAGCTATGACTCTTTGAAAAAACAAAGAAGAAAAGCAGAAATCAAAAAAGAAAAGGACAATTTAGACACACCCTATCCTTCTTGGGATGAGTTGCGCAAAGAAGACCGCGAAGATGCACCTGTGGTCTTCGCTGAAATCAAAAACAGTGACGGCGATGTGGTCGTCAGACTGCCTGCCAAGAACAGCAAAGGTTTTCATCAGCTGACTTGGAACATGCGCTATCCAGCTCCTGACCAAGTGAAGTTGTCGAAACCAAGCTTTGTGCCATACTGGGTTTCTGATCCCATGGGCGCATTGGCCACACCGGGTGATTACCAAGTGACATTGTATAAACGCCAAGGTGGAGAATTGACCGCTTTGGGTGATTCGCAAAGCATGACATTAAAACGCTTGGAAAACAGCCCTGAATTAACCAGCGATCCAGCGGCTTTGTTGGCCTTCCAACAGGAGTTGTCTGAATTGCAACGCCAAGTTAATGGCATGGGCGGACAACTGGGTGAAATCAAAAAACGTGTTAAATTCTTGAAAGCAGCACACAATTTGACACCCAAATCGACCGAAGCTGATTACAAAGCCTTGCGTGCCATTGAGATGAAGATTCATGATTTGGACGTTGCCTTTGGTGGCGATCGCACTGTGGCCTCACGTCAAGAAGCAACAGCTTGGTCAGTTGCGGCTCGTGTAGGTACATTGTATTTCAATGTCATAGAATCACAATCTAACCCAACGGCAAACCACAAAAAATCGCTGGGCATTGCACAAAAAGAATTTGCTGAAGCTTTGAAAGACATCAAAGCGATTGAAGCCGATTTAAGTGCCTATGAAAAACGCATGGAAGATTTAGATGCGCCTTGGACAC
>JAUIHY010000255.1 GCA_030432115.1 Gammaproteobacteria bacterium | reverse complement strand
ACCACAGCAAACCCTTGGTCATTGAGCACCCGCTTTTGGGCATATTGAGCAATATTCTCAGCTGAGTCATTGTCTGAACAAACCGCAAAAACGGTGGGACCAGAGCCAGAAATACCCGTGGCAATGGCGCCTTGTGAGCGGGCATAGTCGCGGAATAAGCTGAAATGTGGTAGCAGGGCTTCACGGTGTGGTGCCGCCAATAAGTCATACAAATGCTCAGCCGCCAAATCATCAGCGCCAAGGTTCAAGGCTTGAACAAACACGGCTAAATTTTTGGCATGGTTGATGGCGGTTTGCATGGGCACCTGCTCGGGCAAAACAGAACGGGCAGATTCGGTCAATACTTCTGAGCCATTGTAAAACAACACCATGCGCCAATGTTGAGGAAATGGGACGGGAATGATGGGCAAATCTTTGGATTGGGTCATTAATTGAAACCCACCGGTTAAACAGGGTGCAACATTGTCCATACAAGGCGAACCCGTATAGATTGATTCCAAGTCTGCCGCCATGATCAGCAAAGCTTTGAGGCTTAAAAAATCATCGAAATAATGATTGGCTGCCAGTAAAGTCGCCACAATGGTTGCACCACTGGATCCCAGTCCACTGCCCACTGGTAAGTTTTTTTCTAAGACCAATTGAACGGGGGCCTTGGCTTCATGTAAGTGATCGTATGCCGCTTTGATTCGCTGATAGGCCAGACAGGCCAGATTGCTTTTATCATTGGGAACATCTTCAGCATGTTGGCCGGTAACTTGAAATAAGAAGTCGTCTGATTCAAAAAGTGAAATTTGATCACCCATAGGGTCACCATTCACCGGTTTAACAGCCAAACCCAAGACATCAAAACCCACTGAAAAGTTGCCAATGGTGATGGGGGCGAATGACTGGATTAGTGGTATAAGTTGGTTCAATTTATAGTACGATCGGAAAATTTAATTGTAACAAGGATAAATATTTTTGTTATCTTTAATTTGATAATTGGGTGCAATGGGCAATGTTTTTCAAGTTGTAAAACAAGTCACACATATAGCTAATGAAATTTTTATGACACAAAATGTCAATTTATTGGGAAGAAATGTCAATGATTGCTGTTGTCTTAAAAGTTTACAAAAGTTTTCATGACATAAAAATCATCAACAAACCCCTAATAGCATTGGGTTGAAGCATGAATCTGTGACAAACATCATGTTTATGAAGGGGTTTGGGTGAGATTTAAGGGGTAAAATGGTGTAGAATTTTTTTTGCCTTAAGTATTAGACAGAGTATGACCGTGAAACACAAAAATCTTTTTTTTCTTTTTTTTCTATTGGTGAGTGTCAAAACATTCGCTCAAATTGACAGGGCCTATACCCCAAGATTCAGTACCAATGACTTTGGAAACATCGCATTAGTAGGTAATGGTTTGCTAACCTGTGATGCAGGTAATGCCGGATGTGCAAACATTCAAAATGGCACGCAAAATGGTGGTAATAACCAGCAAATGGCTTACATCAATGTGGATGGCGGTGCAGGTTTTTCTAATTCATCCAGTGCTGATTTGAATTTGCCAGCAGGGTCAACTGTATTATTTGCTGGCTTGTATTGGGGCGGACGTGATGATGAAAATGAAGCCAATCGTGGCACCATTCAAATGCGTGAGCCGGGTGCAGGCAGTTATTCGGCTGTCAATGCCACAGTGATTGATACATTTGCTACTCAAGGTGCTGCGGGTTCTAGGCCATATCAGGCTTTTGCTGATGTGACATCACGGGTGCAAGCTGCCGGTAATGGAACATACTTTGTTGGTAATTTGAGTGCTGAGATCGGAAATGATGGTCTTGGTTTTTATGGAGGATGGTCGTTGACTGTGATATATCAAGACATCAATCAGCCATACCGTCGATTGATGATCTATGATGGTGCCGCGCGAGTCAGTGGAACCACCACTGTAACAGTGAATGTGACAGGACTTTTAACGCCTTCGGTAGGCAGTTTTGATACTTTCCTGGGTGCTTTGGTTTGGGAGGGTGATCAAAGTATCTTTAATGATCGTTTTATTTTTGAAGGTAATACCATCACTGATTCATTGAACCCTAACAATAACTTTTGGAACAGTTCGAATACGCGTTTAGACAGCACATATGTTGATCGTTCGCCTTCTTATGTCAATCAACTGGCAATGGATTTGGATTATATTGACGTCTCAGGCTTGTTAGCCAATGGTGCTACGGGAGCTCAAATAGATTTTGAAACAGATGGAGACACTTATTTTCCTAATGTTTTGGCTTTTGCCACAGATTTATTCGTTCCAGACTTGGTTTCTTCTTTGTCAAAAACTGCCAATGACTTGAATGGTGGTGATGTTGAGCCAGGTGATGTGATTGAATATACAATTACATTTGAAAATACAGGAGCGGATGGTGCGACAAATACAGTTTTAAGTGACGTTATCCCGGTAAACACCACTTATGTTCCAAATTCTATAAATGTGACATCAGCAGATGTAGGGCCTTCAGGGCCACAAAACGATACCGTTGGAAATGGTGAATGTGGTTTTGATGGAACAACCGTGATCTGCGGACTAGGTGCAGGTGCCAGCAATGGAAACGGCGGAACTTTCTTGCAGAATGAAGGTGCGACTTTTGTTTTCCGAGTAACCGTTGACGCCAACGCACCTGCGGGTGATATAACAAACACCGTTGAGGTTGAGCATAATTCTCAAACTTTCCCGTTAGATACTTTTAATGGTTCAGCTGATGCCACAATTACTGTAGCTTCAAACCCATCATTGATTATAGATAAAGTTTTGGACTCATACGTTGATAATGACACCTCAGGTGACATCACTTTGGGTGATGTGTTGACTTTTGTGATTACGGCAACCAACAATGGCAATGTGACTTTGAACAATGTGGTGGTATCAGATCCTATGTTGACACCTAACCAAGCCACATGTGCCACAGTAACACCAGGTAACACCTGTGTATTGACTGGTACTGTGACAGTAGACATCAACCATGCCAATGCAGGTAATTTGTCAAATACAGGTACAGCAGATTCTGATGAAACGGGTCAAGTAACTGATACGGTTGA
>JAUIHY010000254.1 GCA_030432115.1 Gammaproteobacteria bacterium | reverse complement strand
TTGCGGCCTTTTCTGAGCATCCATTGATTTAATATCGAATTGCCGAATCGGTCAGGCAAAGAATCTGCCACCATGCCTGGTAAACCGAAAAAAGTTTTGGGATTGAGGTGTTTGAACGCATAAATTTCCCCAGCAACAACTGGCATTTTCAGTGGTGACAATTCCACCCCCATACCAACAAATTCAGGGGTGTATTCAAGGAAGCCATAAAGCTGTTCTTCATCATAGCCCAATGAGGCCACATGCTGACCTTGATACACAATTTTGCAGTAGGCAATCACCAGTCAAGGTCCTCGTCCTTGGCTTGCGCTTTGTTTCTGGCTCGCATTTTTTTTCTGCCATGCTGTGTCATTTGCACGGGTGATGGTAACTGTTCTGGCAACAGGTTTTCAATCAAATCATCTGCCCCCAAAGCCACCAATACCGCAACCAAGGTGCTTAAATGACACTCACCTTTCTCAGCACCCTGAACTGCTTTAACAGACAGGCCACTCATGTCCGCCAATGTTTGTTGGGTGATGTTTTGCTTTAACCTCATGTCTTTCAATCGAGAGGCCAACAATTGAGTTAAATAATCAACACGTTCATTCATGGAATCATTATACAACATATAATATACCATAATCATACTATAAATGCATATATTGTTAGTTTACATGCTATTTTTGGTGTTTTATTATGTTTTACAACACAAAAAAAAGTATTGAAAAACACGCCTAAGCCATATCAGACGAACAATAAAATTCGTTGTCACATGAGAAGAAAATCTGACTTTTTGTGAATCAATTGGAAAAAACCAAAGAAAATACGGCCGCTTTTTTGCTAAGGTAAACAAAAAAGGTACAGGTATCATGGACAAAATTTATTATGGCTTGCTTTGCCTCTGCTGTTTAGCAGCTCCGGTGAGTGCCCAACAATGGGATGTTATCTACCAAAGCGACTTTGACCCCTTCAAAAACAACGCATTCATTTCTGGGCACAGCTTGATGGACAATCCTTATGCTGATTATTTGGCAGACATCAGCCAATCTAAAAATGTGACCTACCAGTGGAACCAACAAATTGGCATCGGCTCGCCCATCCGAGTGAGAACCAGTGGCAATCAGCTACCTCCCAACGATTGGGCTGGATACCACACTGGGAAAAACAGAGACAGCAACGATATGGACGTCATTACAGAGCTGGCCACGCCGACCACCATAGGAAGTAATGAACATTATGACGCCTTGCTGATCACTGAACGCCACGACATATTGGATGTGATACGTTGGGAATACACCAACAGCCTAACGCACCATTACCACAATCGACTGTTGACTGGTAACCCTGATGGCGAAACATACCTTTATCATTCTTGGCTAAACATCGACCCGAGCGATCCTCAGGATTGGATTGAGTTTGAGACATTGATGCTCAATGCATGGGAATGTGTGGCTGACAAAGTGAACCTGACATTGGCAAGTGAAGACAAAACCCAAAGCATCAACATCATTCCAGCCGGCTGGGCTTTGGCTCAATTGTTGCAGCACATTTTGGACGATGACGTGCCAGGATTCACAGGCACTGATGCGCAAAAAATAGATGACTTATTCAGTGACACAGTACACCTGAATGAAGCTGGTGTTTATTATCTGGCGGCCCTTAGTTTTGCCATCATCAATAAGCGCAGTCCAGAAGGTGCCGATATGCCTGCAATCATCCCAAACAACACAGGTTTGGTATTACAGCAATTGGCCTGGCAATATGCTTCACAATACATGAGCAACCACCGACCCAAAAACATGGCCAGTTGCCGCCAAATCATGATTGATGAAGGCTGTGATCGGTATTTCAACTTTACCAACCGGCCTGATCAAGTGAGCTCCTGTGTCAGCTGGATGGATAACAGCGGTTTCTCCACCAACCCTTTTAATTGGCCAGACCCCAATTTGATTATTTGGCCTGACCCATAACCCTTGAATCAATAAACACTGTTGCCGTATTTCTTTTCACCTGCATTGATCTCTATCGGTAAGCGGTTTTGACGCGGTGGCAATGAGCATGTTGAATAAGCTGTAAAAGCACATGGCGGATTGTAAGCTTTATTGAAATCCATGATGACTTTACCGGAGGCATTCACTTTACCTTCGGTATAAATAAACCGACCAGGACCGTATGTTGTTTTGCCATTGGTTTTGTCGGCAAATATGATGTAATAATCCTCAGAACTGTCCAGTGCATCTATGCTGTATGAGTCACCATCTAATGTGAACTCCAAACGTCCGGGTGAAGGTGTTTCATTCAAAATACCCAGAACATTGACTATGGGGATGATTTTTGCAGGTTCATAAGGGACAAAATCTGCCACCACGCGTCGGCTTTCATCTTCTGGAAAATAACTTAATCCCAAAAATTCTGTACGCGTTTTGGCCTGAGAATCCCAAATTCGCAACCCCAATTTCCCTCGCTCCACCACCATCAACTTAAATGTATCAAACATAAAAACGGTGGCAGGTTCCGTTTCATGAGAATCTGCAAACACTACCATGTCATCGACCACCACCTCACCATTGGCTGTCAACTGACTGTTTTCCTTGGGCTGAAAAACCAGTTTGTTGTTCGCATGTAGCACAAAAGATCCTAAAACTTTGGGCCCATGGCTCAAAACAATGTCATTATTCGGGTCAGATCCTATGCTGTTTTCACCTTTGTGTAACCACTTTAATCCGACCAAACTGAGCCAACCATGTGGTTTTTGTAAGCCTTTGATACGGTTTTCTTTCCAAGTGGACAAGGGTGTGAAATTCTCGGCTTCATTCGCAGTAACCACTGTTGTCAGCCAAGCCAAAGTGATGGTAAGGAAAAATTTAAATACAGTCATTTGTCTTATTGCCATGAGTTCTGGATGTTTATTATTATGGTCATTTCAGTATGACAGACAAGACCTGATAATTGAATTTATCTTTCAAACGATCGTCTGGGGTGTTCCAATATTGTAAAAACCCTGCTGACACTTCAAAAGAGGTGTCTTGATTTGTTCATCAAATCTTTATTTTGCCGTTATTTCAAAGCAATGGTGTATTTTCGAACCTTTGAAATCCAAGTCCATGCTTTTGTTGCTGATGTTTTTGATAACAAAAGCCGATTGCAAG
>JAUIHY010000253.1 GCA_030432115.1 Gammaproteobacteria bacterium | reverse complement strand
CTGATTTTTCGTGATTAAATTGCATTAATGCATCATTATTGGTTCATATCGAGATAATATTGCATTTATGAAACTTTTAGATCAGGTCAGGGTGAAGATTCGTTTTCTTCATTACAGCGAAGAAACATCTAAAATTTATGTTTTTTGGATCAAGCAATTCATTTTATTTCACAACAAAAGGCACCCTGCTGAGATGGGAAAGTTAGAAATTGAAGCTTTCTTGACTCATTTGGCTGTGAATAGACGCGTATCGGCCAGCACCCAGAACCAGGCATTCAATGCCATTTTGTTCCTTTATCAAAAAGTGTTGGGCATTTCATTAGAAAACCAGGGAATCAATGCATTGCGGGCCAAACAACGGATTCATTTACCCACCGTTTTGAGTACAGCTGAAGTCAAACACCTGATTAACCAATTTGATGACAACATCTATAAAACCATCACACAAACGCTGTATGGTTGTGGCCTTCGAATTTCTGAGGCTTTGAATTTGAGGGTTAAAGATATAGATTTTGACTTCAATCGAATGATTATTTGGGACAGCAAATCATTGGATGATCGCTCAGTTCCAATACCTCAACTATTAATCAAACCTTTCATGCGGTTGATTCAAACCAACAAAACTGAGCATGATAAAGATTTAGCAAAAGGTTATGGTACAGTGGCCTTGCCCAATGCACTCAAAAGAAAATACCCAAACGCAGACAAAGAATTCAAATGGCAATACTTGTTTCCTATGAAAAAGGTTTCCAAAGATCCCAAATCTGGCATCATGCGAAGGCATCATGTTCTCGGTAGCACCTACAGCAGAAACCTTAAAAAAGCAGTCAATGGTTCGAACATCAATAAAAAGATCACTGCGCACACCTTGCGCCATTCTTATGCAACACACCTTTTGCAAGCCGGCCTCGATGTGCGTACCATCCAAGAATTGATGGGACACAAAAGCTTAGAAACTACGATGATTTATACCCATGTGGTGAAAGAACTCAGTCAACACAAGCGATTCAGTCCTCTGGATTATCTATGAGTTACTTGTGATAAAATCATTTCCATGAAACCTCAAAATATTTTAAATTTCTGGTTTGAAGAACTGGAGCCCAAGCAATGGTGGGTTAAGGACTTGTCGTTGGATGCCCTAATCAAAGAGCGATTTGAAGGCGTTCACCAAGCTGCTATGGCGGGTGAGTTGTTTTCTTGGCGAGATACGCCTCAGGGGCGCTTGGCTGAAATCATTGTTTTAGATCAGTTTTCACGCAATATGTTTCGTGGCAAGCCTGAGTCTTTTTCCAGTGATGCTTTGGCTTTGTGTTTGGCGCAAACGGCGGTGGCTGTGGGTGATGATTTGAAGCTCTCCGACCAACAGCGTTCTTTCCTGTATATGCCTTATATGCATTCGGAGTCTTTGCTGATTCATGATGAAGCGATGAAGCTGTTCAAGGATTTGGGAAACTTGGATTTCGAAATCAAGCACCGAGACATCATTGTGAAATTTGGGCGTTATCCGCACCGGAATGAAATTTTGGGGCGAGCATCTACTGCTGAGGAAATTGAGTTTTTGACCCAGCCAGGTTCGAGTTTTTGAAAGTATTTTAATTGTATGTAACCATTTTCAGTTTTCCTGACTATAAATAAGCACTAACCCAAATATCAGGAGAACACATGAAAACCCTAATAAAACATTTTAGCCTCATCATAATGGCCATCGCTTGTTCAATCACAAGCCATGCAGGTGGTTATGATAATGCCAGCTGGTATGTCAGTATCGATGTCGATCAAGCCCGTCAGAAATTAATACCTCATTTATCAGAACGCAGCAAGGCCAATAACGACTTCGAGTTCACGCAATTAATACCACAAGGTGTCAGCCACATCACCATGTACGGTGAAAGCAATGAATCATCCACTTTGACTCAAGTACTTTCTGGAAACTTGCATGGATTTTCCGTCTTAAACTTTATCAATGAGCTGGAAAAACAAGCAGGTGAAGATGCCAAAGTGTCATTGGTTGAACGCACCAAGCATAACGGTCAGACGATTGAACACTTTGTGATTGGTGCTGAGCAGAAAGAAAAAGCTTTCTATACGACTTTAATCAATGACCAGACTTTAGTTGCCAGCTTCAGTAAAGACGAAGTGATTAATTGGGCTAACAACAATTACAAAAGCTTGGGGTTACACCAAACGGGTTTGGTCACTGTTCATGTGAAAATTGAGTCTGCGATGATGCATATGGGGGCTGACATTGACCAAGGCTCAAAACCTTTTCAGTCTCATATGTTTAAAAAAATCGATCAAGTATCTGCCAGCTTGCTAGAAGACCAAGATGATTTGTTATTTGAAATCGCTTTGGTGACGGCAGATGATGCCACCGCCAAACAAGTCAATGCAGTCATTAATGGATTGGTGGCTATGAATGCACTGTCTGATGCGACAACTGAAAACAAAGCACTGAGCGCATTATTGAATAACTTAAACATTGATTCTAAGGGAAATCATGTGATGATTTTAAGTCATTTACCCATGGCATTGCTTGCTGAGATCGATTTCGATTGATTGACTTAAAAACATGACTGAGCAGGAACTGATACAACATGCCCAACAAGGCAACACCAGCTGTTTTACTCAGCTGGTGTTGTTGTATCAGCCCAAAATCCACAGTTATTTGCTGACCCGCTGTACCAACCCAACAGATGCCGATGATGTGCTGCAAGACACCTTCATCAATGCCTTTAAATACATCAAAAGCTTTGATGACCGATGGGCTTTCAGCACTTGGTTGTTCACCATCGCCAAGCGACAACTAAGCCGCGTTAAGCACCACCCACACATGCCTTTGGATGTGGTTGAACATCACAGCGAAGCCATGCCACATCCAGAGAACAACATTTGGCCTTTGATAAAAAAACACGTCAGCCCAGAACAGCACGATCTGTTGTGGTTTTTTTATGTTGAAGAAATGACGTCCAAAGAACTTGCTCATGTCATGAAAAAAAGCGAATCATGGGTGAAAACCAACCTGCACCGCAGTAAAATAAAACTCAAGAACCTGTCAGCCATACAAGAACTGATGAGGAGTCCATTATGAAAGACAACAAGCAAAGCATTGAACAACGATTGAAAGCAGACGGTCTGCGTTACCAAAATGC
>JAUIHY010000252.1 GCA_030432115.1 Gammaproteobacteria bacterium | reverse complement strand
TCAGCAAAAGCACCTGACTGGATGCCATCGGGGCTGGTGAAATGAATCATGGTGTCAGAAAACAATGACGCCAAATTGACAAAATCACCATTCAGCGAATTGATGCCCGAATAATGTGGATTGCGTCCCGAATTATTGTGAATGTCGACACTGGCAAAAGGGTTCATGGCTTTCACTGTGCGCGTAACTTCGGCCATGACCAACGCCGTTTCATCTTGGCGTTTGTGACGACCTGGCCAGCACCGATTGAAATCAGGCTGTCCCTCCAATTGTCTTAAATTTTGTGCAGCCGCTTCCATGTTGCCAAAATAAATGCACAGGCTTCTGGGTAATTTGTTCTGGTGATTGCTCAGGAAAATTTTCAAGGCATCCCAGCCGGTGGTTTCATCACCGTGCTGTAAAATTGAGATAAACAATGGGCGCTTTATTTGCCCTTCCAATTGGATTAATGTGTGGTTATCTATGTGTTGAAATAATTGATTGGCATTTAATTGAAGCAAGTTTTCGGGCAGTTGATTTAAAATTTTTATCATTTTTAGGGAACTTTGTCATGCATCGGTAATCTTAGGCTGCGCATAAGGTACAACTTATGGGCTGAAATTGAAAGTGCATGGAGACATTTTTTATTGATTTTTTGAGTCTCTTTGGCCACAATTTATACCTTTGTTCAATGCAATATTCTGTTTGTAAACTTGAGCATGAAAGAAATACAATTCTTATTATAAAATCACAAAGGACAATATCAATGATTGAATGTTTGAATTTATCAAAGCAATTTGGTCACTTTAAAGCGGTTGATGATTTGTCATTCACTGCGGAAAAAGGGCAAGTGCTGGGTTTTTTAGGACCCAATGGTGCCGGTAAATCCACCACCATGAAAATGATAACGGGTTTTTTGGAACCCACTTCTGGACAAATCAAAGTATGTGGCGAAGATGTTTTGCAAAACCCACAACTGTGTAAAGAGAAAATTGGCTATTTACCAGAAGGTGCCCCCAGCTACGGTGAAATGGAGGTTGGTGACTTTTTGTATTTTATTGCCAGCATGCGTGGTATTGCACCAAGACAACAAAAAGCCGCTGTGGAGTCCGTGATAGAACGGGTTAATTTAACCAATGTCTATTTCCAAAGGATTGAAACCCTGTCCAAGGGTTTTAAACGTCGTGTGGGTTTAGCACAAGCCATCATTCACAACCCAGAAGTGTTGATTCTTGATGAGCCCACAGATGGCTTAGATCCCAATCAAAAGCACCAAGTGCGCGAACTGATTGTTAATATGTCGAAAGAGAAAACCATCATCTTATCAACCCATATTTTGGAAGAAGTGCATGCCGTTTGTGATCGTGCCATCATCATAGCCGATGGTCGATTGGTGGCAGACAACACACCCAATGAAATGGAAAAAATGTCGCGTTATAACCATGCGGTCAGTTTTGTTTCAGATTTGGATTCTGGTTTGTTGAATAAAATCAAGGCTTTAGACTGTGTTCGTGATGTTTCGTATGACGCCAGATTGAAAGAAACCACGGTGTTCCCAAGTCAAGGTTTGTTTATTTTTGATGAAATCAGTGACTTTCTTAAAAGTCAGTCGGTCGTTGTAGACAGTTTGAAAATGGAAGCAGGCCGATTGGATGAAGTGTTCAGAACCATCACACAAGACAGCAAAGAAAGGGAGGTGGCCAAATGAACCACATCAAAGCCATCATCAAACGTGAGTTGGGCAGTTATTTTGCCACACCCATTGCTTATGTATTCATTGTGATTTTTTTGATCATGAGTGGTGTTTTTGCCTTTTATTTGGGCAATTTGTATGAACGTGGTCAAGCTGATTTGATGCCGTTTTTTAATTTTCATCCCTGGTTGTATTTGTTCCTAGTGCCTGCTGTGGCGATGCGCTTGTGGTCAGAGGAGCGCAACAGTGGCAACATCGAATTGTTGATGACCTTACCGGTCAAAAAAATGGACTGGGTTTTGGGTAAATTCCTCGCCGCATGGCTGTTTGTTGCTGTTGCCTTGTTGCTGACCTTCCCCATGGTGATTTCAGTGAATTATTTGGGTGATCCAGACAACGGCCTGATTTTGGCCAGTTATGTTGGTAGTTTGCTTTTGGCAGGCGGCTTTTTGGCCATCGGCTCCTGTATTTCAGCGGCCACCAAGAATCAAGTGATTGCTTTTATCTTGACGGTGGTTATTTGCTTTTTGTTTTTGTTGGCTGGGTTTCCCATGGTCTTGAATTTCTTCAAAGCATTTGCGCCACAATTTGTCGTCGATGCCGTGGCCTCCACCAGCTTTTTAACCCACTTTGAGTCCATCACCAAAGGTGTTCTGGACTTGGGTGATGTTTGTTACTTCGGTATCATGATTGCAGTGTGGTTGTATGCCACTGCGATTGTCATCGACATCAAAAAAGGAAACTGACATGAACAATCAAAACCACAAAACCAAATTGTTGATCTTGGCTGTGATTTTTATTCTCAGTTCCATCATTATCAACCAAAGCGGCTTGTTCTCCCGATTGCGTGTGGACTTGACTGAAAATGATTTATTCACCCTCAACCAAGGGACCAAAAACATCTTGCAATCCATTGATGAGCAGGTGCATTTGCGATTGTTTTTTTCAGACCAAGCGACCGAAAACATCCCGATGATTCGCACCTATTATCGACGTGTGGCAGACTTCTTAGAAGAGCTTGAACGTTATGGCAATGGCAAATTGAAAGTGTCTGTGATTGATCCTGTGTCTTTTTCTGAAGAAGAAGATCAGGCATCACAGTATGGTTTACAGGCTCTGCCTGTGGGTGAAGGCGGTGAGAATGTCTTTTTTGGTATTGCAGCCACCAATGCATTGGATCAAGTTGAAGTGTTGCCATTCTTACAACCCAGTCGCGAAGCGTTCTTGGAATATGATCTGGCTCAATTGGTTCATAACCTCAACCATGCTGAAAAGAAACGCATTGGGGTGATGAGCGATTTGCCTTTGTTGTCTGAAGCACCTTCGCCCATGACAATGCAACAGGCACCAGCCCAAGGACAAATTATTTTTGAACAATTAAAAGAAACCTATGACATAGAAAAAGTGGCGACATCAGCCACATCTTTTGACCATATTGATTTGTTGATGGTGGTGCACCCCAAATCACTCAACGACGC
>JAUIHY010000251.1 GCA_030432115.1 Gammaproteobacteria bacterium | reverse complement strand
AATAAGCCGTGGTATCTTCAATTCGATTGTGTCAGAATTAATGATCAGATCAGGCGGCATGTTGTTGACCTGGCGACATTGAGGGAATTGTGGCGAATGAGATACGTTTTTGGGTTTATTGCGGGTGTTATTTTTGGTGCATTTATTGGCCGGGAGTGGGGCGCTTATCTGGGTATATTTCTGGGTTTGTTTTGGGCTTGGGTGGTTGGTCTGAGCAAGAAAATAAGCCAGCTAGAAACACGCTTGGCGGATTTTGAAGCGAAAGAGCGCAGCCGTCAAAAAGCTTGGAGTGAACCATCGTCAGTAGCAGAACAAACCCGCTCAAAAGTCCATTCGAGTTCACCTTTGCCTCACGTAACACCTGATGAAGCAGATCCTGTTGCTGACAAAACCACTGAGAGCACGGCATCAAGTGTGGCAGCGCATGAGATCAAACAGCCTGAAGAAACGGTTTATTATGCCGTAGAAGCACCTGAAGCAAAAATACCTGAAGCAGAAACACCTCAAGGCGAACTCCAAGAAACTACTGAAAATCAGCAAGCGGCGTTTAATCAAGCTGCTGATGAGCTGGTGGCCAGTTGCGAAGCTGATGATTCAGAAACAGCACCTGAACAAGTTATTACTCATGAAAAAACTTTAGAGGACAGCTCAAATCAAGGTTCAAAAGCCCAAGAACTTGTACATCATGAACCTACGCCTCAAGAGCCTTCGGCATTTGAACAAGCTGTTAGCAAAGCCTTCACTGCAGTCAAAGACTGGGTGGTCGGTTATTTCACGGGCGGCAATTCATTGGTCAGAACCGGCATGCTGGTGTTGTTTGTTGGTGTGGCCTTTTTATTGAAATACGTTGCCGAGCGCACTGTTGTGCCTGTTGAAGTGCGCTATGTTGGTATTTTGTTGGGCGCATTGGTCCTGCTGGTTTTGGGTTGGCGCTTGCGTAAAAAACGTCCGGGCTTTGCCTTAAGCTTACAAGGCGGTGGCATCGGCGTGTTGTACCTGACTTTGTTTGCAGCGATGCGATTGCACCAATTGCTTCCGGCCAATGTGGTAATGATGCTGCTGGTGGGTATCGTGGTATTTTCTGCCACGCTGGCGGTGTTACAAGATGCCATGGCGCTGGCAGTTATTGGTATTTTGGGTGGCTTTGCTGCGCCGATTTTAACCTCAACGGGCAGTGGCAGTCATGTGCAGTTATTTGCTTATTACCTGCTTTTGAATTTAAGCATATTTGGCATTGCTTGGTTTAAATCTTGGCGATTGCTTAATGTGGTCGGCTTTGTTTCCACCTTTGCTGTAGGCAGTGTTTGGGGTGCTAAATTTTATCAGCCACAATTCTTTGCTTCAGTTGAACCGTTCTTGATTGCACATTTTGTGCTTTATGTGGCGGTGGCGGTTTTGTTCGCCTTCAAACAGCCACCCAAGCTCAAAGGTATCAATGACGGGACCATCATTTTCGGCACGCCGATTGTGGTCTTTTCATTGCAAGCGGCTTTGGTCAAAGACATGGAATACGGCTTGGCATATTCAGCTTTGGCCATGGGCGTGTTTTATGTGGCGGTGGCTTATTTGGTGAAACTATTACACCGTCCGTTTTTCAAAGATTTGATCGAATCATTCATCGCTTTGGGTGTGGGGTTTGGCACCTTGGCCATACCGCTGGGCTTCGATGGTCGGGTCACATCGGCGATGTGGGTGGCGGAAGCCAGCGCCATGGTTTGGGTCGGTATCAAACAAAGCCGCATGCTGCCGCGATTCAGTGGCTACGCTTTGGCGGTGTTGGGCGCTTTGGCATTCTTTGTCGAACCCGAAGTGAACAAAGAAGTGATGGCCTTTATGAATGCCGATTTTATTGGCGTGGTCATCATCGTTTTGGCCTCGGCTTTTATCGGCTTGTATGCACGCAAGCACGCCGATCGTTTGCTTAAATTCGAAACACCTTGGGTGTCGCATGTGATGTTGTTGGCCTCGGTGTCGTGGTGGGTCATAGGTGGTTTGCACGAAATCGACAAACATTTCAAAGCCAGTGCCTATGTGATTCAACAACTGTGGTTGTTGGTAACGACTTTGGTTTTGATTTTTGGTGCCAAGAAGCTGATCTATCCTTTACTGATGCGCTGTGCCTTGGTGGTCAATGCGGCCATGTGGCCTCTGTTGGCCAACATCAATCGTTTCACGGTCGAAAAAACCATGTTCTTGAATGAACGTTTTGCAGGCTTGGCCATTGTGGCTGTGTTTTACGTTGCCATGTCGGTGTTTTGGCACAAGCATTTCAGCGAGCAACCCAGCAATTGGCATAAAGCCGCAATAACATCAAAAGTGAATCGCATATGGATCAGCCGTTATTTTCTGGCCACAGGTGTGTTGACGTGGTTGTTGGCTATGGTCATGGACATCCATCGTTACCAGCCTCAAGGCCAATTGTTGTGGACTGAATTGACGATGGCGCTGACTGCTGGATTGCTGTTGTGGTTGGGTCACAAGAAACAATGGATTGATTTCAAATGGACAGCATTGATGGTGGTCTTCGCCATGGCATTGCCACTGTATATGACTTTCGTGACTTTGCAGTGGGATAAGCCTTTGTTAACAGATGCTTGGCCTGTGTTGAATGTGGCCTGTTTGGCGTTCCTGACCTATGCACTGACGCATTTTGTCGTCGCAAGATTCTGGCAAACACACATGTGTGACCCGCAAAAAGAGGGGGCATCAGACCTTTCACCAATGATTTCTGCTGTGCTGTTGATGTTGTCACTGATTGCTTGGTTTACGGGCGGCATCAGAGAAGCCCAAATTTTCCTTGAATCGCCACATTGGCTGCCCGCTGTTGTGGTCTATATCAGCGCATCATGGCTGTTGTTTGTTTTGTTGGCACACCGCATGAACTGGCCAGATTTACACAAAGTGAAATACCTCATAACGCCGGTCTTGGCCTATTTGGTGATTGCGATACCCAATGTGCAGCCGTACCACGCCTCCTTTGGTTTGCTGGCTTGTTTGATGGCATTTGCTGTTAATTATTGGGCTTTGAAAGTTTACGATCAAAAACTGGGCAAAGTCACCGATGCCTTCCATGTCATCAGTTTATTCAGTTTGAGTTTGCTGTTGATGTATGAATGGGCGCAATTGATTGAGTGGCGAATTGGAACTGATAA
>JAUIHY010000250.1 GCA_030432115.1 Gammaproteobacteria bacterium | reverse complement strand
GCGATACTGACATCATAACCCCAACCAGAACAGCCCATTTTTTTGATGGTCACGCGGAATCCTTTGGCCTGTTCATCCAGACTGATAAAGTGTGCAATGCGGGTTGCTGCCGCTTCTGTTAATTGTAATGTCATGGTCTTATATTTTTCCGATTGTTTCTGATATGGTTGCTACAACATTTAATTCAAGAGATTTAGAAGTTCCGGCTTAAACTTTTGTATCGCAATTAATACATACTTCATTTTCACATCTTCTGAAATTTTTCGGTCAGTTTCAGTTGCGTATTGCATGCTTTCTAAATGTGCTATTTTCTGCTCATCTGTCAATTCATTAAAATTCATCAGGTTTAAATAATCATCCAGCAGCTGACTGGCCTTTGAATCATCTTGATCGTTCAAGGCCAAAGCCAAATGAAACGGCACCGTGATGTAATCAGTGGAATCCACCTCAGCCTGTTTTAATATCAAGCGACCTAAAAAGCCTATTTCTTCATTCAGGGCTTCACTTTGCTTTTCAGAGATTTGTAAATATTGATCTATAAACCCTTGTGCCTGATCACCATCATTCAACTCAATGGCGGCCCAAATCACTTGATACAAATAATACAAACCACCATTTTCATATTCAAAATCTAGCGGTGGTAGTACCTGGTACCACTTGATCACTCGCTGGAATTGCTGATCTGAAAACAAGGCCGAAACATGATGACGCCTCAACCTACCTTTAGAAAAGCGTTCACTTTCTGGCACCAGTGACAACGCTTCTTCACAGTCTTGTATGGCTTCTTCAATTTCGCCACGATTGGTTTTCATGGTATTCAGCGGTAAAAACAGATCCGTAAACATTTCCCATTCGCCTGCCGCTTTGGCTTGCTCCATGCGTTCTTCAACATCACTTTGGTAAATATGCGTGTTTTTGCCATACATGGACATGGCCACATGCTGAAAAAACGCATCTTTATCATCGCCCATGAGAGTTTCTAATGCACGCCATTCGGCTTCGTTGTCCTGATCATAACGCTCAAAAATAATGGTTTCCAAGTCCAGTTGTTTCCAATCATTAAATGTTTCATCTGTCTGCCAACCATTTGATTCATACAAAACCACCGCATCCTTTGCCAAAGGCGATATAAAGTCATTGTATTCTTGCTGTTGAGCAAACTTCATGGCCTCTTGATACACCGCTTTCTTTTCAGCCGCACTGCCCAAAGCGTCAATACGCTCCTGATAATAGGAGGCATCCCATTGCTGCTCATCAAATTCTTCTAAGCCTTGGTATTCGTAATATTCATCACTGCTTTCTGCTGCTTGATCTGTTTTAAACAAGGACAACAAATCCATCTCCAGATATTGATCAACAAAAACCACAGGCGATATTAAAAAGAACAAATAGGCCGTCATGCCCATGGCGGTTTCGCGCAGTTTGGGTTTGGCATGCTTGAAACGTGTTAAAGCAGCATTGGCCAAGCCCATTTTGTCCGCAAACAAGGTATTTTGTGCTGCCAGTTTTTCATATATGGTTTCCAATTGCTGAAATTCATGCTTTGCCCTCATTTCACGCTCATCCAATTGACTAACCAATTGATATATATTCCAATCACTTTTTAAAGCAAAACCCAGGAACACCGCAAGAAAAGTCAAAACTGGATCTGACCAAGCCCATGCAAAATAAGCAAACACCACCACACCCAATATTTTGAAAATCAATTGCAGTGATGGCCAACGGTCGAAAACCAAATCATTCACTACATGACCACCATCCAATGGCATGAACGGCATTAAATTCAAATAATTAATCACCACCAACATGAAGACCAATCCTATACCATAGATGCTCACCATAAATTCAGGTTGCCATAAAATGATCAGCAAAGCCAACAGCAGACCGGGTACAGGACCAGCCAGTGACACCCATGTTTTCTGTAACACAGATGGTGCTTCCTTTTTCCCCATGGCCACCGCACCAATGGGCAAAAACAAAATTTGCAAATCACGATACCCAAAGGCTTTCATCGCCGCTACATGTCCCAATTCATGGAACAGCAAAACTGGCGCCAGCAACAGCACAATCCAAGGGTCCCATGCGATACCAATCACCAAACCAAAAAACACCACCGAAGCAATGAATAACAACAGTTTACCCAAACGTTTTATCTGTGACGCCGCTTGGTAACTGTTCGCCCTTTGGTGCGCTTTGGCTTCAACTTGATGCAAGAAAGACAAAGCATGACTTTGGGCATCATGTGCATCAGATGACAACAGTTCATGAGGCGTCTTTTGCTTTAACAGCTGCCAAGCAAGCTGCATGGATGATAGAAATGTAATGCACAACACCCGTTCGCCTTGCTTATCTTTCTTTTTGTACACCTTTCCAGATTTTAGAAGAAAACGCAAATAATCGTCGGCGTCCTTTTCCGAACGCTTTACAAATGCCTGTGGTGACAATCGATCCATTTGTTGTGGCTGGTGCGCAGCTTCAAAGTCAGCCTTTTTCATCAAGTATGATTCTAGCAATGAAGCCATTGATCGACCATTCAATGGCACACAATGCATCAGATCACAACCTTTGAAGACACCTTCAGCCTCCCTGTCCTTACCCACCAAAGTATGAGTTTGATAAAAAGTGACAAATTCCAATGCCAAAGGTCGAGAAGTGTCTGGGTTTTTGGGCAACAACACTTCTGCATACAAGCAGTATTCAGGATGCCAATAAACCGCAATGCTGTCCACCTGGCTAACGCTTTTAACGATGTCAGCATAGGCTTGGTGATGTGAAAACTCAAAACCCAATGGAAACAAATCCTGTTCAGCATGGGCAAATAACTGACGTTCAAATGGTTTTAATCTGGCTTCAGGTTTCAGGCCAAATCGACCACGGACCAATTTCAATCCATAGATATGAAAGGTATTCATTAACCAAGCCAACGCGGGCAGCACCACAAAAACAAATACCAATCCAATTATTATGTATTTCACAATCCACCTTTTTTTTGCATCATTCTAATGCAAAACCGATGGTCTTTGATGAATTTATTTAGGGCAAAAAAAAAGCCTTTGCCACCACAACAAAGGCTTTAAATCAGCAGTCGTCAATGACCACTGAGGGGGACGAGGTTAACTCGCTTTTCGAGGAGTAATAAATGAAACTGTTGACTTGGTTGCTGC
>JAUIHY010000031.1 GCA_030432115.1 Gammaproteobacteria bacterium | reverse complement strand
CTGATGCCCGCATGGCTGAATTGATGTCTGTTGAAGAATCTGAAGTCCGTGCCAAACGACATGGATTTAATGTTCACCCTGTTTACAAGCGGGTGGATTCTTGCGCTGCTGAATTTGATTCACCCACAGCTTATTTCTATTCAAGCTATGAGCCTCATTGTGAAGCCAAGCCTACTGACAAGGACAAAATTATCGTTTTAGGTGGCGGACCCAATCGCATTGGTCAAGGCATTGAGTTCGATTATTGCTGTGTACATGCTGCCTTGGCATTGAAAGATCATGGCTTTGAAACCATCATGGTGAACTGTAACCCTGAAACGGTTTCAACTGACTATGACACTTCAGACCGATTGTATTTTGAATCTTTGACGTTGGAAGATGTGTTGGAAATCGTGCGCATTGAACAGCCCAAAGGCGTGATTGTTCAATACGGTGGTCAGACACCGTTGAATTTGGCCAACGCCTTAGAGCAAGCCGGTGTGCCCATCATTGGATCGCCGCCAGAATGCATTGATCGTGCGGAAGACCGTGAACAATTCAAAGCCATGTTGGATAAATTGAATTTACGCCAGCCACCCAATGGCACAGTCACATCTGCAGAACAAGCCATTGATGTGGCCGAAAAGCTAGGGTTTCCTTTGGTGGTCCGACCTTCATATGTTTTGGGTGGCCGCGCCATGGAAGTGGTGCATTCTCAAACAGAGTTGGCTCGCTATATGAAAGAAGCCGTTCAAGTGTCTAATGATTCTCCTGTTTTGTTGGACCGATTCTTAGATCACGCCATTGAAGTGGATGTGGACATCATTTGTGATGGAGAAGAGGTCATGATTGGCGGTATCATGGAGCACATTGAACAAGCAGGGGTTCATTCAGGTGATTCAGCTTGTTGCATTCCACCGTTCACTTTAACGAAAGAAGTTCAAGACGAATTGTCTCGTCAATGTACGGTGATGGCCAAAGAACTGGGCGTGGTGGGTTTGATGAACACACAATTTGCGATACAAGGCGAAGACATTTATATTTTAGAGGTCAACCCACGTGCTTCGCGCACCGTTCCATTTGTTTCTAAAGCCGCTGGTTTGCCTTTGGCAAAAATTGCTGCACTGTGTATGGCAGGCATCAGTTTGAAAGAGCAAGGGGTGAAAGCGCGTTTGGATTTAAGTCACTATTCCATCAAAGAACCTGTATTTCCATTCTTGAAATTCCCTGGTGTTGACCCCATCCTTGGGCCTGAGATGCGCTCAACCGGCGAAGTGATGGGCATAGGCAAATCATTTGGTTCTGCAGTGGCGACTTCTAAATTGGCTGCCAAAGTAGCGATGCCTCTTCAAGGTAAAGCCTTTGTGTCTGTCCGAGAAGCTGATAAGAGCCGTTTGGTGCCTTTAGCGAAACAATTGCAAGCCATGAATTTTGAGTTGGTGGCAACACATGGTACCTGCAAGTTATTGCGTGATGCCGGTTTATTCTGTGAAAGTGTTAATAAAGTGACAGAAGGCCGTCCGCATATTGTTGATAAGATCAAGAGCAATGAAATTGACTTCATCATCAACACTACTGAAGGCGCACAGGCGATTGCTGACTCGGCTTCTATCAGAAAAGAAGCCTTGAAGCAAAGCATCAATTACACCACCACCATAGCAGGTGCGGCAGCAACGATTGCTGCTTATGAGTTTTTAAACTCGCACGAAATTTACTCATTGGATGAACTACATTGAAGGAAATTTATGAATAGAGCTCCGATTACTAAAGCAGGCGCTGAGCGCTTGAAAGAAGAATTAAAAACATTAAAAACGGTTAAAAGGCCAGAAATTATTGATGCGGTGGCTGAAGCCCGCGCGCACGGTGATTTGAAAGAAAATGCCGAATACCATGCTGCACGTGAACAGCAGTCCTTTATGGAAGGCCGAATTGCAGAATTAGAAGGCATCATATCAACCGCAGAAGTGATTGATGTGACCAATTTAAACATTGGTGATAAAGTGGTCTTTGGTGCCACAGTGGTTTTGGAAGAAGAGGAAAGTGGTGATAACGTGACCTACCAAATTGTGGGTGATGCCGAAGCCAACATTGATGAAGGCAGAATTTCTATTTCTTCACCAATTGCCCGTGCATTGATTGGCAAGAGTGAAGACGATGAGGTTGAAGTCCAAGCGCCAGGCGGCAGCAAAGTATTTTTTATAGAAAGCATACAATACCTCTGAATGGCGTGAAACAAATCACAATCAAACGTCGGACCATTCCCGACATCGAAATCAAAGGGGGTGCACATTTGCACCCTTTTTTGGCTCAAATCTATAAATCCCGTGGTGTCACAGACATCAAACAAGTTGATTATCAACTGAAAAACTTGCTCATGCCACATGGCTTGCTGGGTATGGAATCAGCGGTTTCACTGCTGATCAATGCCATTAAGGAACAAAAGCGGGTGTTGGTTGTGGGCGATTTTGATGCCGATGGTGCGACGGCCACAGCTTTGGTGATCCGTGCCTTGCGGTCCTTTGGGGCACTGCATGTCGATTTCATTGTTCCCAACCGATTTGACTACGGGTATGGTTTGTCACCTGAGTTGGTCAATGATTTGTTGTCCATAAAGCCAGATATATTGATCACCGTGGACAATGGCATATCATCGCACCAAGGGGTGTCATTGGCCAAATCATTGGGTATGCAAGTGATCATCACTGATCATCACTTGCCTGCTGAGACATTGCCAGATGCCGATGCCATAATCAATCCCAATTTGAATGGAGACGCTTTTCCAAGCAAACATTTGGCGGGCGTGGGCGTGGCCTTTTATTTGATGGCCAAACTCAAGTCAGCATTACAAAAAGACGGGTGGTTTGAGCATAAGCAATTAGCTACACCACGGGTTTCAGCATGGTTGGATTTGGTGGCTTTGGGTACAGTAGCTGATGTGGTTCAGTTGGATGACAACAACCGTATTTTGATCAACAGTGGGTTGGAGTTGATGAAAAAGCAGTGTTGTTGCCCGGGTGTTTTGGCCTTGTTTGAAGCGGCTGGGCGACCCGCAGCTCTTGCTGACAGCGCCGCATTGGGTTTTGTTTTGGCGCCTCGCTTGAATGCGGCAGGTCGATTGGAAGACATGAGCATTGGCATTAATTTGTTGCTGACAGATGACCGGCAAACGGCCAAGGCTTTGGCTCAGCAGTTGGATGAAATTAACAAACAACGCCGAGAGATTCAAGAAAGCATGCAAAACCTTGCCGATTCTGTGGTGAAACAATTGCAAAAAGACGATGCCTTGCCCATGGGCTTGTGTTTGTTTCACAAAGATTGGCACCAAGGGGTGGTGGGTTTGTTGGCTTCTCGGGTCAAAGAAGCGGTTAACCGACCGACCATAGTGTTTGCCTTGGAAAAGGAAGGTTCTGAGTGGCTCAAAGGGTCAGCAAGAAGCCTTCCAGGCTTTCACATCAGGGATGCATTGGTATCTATTGATCGTCAGTACCCTGAGATGATACATAAATTTGGAGGGCATGCCATGGCTGCAGGATTGACTTTGCACCAAAGTCAGAAAAAAGCATTCCTCATGGCATTCAATAATACTGTGAAACAATGGGCAGCAGGTCAGCCCTTGAATAAAATTCAAGTAACCGACGGTGTTTTACCGGGTGAGTTGATGAGCCAACATGTGGCTGCCATGCTACAACAAGCAGGCCCTTGGGGTGAGTCATTTCCTGAACCGGTATTTGATGGGTGGTTTGTGATCAAAGAGAAAAAAGAAGTGGGCATGGGTCATTGTAAACTGTCTTTGCAGATGGAAGAGGCCAATAAAAAAGTGGATGCCATCGCTTTCAACATACACCCCAACGATTTTCCACCAGAGTCAAACCGAGTTCAAATTTGCTACCAAATGGACATCAATGAATTTCGTGGTCGAACACGATTGCAATTAATTGTCAGGAACATCGTATATTGAACAAATGTTCAGTTGAAAAACTGTGACGCAATTGCGAATTTTTTCAAAAATAAACGATATCCCATTGTTTTTACAGCAGTTTAGGTTCAAAATAATTAGCATCAGCTGATTTATGAACCAATTATGAACGAGGGGAATATGAAAAGGGTAGTTCAATTCAATCGTGTTTTAACACTGTTGTTAATGGCATTAACAACTTCCATCGCATGGGCACAGCCAGATTTGTCTGTATCTTCATTTGAAAATCCATATCAATTTCAAGGTGATGGGCAAACCAAACAAGTAACCTTTGAAATATCCAATACAGGGGACGCTGCTGCGGGAGACGGTATTCAATTGGACTTAACCATTGTTGAGCCCAATCAGCTTTTGTCATTTGATTTGGCTGCAGGTGTGCCATATGT
The DNA here is from genome assembly GCA_030432115.1 of Gammaproteobacteria bacterium. Lineage (GTDB taxonomy): Bacteria > Pseudomonadota > Gammaproteobacteria > Xanthomonadales > Marinicellaceae > Marinicella. The sequence continues at coordinate 13,039 of JAUIHY010000031.1, read as the reverse complement.
GTTTGGTAATTGGAACTGTAACCTTATATCTCCACAAAATTTGGATTGTTTATTTCAAGCCAATTTGGCTGCATTCAGTGGCACTACCAGCTTGGATGTACCTGTGGTGGTCCAGCCGGGCAGTTTTGATTTTGCTCCGGCCATGAGTTTATTGGTTTCTGATGTGGGCAATGTAGAAGTAAATACCTCTGATAACAATTACTCACTGGATATCTCATTCGCAGGCGGACTTCCTGACTTGTCAACCTCCATGGCCTTTAGCAATGGCTTTGCTTCTCCATTTGATCCCGTGGATCCTATCAGCGTCGATGTCACAGTGACCAACAATGGTGGAGATGCCACCAGTGTCGCTTTGGCTTTTGATGGTGAAGAATTTAATTTCAATCAAAATGCCAGTGACCCTGCATGTTTCTTTGGGCAAAACGGCATTGAGTGTATGGTTTCTTCGCTATTTTCTGGGCAGTCTCAAACCTTCACTCTGGCCGGTGTGGTGAATCAAACGGCAGCAGCAGGTACCTATAACCTTAATGCCAATGTGACCTCATTTGAAGGTGACGCGTTCCCATCGGATAATTTGACTTCGATGACCTATGACATCAATGGTCCTGGGGCTCCTGAAATCAATATTGATAAATTTGTATGGGATGGTTTATCAGCATCAGGGCCTGTAACAGAGCTACCTCAAAATGGTGTGGCCGAATATTTAGTATATGTTCATAACGAAGGCACAGCTGATGCAATTAATGTGGATTTGACAGATACTTTACCCGCTGATGTTACTTATGATGCATCTTTAAATGGTGGAAATAATCCGCAATACTTTCAGGAAATGATTGGCAGTTGCGGTTTTACAGGCAATACATTGACATGTAATATCCCTACCGTTTCAGCAGGGGCAAGCCAAAATTTAGTCAAAATTTTTGCCCGTGTTACAGGTAATCCTGGCGCCACTGTGACGAACAATGTGATGACCAATTTTGCTGATGCGAATTTAGCCAATAACAATGCTTCTGCTACATTCACCATCACCGGAACAGCCATTCCTGTGGATTTAGAAGTGGATGCTTTTACTGATCAAAATTTTTACAGTCAAGGTCAATCCTTTCCGATTCATGTGGTGGCATCTAATTTAGCCAGTGTGGATGATGCTGATTTTGTTACAGTCACGACACAATTGCCTCAAGAAGTCCAATATCAATCCATAAATGTTGATACCAATATTTGGGCATGTAGCCATGATGGTTCATTATCTGGCGGGGTGGTCACTTGTGATTCAGGCAGTAATCTAATTGTTGGCTTCAGTAATCATCCCATGGACATTAATGTTTTGGCAGTTCAACAGGGCAATGGTGCCACTTTTGATGCCACTGTTTCTAGCAGCACCACACCAGACCCTGACTTATCTAATAACAACGTCAGTAATAATTTCAACGTAACAGGTGGCTTTAATGATTTAGCCATCACCAAAACTGTATCTTCGACAAACGTTAATATTGGGGATGCATTTGATTACCAAATTGCTATTAATCATAACACCACACCCTCATCGGATGTGAATGACATCATCATTCAAGACAATTTGCCGGCAGAAGTCAGTTACCAAGGATTCACGCAGAACTCCACTGGTGTTGTCTTTAGCTGTAACCATGATGGCTCACCAACAGGCGGCATGGTAACCTGTGATTCAGGAAACGCGGCATTTACCATAAGCGATGCATTGGATTTAAGCATTCATGTTCAAGCGGAAAGCAATGGTACAGCAAACAATACGGCCAGTTTTACTTCATTGGGAGATGGCAGCCCTGGAAATAACAGCAGTATCGCACCGGCTGTTACCATCAGCATTCCATTCACCAGCGTCAATGTCAGTAAACAAGCCATAATGGCAGGTGTGCCCGTTACTGATGTGCCCTTAGGCAGCGATTTCAGCTACCAATTGAATGTGAATAACACAGGCGCATTCAAGGTGTTTAACTTGGATGTGGTGGATTCATTGCCTAATGATGTGAGCTTGGTTAGCTACGATGGCGGTGCAGATTGGGCATGTTCAGATGCCCTTGTCGGTGGACAAACAGAGGTAGGCTGTTCATTTAATGGAGACATGGCGATATCCGCAAATTCAAGCATCACCATCAATGTCACTGCCACTAATGATGCTAATGTAACCAGTATCACCAATCAAATGGATGCTTCAGCACTTAATTTAACAGGCGTTCAGTCAGCCCAAAGCACGGTGACATTGGTCAATCCTTCTTTGAATGTCAGTACCACCCAAACACCTGACCCTGTTGATGCTGGTGAGCCAGTAGAGTACACCATATTGGTGGAAAACGATGGCACACAAGATTTGAATAACATTGATGTGCAGTCTGTTTTGCCCCAAGGCATTGATTTTGTTTCTGCTGACAATCCATTTGGCAATTGTACCCATAACAATGGCACAGTTGATTGTGCAATTGGCTCAGTGGCAGTGGCAGGCAGTAAATCAGTCAAAATCACAGCAAATACGCCTCAAAACCCTGACATCAATAACAGTTACACCAACCTCATCACAGTCAATTCTCCCGATTTGCCTCAAGCGGTCTCTGCTCAATGGGACACCCAAATCACACCACCACCATTGACCGATTATAATTTGGTCTTCTCTGCCTCACCTTTGGTTTTGGAGCTGAATGACAATGGACAAATGGTTTTTGAAATCAGAAACATCGGCAACGTGACTTTAAACCCTGTCAATTTCCAAATAAACATTGATCCTGCTATCAATATCCAATCTGTTGTTGGCGGAGATTTCAATTGTCAAATTGTCGGGCAAAGTGTTAATTGTAACAATCAGTTGCCTTTGTTGGCAGGTGATACTTTCACCGGACATGTGGTGGTCAATGCAGGTGCAGTTGCAGGAGAATATGTACACAACATATCGGCCCATGCCAATGGCATCAACAAAACCGCACAAACCTCACAACATGTGGTTGATCGTTCGAATGTGGTTGATGTTCAGTTAAGTAAAACGGCATCTGTAAGTGAAATCACCGACAGCCATTTATTTGATTACCATTTTAATGTGATTAATGTCGGTCAAATGACAGCTTCAGGTATTACATTAACTGATACTTTGCCTGAAGGTCTCGAATTTGATGGATATAGAGGTCAGGGCTGGCAGTGCCAAGGCACCCAAGTCATTGAGTGTCAATATACCCCTTCAGTACTTCCTAATGCCAGCGCAACGGAATTAAGTTTTGGTGTTAGCGCCCATGGAGTTTCTGGTCAAATTGTCAATGTGGCCACCGTACAAGCCAATAACGACAGCAACCCCAGTAACAACACAGACTCTGTGGTTGTTCAAATAGTTGGTGTTTCACCAAATTCTGCAGACCTGAGCATCATCAAAACCGCTTCTGCTGATGAAATCACTGCTGGAGACAGTTTGAGTTGGGATATTAAAGTTCAAAACCATGGTCCTGATTCAGCCACGCAAATCATTATACAAGATGATTTTCCTGTTGGTTTTATTGCAGACAGTATCATGCAAGGTAGTCAAATGACTTGTATGTTGTTGACTGATTCTTTGAGCTGTGAACAAGCCTCTTTGGCATCAGGATCCTCGGTTTTAATAAACATCAGTGGCCATGTGGACATGAATTACCAAGGAGAAATGATGAATCTGGCCACAGTAAGTTCAGCCAGTACCGATGGCAACAGTAACAACAACCAATCCATGGCACAATTACATGTCAATGCCTATCAGCCCAAAGAAGCGGATGTATCCGTGCAAGTGACATCCAATCAAAATCAAATCCTTCAAGGTGATGTGTTCCAAATAAATATCAATGCCAAAAACGCAGGCCCTGATGCCGCTGAAAACACCATGATTTCAGCCCAAATCAGTGGTTTGATTGATCAAATTAATCCTATCAATGTCTCTCCATGGCAATGCCAAACCAATCAATCTAATATTCAGTGTCACTTACCCATGCCGATGGCCCATGCCATGCAATATGACTTGGCATTTGAAGTCCGCAGTGAACAAATTGTCCAAACGGCCCAAGCGATACAAGTTGCTGTTGACATCATGTCAGACGCCACTGACCCCAACATTGGTAACAACCAAGCCCTGTTAAACACACAAGTGACACCGACACCCACAGAAGAAGAAATTCTCAGCCACATGCAAGGTGTGATGGGCAGTATGGATGCGCAGACTGAACGTGCCATTCAAAATGTGTCCAGTTATTGTGCCAGAGCGTTTTATTGGGCCATGGAAGAGGGCATGTGTGCCAGAATGTATTCGTCTACACAAGAAGACCATGACCAAATGCACGACATGATGCGTGAGATCACGCCGAATGAAGTGTTGGGTCAATCCAATTCAGCATCTGAGATCATCACTTCTCAATTTACCAACATTGATTCAAGACTGGCTGAACTGCGAGGTGGCGGTGGTGGTTTCAGTGTCAGTGGGTTGCGAGCCACCTATGGTAATGAATCCATTCCCATAGGCATGCTGGCTTATTTGAACGCGGGTGAAGATGACCAAACACAAAATGCAGTCAATGACTTTGTGTCACCTTGGGGCTTTTTTATCAACGGCACCATATCCATGGGTGAACGAGATAAAACAGGCAGAGAATTGGGTTTTGATTTCGATACCTTTGGCATCACCGCTGGCTTGGATTATCGTCTGAGTAACAGCAAAGTCCTCGGTGTGGCCTTGGGATATGCCAACTTCGATTCAGAAATAGAAGACGAAGCAGAAATGCAGTCAGATGGTGTGACATTGACAGGTTACGGCTCGTTCTATATCAACGATAATTTTTATGTGGACACACGCATCAGTTACGGCCAACCCAAATTTGAACAATCTCGTCGGATTAATTTTACTTTAGATGACATCACCATCGATCGAGTGGCCAAAGGTGATACTTCGGCCAACCAATATTCAGCCTCCATGAGTATGGGTTACCATTTTTATAAAAATGCTTGGAACATCACACCGAATGCCAGCATCAATTATGTCAACACCAGTATCGATGCGTTCACAGAATCAGGGGCTGGAGGATTCAACTTCCAGTACGCCAGGCAAGACATCAAGAGTTTAAAAGCATCGCTGGGTTTGAGTGTTTCGCGTGCATTCAGTTTGGAAAAAGGGGTGATCACACCACAATTTGACATCAACATGACCCGTGAAATGGAAAATGACGGTGGTTTAATTGAAGCACGATTTATTGATGCGCCAGATGATGAAATATTCTGGATTGAAACAGACGAACCTGACAGGACATTCGGAAATGCAGGTTTGGGCTTGGTGTTTATCGGCGCCAATGGTAAACAAGCATACATCAACTACAGAAGTATCTTCGGATTAGAAGGTTTCTCACGCGGCACCCTGAATTTGGGACTCCGCTTTGAGTTTTGAGGTAACAAACTATGAACATTATGATTAAAAAAGTGAGCATTGCATTGGTGTTGGGCCTGATGGTCTTTGCCAGTGCTGATGCCAAACGCAGTAAAAAAGTAAAAAAGGTCAAAGAAGGGCAAATCACCCCTGACCAATTGTATATTGTTGACTGTTTATTGCCGCCACAAATCAGACAATTGGGGCAAAATTACACTTACATTCCACCCAGAAAGCCGGCCAAATTAACGGCCAAAGAATGTGCTTTGCGTGGCGGTGAATATGTGGCCTATGATGAAGCCAATTTTGCCACGGTGGCCAAAGTGTGGAAACAACAAGCAGACAATGGCGATGCCACCGCACAAAATTATATGGGTGAATTGTTTGAAAAAGGTGTGGCGGGTCAGCCTGATTATGCATCAGCGGCCTCATGGTATCAAAAAGCGGCAGACCAGGGTCATTCCCAAGCCCAATTGAATTTGGGTAACCTCTACGAGCAAGGTCTTGGGGTAGCAAAAGACAGTGTGAAAGCAATCAACCTCTATCGCCAAGCCGCAGGTGTCACTGAAGCCAAATTAGAGCTGGTAACAGAGCAAGAATTGCGTGACCGCAGAGACAAAGAGTATCAAAGAATTTTGCTTGAGAGACAGGTCAATACCTTGAAAAAGGAATTGGGTGATGTCAATGACAACTACCAGAAAACCCAAGATTACATCAAATCGGCTAATGCTGAAATGAAACGACTGCAAGCTGCTTTGCGTGAAAATAAAGCCGATAAAAATGCCCAAAACAGAATCGTTGAATTAGAAAACGAAGTCAAAAATTTAACTGAAAAAAATGAAGAAAGTAAAATTTTGGCCAGTAACTTGGTGAAAAAAATAGCCGAAGAGCAAGGGCAAGAGTTGGCCATGAATGATTTTGGTATCAATGTGATTTCACCGGAAGTGAAATTAACCCGTGGCATCCGAAGTTTTCCGATATATAACCAAAATGAAGCTCAAATTTCAGTCATGGCCACAGTGACGCCAGCTGAAGATGTGGCTGCATTGAGCTTGAATCAAAACAGCATCATAGACCGATTGACTGACACAGGCATATTCAGTGCTGATGTTGAGTTGATTAAAAATGATGACACACCAGTCAGTATAGAAGCAGTGAAAAAAGACGGTTCTAAATCGATTGAGCAATTTGTGATTGTTCGTCAAATTCTGGAGCAAATCAAACCGCGTGTTTTGACAGATTTATTTACCCAACGATTTAAAAAAGATTTGGGTACCTATCATGCATTGGTGATAGGTAACAATGACTATCAAAACTTTGAAAATTTAGAAACAGCCAGCAATGACGCTCAGCAAATTGCCAAAGTTCTGAAAGATGTGTATGGCTATAAAACCCAAGTTTTAGAAAATGCCAGTCATATAAAAATCCTGCAAACCTTGGCTGATTACCAAGAAAAATTGGGTAAATTAGATAATTTAATCGTTTATTATGCTGGCCACGGTTTGATAGATGAACGTCAGAAAGGTTATTGGATTCCAACAGATGCCAAATTAGATGATAAAAAAACATGGATCAGCAACGATGCCATCACGCAGTTCATGTCCAGCATGAATGCCAAACATGTGATGGTGATTGCCGATTCATGTTATTCGGGAACCATGTCTGGATCTGCCATCAGGCCTTTTCCTGATGAAGTGGACGAAAACGATTTGCTGTTCACATCACGCGTGAAAGCCCGAACCGTTTTAACATCAGGCGGTTTACAACCCGTGCTCGATTCAGGTGGTAATGGACACTCTATATTCGCGGCGGCCTTGCTGGATGTGTTAAAAGAAAACGAAGGTGTTTTGGAAGGCTATCGTTTGTTTAAATCTTTGGAACAACAGGTCCGCTTACGTTCTAAGTTAACCGGTGTACCTCAGGTTCCAGAATACACCGCCATCAAGCACGCAGGACATGAGGGCAGTGAATACTACTTTTTGCCTAACAGCATCTGATTTATCATTTCACAATCAAGACATTGAACTTTCAATGTCTTGATTGATTTGAGCCTGTTTTCAATTTCTTACTTTGTTGGTGAACTCAACGGCCTCGGTAAACTGGTTTCAGTCGCAGGCTTCTATGATTTTATTGTATTTTTCAGCATTTAAGATTTTCATACGCCCTCGGGCATCTGCTTCATGGCAATCAAACTGAGTCAGCACTTCTTCGTATAGGGATTCGGCTTGACTGAAGTTTTCAACATTAAAAAAGCTGCTGGCCGCTTGTAGTTTTTTAGACATTTCTACCAGTTGTGTCGGTGTTAAGTCGGCAGTATTAACTTCGATGGCCCCCTTATTTTTACCCATAAAAAAGCCACCGGCCAAAACAGCTGCGCCCAACACCACACCGCCTATCACCAAAGGTAACCAGTTTTTCTTTTGGTTGCGTTGATCAGAAATAGGTATGAATGAATGTGTGGTGTCATGGGCGGGGTGTAATCGCCTGACGTATTTTTTTAACTGATGTACCAATTGGCTGGCTGATTGAAAGCGGTCATCAGGATTCTTGGCCAACAATTTATTCAACAACGGCTGGTATTTAGATAAATCCTTGGGTAAGTCAGGAATAGGTTCATGGACGTGGGCATAACTGACCGCAAAGGTATCTGAAGCTTCATACACCTTCTTACCCATCAGCATTTCATAAAACACCACACCCAAAGCATAAATGTCGGACCGTTCATCAATTTCTTTACCCAAAGCGCGTTCTGGGCTCATATAGTGCGGTGTGCCGACCACTGCACCCACTCTTGTGAATTCACTGACAGCATCTCCTGCACGTGCGATACCAAAATCCACCAATACGGCCTGGCCATCATCATGGAATAAAATGTTTTCAGGTTTGATGTCACGATGTAATGTGCCACGCTTGTGCGAATGCTCTAAAGCTTTGGCCATGTCGATCATGATGTTGAAAGTTTCAAGCTCGGTTAAGCCAGCATCGATTTTTTGTTTTAAATCACCGCCGGCTAAAATTTCCATGGCTAGGTAATAATAATGATCTACCACACCGCAGGCATAAACGGTCACAATATTGGGGTGAGAAAACTGAGCAACTGTGTCGCCTTCTTTTTTCAAATCCTCAAGAATCTTTGGGTCATTGCCTTGTGGGGATACGATTTTGATCGCCACGGGTCTTTTGGGTTGTTGTTGTTCGCCCAGATAAACCGCTGCCATTCCGCCACGGCCGATTTCTTTGTCCAAGGTGAAATTAGGTATGTCTATATTAAAGATTGCTTCCATCGAAAAAGACTGTTTTCATTTGTATCAATCTTTCTATTATAATGAAGGGGCTACCATTTAAAAACCCATATATTTCATGTTCCAATACATTGACAGTAAAAAAGAGCCCATGCGCAAAGTCGATACCGCCTGGTTGCGAATGGAATCGCCACACAACCTCATGATGATTACGGGTTTAATGTTTTTGGATACCCAGCCAGAATTGGCCACTTTTATTGAAGTTTTAGAAAAAAAATTCCTTAAATACCGCCGATTTAAGCAATTGGCACACCAAAATGCCAGTGGATCCTATTGGCAAACGGATCAATATTTCGACATGGCTGCTCATGTTCGCCGTGTGGCATTACCCGGCAAGGCCGATTACCGCGAACTACAAGACTATGTCAGTAACTTGGCTTCCACACCATTGGATAAAAACAAACCCTTGTGGTCATTTCACATCGTTGAAAATTACAGCAAAGGCCCAGTGATAGTGGCACGCATTCACCACTGTTATGCCGATGGCATTGCATTGATTCAGGTGTTATTGTCCATGACCAGCACATCGCGTGAAAACAGTTTGTTGCTTGACCACCATGAATCGGCCAAAGAAAAACACCAAAAACTGGGTTTGTTAAAGCAGGTTATCAACCCTGCCAAGAAACAATTCAATCAATCTTTGAAAATGCTCAATGAAGCCACTGAATTGGGGAAAAAAATCTGGCAAGACCCCAGCTTAATTGAAAAAGGCGTTGGAGGCTCTGTCGAAATCATGGAAGAATTGTTTCATGCTTTGACCTTAAGCAATGATCCAGAGAATGTCTTCAAATCTGAATTGTGCACCAGAAAACGTGTGGCATGGGCAGAATCTTTGCCATTGGATGAGGTCAAAGCCATTGCCAAAGCAACAGGAACAACAGTGAATGACGTGCTGATATCCAATTTGGCAGGTGCTTTGCGAGAATACATGTTAGAACGGGGTGATGATCCTGACGAAAAAGTCATCAGAGCGACCGTACCCGTCAACCTCAGGCCTTTGAAACATGCCAAAGAACTGGGTAACCATTTTGGTTTGGTTTTTTTGAATTTACCTGTTAATGAAGCCAATCCATTGAAACGGTTGGCCATGGTTCATCAAGAAATGAACGAATTGAAATCCTCCAAACAAGCTTTGGTGGCTTTGGGCTTACTCAGCATGGTTGGTTTGGCACCACAAGTCATGCAAAATGCTTTGTTAGAACAATTTTCTAAGAAAGCCACGGCAGTATTGACCAATGTGCCGGGACCACAAGTGCCCTTGTATATTGCAGGCTGCCGGATGGAAAAAATCATGTTCTGGGTACCTCAAAACGGCAGCATTGGTATGGGCATCAGTATCTTGTCTTACAACGGCCATGTGGAATTTGGCTTGATTGTTGATAAAAACTTGGTACCGCAGCCTCATGACGTGATTGCCAAATTTCCATCACAATTTGCCTTACTCAAAGAAATCATGATGCTTCACCCTTGGGACGGTGAAGTGCATGCTGATTTGTTGAGTTGAAGACAGTTGCTTCAGCACCTTTTGTCATTTGGACCAAGGTGTATTGGAGCCTTGTTGGCTTGTACTTGATTGGCGCCATTCCATTTGCCTTGATTTCAATGGCCAGTGAAATGTCTTTGGGTTTGTTTTTCGGCTTGATTTTCTACGCTTTTTATTCAGTTGGTATCTTTGCTGCCATAGTTTACCTTTTGCTGTCTGTACCAATCATATTGTTTATTAAAGCCAAAGCGGGATTGAATCCTTAAACTGTCTTTATTGAGTTAACAAGTTTACCCAATTTCTGGCACCTGACAATATGAACTCATAACTGCTGTCATCATTCATGGTTATTCTGATGGCTTCTGATGTGGTGGGTATGATGCCACCGCCTTTGCCCATTGTTTGTTCAACTTTGTTGATGCCATTTCGCTCTAGATGGTAATGACCTAAGGCCACTTGCTTATTGAATGGTTTAAAATTGATGTGATCTTCAGTGACCGAAAATGTGCCGTCGATTCGAGCAGCGCCTTTCTGATAGCTGGCAGTTGTGGATTGTGGAACTTTCATGTTTATAAGCTTTTATTGTGGTTTAAGCATGTACCAATGAGATGCCTGAATCATTATACGCTAAATAACTGGCTTGTTTGTGCCAATCGCCCAAAACAATTCTTCGTGTTCCATTGTTTTCATGAATGGCCGGCCGATGGGTATGGCCATGAATCATTTGCTTGACTTGATGTTGTTGAAATAAGGCTTCAATGGCTGATTGATTAACGTCCATAATCTCCATGGACGCGCCTTGGGTGTGTGCTTCACTTTGTTTTCTGGCCTGTTCTGCAAAGGCGATGCGCTCAGGAATGCTTTTGGATAAAAAGCCAGCTTGCCATTCTGGGTTTCTCAACATGATTCGGGCTTGTTGGTAGGGTACATCATCGGTACATTCGGCATCTCCGTGAATCAATAAGGTCTTTTCACCGTTCAATTCAATCACATGAGGTTCTGAGATGATTTGCATGCCGCTTTTTTGGGCATAAGCATCACCCAAAAGAAAATCACGATTACCGGCCATATAGTAAATGGTCACCCCCGATTCATTCAGCGATTTAAGCCATTTGGCAACGGTGAGGGCGGTTTCATCCAAAGCATCATCGCCCAACCAATATTCAAACAAATCACCCAAAATATACAAAGCCCGAGCATGTCGGGCTTTGTTTTCTAAAAAGGATTTGAACATCGATGTGATGTCCGGCCTTTGCTTGCACAGGTGCAAGTCAGAGATAAATAATGTGGTCATTGGGCCGTATCAGCTTTGGCTGTGGGTGCTTTTTCAACCACTTTGACTGATAAAATTTCAATCGTTTCTTCTGGCACGTCTTTGCGGAAAGGTGGTTTGGCACCGGTTGGAACAAAGCGGATGTCATCGACCACGTCCATGCCTTGAATCACATGACCAAAGACGGCATAGCCCCAAGTTCGGGTGTTTTGTTCACCGGTGTGATTTAAGGATGGGTTGTCTTGAACATTGATAAAAAATTGCGCTGTGGCTGAGTGCGGACTAGGCAATCGGGCCATGGCAATGGTGCCACGCAGGTTTTTCATTTCTGCATTGGCTTCATTTTTGATGGGGCTTTTGGTTTCTAAACGTGTCAGGTTTTTATCAAAACCGCCACCTTGAATCATAAAGGTGCTGATAACACGGTGGAAAATGGTGCCATCATAAAAGCCATCATTGACATATGTAAGGAAGTTTTTGACTGTATTTGGCATCTTTTCATCATACAATTCAATGTATATGTCACCTTTGGAGGTGCTCATTTTGACCGTGGTGGCCATGGCATTCATACAGGACATCATGCTCAAAATTAAAATTAAAGTTTTTTTCATCTGGGTTTTCCTTGTCAAAATATCAGTGGAATATAATACAAATCACCGGCAATAATTACCAGTGTTTTACCATCAGTTTTAGTCAATCTCATTCGACAAACACTGTGGCATTCAGTTCAAAATTATTGAGCAACAGCATTTCTCGCAGAAAGCAGCTAGATGTTCGAATTTTGTGAACTTCATTTTATGGTGGGGTGCTATAATGCCAGCTTGTTTTAGACCTTCAAAATCTATGAGTCAGTATTTCTCTAAGGAAAGAATCCATCCAGTAAAAATCATGTTGCTCGGTTCTGGTGAATTGGGTAAAGAAGTGGTGATTGAAGCACAAAGGTATGGTGTCCATGTCATCGCTGTGGACCGTTATCCCCATGCTCCTGCCATGCATGTGGCTGATGAACATTATGTTATCGACATGACCGATGGTCCTGCATTGCGTGCTTTGATTGAACAGGTCCAACCGGATTTGATTGTGCCAGAAATTGAGGCCATTGCCACTGATGAGTTGGTTTCATTGGAATCGGCAGGTTTTCATGTGGTGCCCACTGCCAAGGCGGCGCAATTGACCATGGACAGAGAGGGCATAAGGCGTTTGGCTGCTGAAAGTTTGGAAGTGCCAACCAGCCCCTATGCTTTTGTTGATGATTATGAATCATTCATCGGAGCGGTAGAACGCATTGGCATGCCTTGTGTGGTGAAACCCGTGATGAGCTCCTCAGGTAAAGGGCAGTCTACCATCAAAAGCGAAGCTGACATTGAAAGCGCTTGGCAAGAATCGCAATCCGCAGGGCGCACAGGAGCAGGGCGTGTGATTGTTGAGGGTTTTGTTAAGTTTGATTTTGAAATCACTTTGTTAACCGTCAGACACAAAGACGGCACCTCGTATTGTGAACCCATTGGTCATGTTCAAGTCGATGGCGACTACCAAGAATCATGGCAACCGCAAGCCATGACAGACCGGTCCATGGCATTGGCCAA
>JAUIHY010000030.1 GCA_030432115.1 Gammaproteobacteria bacterium | reverse complement strand
GGTCGTGCAGGAATTGGGCAATCACCCTTTGGCCAGGGGCTGGGTTGTTGATGCCGCCTTGGCCGCGGATTTGGTCGGCTTGGACAAATTGCATATGAGACATCTCATACAAAGTGCCACCGTTACTGATGGTTTGGTGCGGGCTGCCGGCGACTTTTAAATTGAACGGTTGTTGCAAATCCAATTCATCGCGGGTGGTGACATCGCGCATCACCGCCACAGCGAGGTTGTGGGTTCTTAAGTAGCTTTTGAACAATTCAGGATCGATGCTTTCTTCAGCAAATACCTGCGCTTCAGGGTCCAATAAAGTTTCCGTGGTCATTGGTGGCGTGGTTCGTGCCACCACTTCAACCGGTTGTAACTCCCACAAAGGACCTGTGTAGGATACCAAAACATCGGGGTCATAGTATGAAAGGGTGACGTTGCCCAAATTGGTTAATCTTGTATTTGGTGTCCAATAGGGCGATCCTTGGTTCATGGTTTTGAGTGTGAAATCATAACGTGGCTGTGGGTTGGCACGTGTGCCATCATTGCCTGCTTGGCGAGTTTCAGCGGTGTGTGAAACCACTACACTGCCATTACTTAAGGTGATGGGGTCGCGGAAAAACCCTACATGTTCAGCTGGCGTTGGGTCGCCATCGAGAACAAAATCACGGGTGCTGATATGACTGAGGTATTCCACCTGTACATCAGCCGGATTGGCACCCGGTGGCAGGTCAAAAGCAATTAATTGACCACCTGAATGTGTGGCAAATTCAGGTGCTTCAATGGCCAAATATCGACCAGCTTGATTAGGGTCTTCGTCGAGCTGAAAAGTGTTGAGGATGCTGTTTTGGTTGGGGCGACTGAGCCCAGGAATGAATTCAACCAAGTTGGCATCATCATTCATGCTGCGATCAAAATAGCTGTGCAATTCATGTCGGCCCACATGGTTCAAAGTTTCTTCTTCGGTACCGTCTTGGTTTAATTGCCAAGGGAAGAAGTGGTTGATGCGTTGGCCGTTTAAATTGGTGCCTTGTAACAAGGCCGTTTCTGCTGGGCGTGGCTCTGGGAATACTTCGGTCACAGAGTCTATGATTGAGGCCCCTGGGTTTTCATCGCTGTAATTGAATCGGTCATAGTTTGTTGGAGAGGCTTGTTGGTCACGCTGTAAATGGTCCCAACGGGTGAATATCAAACGCCCAAAGCTGTCAACAAAGGGGCTGAATGAGCCTGAGGGAGAATGTTGTAACAATTGTGGATGGCCGTTGACAATTTTCCATAGCCCAGTGTTAGTCGGGGTTGATTCATATTCATCGTATTGTGGGTAATTGTAACGGTTCTTGGTTCTCGGCATGTCAGATGTGAAGATGATGGCATCATCTGAACCATAAATCGGCGTGATGTTGTTGTAATCATTGGCTTGACCCGAAACGCGTATGATGTTGATGGTTTCCCCCTGGCCAAAACCTGAGATTTCGTAAATTTGCCAAAAATAGGCGTTGTATTGGTATTGCTCTGGGGCACCGATGACCATGCTGAATAAAGCCTTAGTGCCACTCCAATGCACATGGGGATCACGCACCGCAATGGCGTTTTGATTCTGGTGGCCTGTGACACCGAAACCTGCTTCACGGGTTAAGTTTCTTAATGTGCCATCGGCGTAGCGAATGTATAAATCCCCACCACGACCCGTGCTGACCATGCTGCCACGGTGGTTGGCAAAAGTCGAACCTATGGTGGCAAAGTCATTGGCAATGGGGAATTGGGTGACAAACATGATGGGGTTATTGGTGCTGACATCGCCAGCTTTGAGCTGAAAAGACAACAGCAATAAAACTAATTTAATAGATGTTTTCATCTGACAGACCCAAACGCAAAAATACCATTTTAAGTCAGCACTGCTTAAAAAGATGTGAAGCATGACGCTGTTTAGGCCCAATATAAAGATGCTTTTGGCTATTTCTGTCGTATTGCTAAAATTTTTCTTGCTAACTGTATATGTCTGTGCATACTGTGCATATTGAATATACACAGTATGCACAGATGGTCTTAGATTTTATCTTGTCTCAAAGCGATGGTCGGCCCATGTACTTGCAAATCATGGCGCAGATCAAACAACGCATCACTTCGGGTGATTGGCCTATAGGAACACCGTTGCCTTCAATCAGAGAAATGGCGGTGGCGGCTAAAGTCAGTGTCATCACGGTCAAGCGTGCCTATCAGGAATTAGAAGCCGAAGGTGTGATAGTAACGCAACAGGGTAAAGGCTCATTTGTGGCACAGATCGAAAACCTTTCAGTGAAATTGAAGGAGGAAGAAATGGACAAACATTTAAAGGCCGCCTTGGCCATAGCACAATCCTTGGGTTTGGACTTGGCGCAATTGCAACAGCGCTTAGCGGGTTTGCAAACAAAACAACAAACTGAGGAGGCAGCAGATCATGAGTAATACCTTGGCCATTCAAATGGAGGCTGTGAGTAAAAATTACCCACATTTCAAGCTGTCGGACATCAACTTGAGTTTAGAAACAGGGCAAATCATGGGTTTGATTGGTCCCAATGGTGCAGGTAAATCGACCACCATCCGCATGTTAATGGGCTTGATTCACCAAGACAGCGGTGTGGTCAACGTGTTGGGTCAAAGCATGCCAAAACAGCAAGTGGCCGCCAAATGGCAAATCGGTTATGCCTCTGAAGACCTGCGATTGTATGGCAAATGTGACTTACAGTGGCATATGGATTATATGAAATCAATCTATGATTCTTGGGATGCAACATACGCCCAGACTTTGTTGAAACGATTTGACCTGTTGGCCCAGCACCCCATCAAAGGCATGTCACATGGCCAAAGGGTGAAAGCGGCATTGCTGCTGATGTTGGCAAGGCGGCCCAAGTTATTGATTTTAGATGAACCCACCACAGGGCTCGATCCTGTGGCGCGACATGAGGTGATCAATGAATTGATGGATGTGCTTTTGGAAGGAGACAGGAGTATTTTGTTTTCATCCCACAACACCCAAGATGTAGAACAATTATCAGATCAAATCACTTTCATTGATAAAGGACGGGTGATTGCATCAGATGATAAAGAATCTTTTGTATCCAGCTGGCGACGTTTGCGTTTACAAGTGGATGCTTCAACTGCTGTTCCTGAGATGCAAGGTGTGGTTGCACAAAGGCGGGTGGGGAACCAAATGATCATCACCACCAAAAAATACAATGACCATTTAACACAACATTACCAACAATGTGGGGCAGTGGTTCAATCTGTCGAACACATGACTTTAGAGGAAATATTTGTTTCAGAAGTGCAGGCCAGTAGGTTAACCCAATCACCAGGAGACGTCGCATGAAAACATCGATGATAAAAGCGCTGATCAGAAAGGATTGGCTGTTACACAGAAAAACATTTGTGCTGTTTGCGGTGATGGCCTTGTTGTCTGTGGCCATATTTGCCGTTGAAAGCACCAAAGCTTTTTATTTGGCCATGTCTTTGTTGTTGACCATGGTGATATTGATTGGTGCCTTGTTGGTCTTTTCGTCGGTGGTGAATGAACGCAAAGAGCATACCCTGCCTTTTGTGATGAGTTTGCCCATCACCATCTATGATTATACGCTAAGCAAAATGTTGTTTAATTTGGGTGCATATTTGGCGGCATGGTTGTTGCTTTTGGGCTGCACTGTGGCGTTGTTCATGACCCAAGCCCATTTGCCCAATGGTTTGATTCCAATGGCGGTGATTGTATTGCTGCAATTGTTGCTGTCATTTTTTTTGGTGTTGGGTGCGGCCTTGGTTTCCGGGTCAGAAAAAGTAACCATTGTGGTGACCACTTTGACCAATGTGTCGGTGTCTTTGTTCATGTTTTGGGCCGGCAGTTTTGATGGTATATATGAGCACTTGAGTGGAGATGTGGCAGTGTGGAATCGCAGCTCACTGGGTTTTGTGGTCAGTGAAGTGGTGTTGGCAGTCATGATTGTGGCCGGGACTTTTTACCTGCAATCTCGCAAGAAAGATTTTATTTGAGGTGGATATGAATCAAACAATAAAACATGTAGATGTGGTGGAAGATCGCTTGTATTATATGGATAACCTGCGTGCTTTGGCGATGTTGGTGGGTGTGGTGTTTCATGCGTCTTTGGCCTACGGGCCCTTGATGCAAAACATGTGGTTCACCGCCAGTGGTGAATACCATTGGGGCTTTGATGTGTTCAATTGGTTCAGCCACCTGTTTCGCATGCCTTTGTTCTTTTTAATCGCCGGGTATTTTGCGCTGATGTTGCTACAAAAACGTGGGGTAGCAGGTTTCATAAAACACCGCAGCATGCGCATTTTATTGCCATTATTGCTATTTTTTCCTTTGTTGTTATGGTTGGTGGGTTTGTCTATAGCTTGGGCCTTAGGTCATGTTGAACAGCTGTCACCAGTGATGTTTTTTATCAAAATGATGTCCGGCGCACCCAATCCTCCAGAAGCGCCTTTTTCCAGTATGCATTTGTGGTTTTTGTATTATTTGTTCATGTTGGTGTTGCTGGCTGCGCTGTTGTATCAATGCAAAGTGTTCACTTGGCGCATCTGGTCTTGGGCATTGCATCCAGCGGTGTTGTTATTGCTTGTGCCTGCGTTGTTGTCCATTGGCTTGTTCCAAGTGCCAGCGCCACATCCAGCACCAGAGCAAGCCATACCGCAATGGTGGGCCTTGTTGTTTTATGGCTTGTTCTTCTTTTTGGGTGGGTTGATGCGCCAACAAGGCAACACATTGACCACATGGCAGCCATATAAATGGCTGTTGGCTGCGGTGTCTTTGTTGCTGTTTGTTTATTTTTATCAAAACCTACCGAAGGTCATTTCTCCTCAAATGGCGATGATGATGGGTGCCGGTGGTAACATGAGCTGGAGTCATTTCCCGGTGGCTTTGGCCGAATCTGTTGTGGCTTTGTACATGACTTTGTTTTGTTTGTTGTTGGGGCAGCGCTGGCTGAATGGCAGTAACAAGCATTTGAAGCTGTGGGCTGATGCTTCTTACTGGATTTATTTGATGCATTTGCCCTTGCTGTTTATGGTGCAATTTTACTTGATGGACAGTGGCTGGCACATGGTGTGGCAATTTCTGACCAGTTGTGTTGTGACTTTGGGTGTGGGCATGTTGACATATGTTTTATTGGTCAGAAAAACGCCCATTGGTTGGTTGTTGAACGGTAAGAGATAATCTTATACCCCAAAGGCCGCGAGATGCGGCCTTTGGGTTTCATAAGCAGCGAGGTTACAGGGCTTCAATGATGCCAGCGGCTCCCATGCCGGTACCGATACACATGGTGACCATGCCGTATTTGCCACCGGTTCTGCGCAAGCCGTGGATGGCAGTGGCTGCGCGACATGCGCCAGTTGCGCCCAAGGGGTGACCCAGCGCGATCGCACCACCGTTGGGGTTGACCTTTTCTGGGTTCAAATCCAATTCACCCATCACAGCCAAAGATTGGGCAGCAAAGGCTTCATTCAGCTCAATCCAATCCAAGTCATCTTGTTTGATGCCCGTCAGGCTCAACACTTTGGGGATGGCCTTGATTGGGCCGATGCCCATGATTTCAGGTGGCACGCCAGCCACTGAGAAACCGTGGAAAACCGCAATCGGCGTCAGGTTGTCACGTTTCAATACTTCTTCGTTACACAGTAACAAAGCACCTGCGCCGTCTGACATTTGCGATGAGTTGGCGGCTGTGACCGATCCGCCCATGCGGAACACAGGACGCAGTTTGGCCAAGGTTTCAGGCGTTGAACCCGGTCTTGGTCCTTCATCGGTATCAACCATCCGACTCGATGTAATGACTTCACCGTCGCGACTGCTTAAATCAGGTTGTGATGATTTGATTTCAAAATCGATGATTTCTTCATCAAAATAGCCGTTTTCAATGGCGTTCAATGCTTTTTCGTGACTTTTGGCAGCAAAAGCATCTTGTGCTTCGCGACTGACTTCCCATTGTTCAGCGACTTTTTCAGCGGTGATGCCCATGCCATAAGCTATGGCCACTTGGTCGTCTTCGAATACGGCTGGGTTCATGGCAATCTTGTGCCCCATCATAGGCACCATGCTCATGCTTTCGGTGCCGCCGGCAATGGCCGCTTCCATTTGTCCAGTTGCGATTTGTTGAGCCGCAATGGCCACCGCCTGGATGCCTGATGAGCAAAATCGGTTGATGGTCATGGCGGGCACACTTTCTGGCAAGCCAGCCAACAAAGCGGCGATGCGTGCCACGTTCATGCCTTGTTCGGCTTCTGGCATGGCACAACCGATGACTATGTCACCGATGCTTTGTGGATCAAAAGATGGGTTTCGACCAATGATGGTTGATAAACAACGGGCCAACAGGTCATCTGGACGGGTTTTGTTGAACATGCCACGTGGCGCTTTACCAATCGGTGTTCTGACTGCTTCTACAATATATACTGGTTTCATAATTTTGTTCCTCTTATCTTCACAGCGATTAGTTACGCAATGGTTTGCCGGTGGTTAGGGTGTGTTCAATTCGTGCCAATGTTTTCGGCATTTGAATCAATTCCATAAAGTATTTTCGCTCTAAATCAAGCAAATACTGCTCCGATACCATTGAGTCGGCATCCACATAGCCACCTGATATGACAATGGCAATGCGCTTGGCTATTTGATAGTCGTGTGGAGAAATCATGTGGCCTTCTAACATGTTGGCCAGAATCATTTCCATGTTGGCGATGGCAGGTGCACCGGCGACACGGATGTTTTGTTCTTCAGCGGGTGCGACATAGCCTTTGTCAGCCAAATAATTCACTTTGGCTTTGGCAACATGAAGTAATTCATGTGCATTGAATACCACGTCAGTGCAAGGTTTTAAAAAGCCCCAAGCTTTGGCTTCTTTGGCAGAACCTGCCACGGCAGCCATGGCCACTTTTTTGAAATAATGTTCCAGCATTGGGTAAAGGTCTTTAGCGAATGATTCGCTGGCCGTGCGGCGGGCGATTTCTTTTAAACCACCGCCAGCGGGTAACAAGCCCACGCCAGCTTCAACCAAGCCAATATAGGTTTCAAATGCAGCCACTACAGAAGTCACGTGCATGGAGAATTCACAGCCACCGCCGAGGGCCATGCCACGGGTGGCGATGACAGTCGGTACTGAGGAAAAACGCAAAGATTGTGAGGTTTGTTGGAACACGTCCACCAAATCATCGACAGCAGCCACTTGACCAGAGGCAATCGCTTGAGCGGCAGGTGCCAGATTGGCACCCAGGGTGAAGGGTTCTTCGGTTTGCCAAATGATCAAGCCTTTGTAATCTTGCTCTGCGACAGCTACGGCTTTTCTGATGCCGTCCAATACGTCACGAGAAATGATGTGTTTCTTGGTTTTGAAGCTGGCGATGGCGATGCCATCATTTTGGTGCCACATTCTGAAATCGTCGTTTTCAAAAATGGTTTCACCATACTGTGCGCTTTCTGAAATCAAGCGATCTGGGAACAGCTGACGCGAATACACTTCGGCGGTAGAACGCGGTTTGAAAGCGCTTTCAGCTGCTGAATATGAGCCGGCTGCCATGTGTGCACCTTCCACTTCATTAACCCATGCAGGCAAGTCGGTGTTGGCCATGGCCAGGCCGTTACTGATGTCTTGTTGAATCAAGGCGGCGATGTCATTCCAGCCAGAGGCTTGCCATGTTTCAAAAGGCCCTTGTGCATAGCCGAAGCCCCAACGGATGGCGAAATCGATGTCGCGTGCGGTGTCAGCAATGTCTTCTAGTTGTGTGGCACAGTAATGGAACAAGTCACGGTAAATCGACCACAAGAACTGCGCTTGTGGCGAATCTTTCAGTGCCTGTAATTTAAGCAAGCGTTCCTGTGGCTTGGCTTTCTTCAAAACCTCTAACACTTGCGGGTCTATTTCGGCATTCTGTTTGCGATATTCACCTTTTTCAGTATCCAAGACCAAAATATCTTTGCCTTGCTTACTATATACACCGGCCCGAGTTTTTTGACCCAAAGCACCTTTTTGAATCAAAGCCGTCATCCAGGCTGGGTGCTCAAAATGTGGCAACCAAGCATCGTTAGGCAAACCATTTTTCATGGTGGTGATGGTGTGGGCCAAGGTGTCTAAACCGACCACATCGGCTGTTCTGAATGTTGCAGATTTTGGGCGGCCAATCAACACGCCTGTCAACGCATCAATGGTTTCAAAGGGCAGTCCAAAAGCCGCACCATGGTGCATGGTTGAAACGATGGAAAATACACCAATGCGATTGGCAATGAAATTGGGTGTGTCTTTGGCGATGATCACGCCTTTGCCGACCACCATGGTCAACACCGCTTCTAAATCTGAAACCACCTGTGGGTTGGTGTCATTGGTTGGGATGATTTCAACCAAATGCATGTAACGGGGTGGGTTGAAAAAATGCACACCACAGAATTTGCTTTGTAAAGAGGCAGGCAAAACGGAGGCCAATTCATTGATACTCAGGCCTGAAGTGTTGGTGGTGAAGATGGCATCATCAGCGATGAAATCTTCAACCATGTCATAAACTGACTTTTTGATGTCCATGCGTTCGGCTACGGCTTCAATGATCAAGTCAGCACCTTTCAGCTTGTCCAAATCTTCTTCATAGTTGGCGGCTTCTATCAAGCCCAAAACAGAGGCATCGCCTAGCGGTGCGGGCTTGAGTTTTTTCAAAGCGGCCAAAGCTTTGTTGACAATGCCGTTTTTGGGGCCTTTGGGTGCGGCCAGGTCAAAGAGTAATGTGGGTATGCCGGCGTTGGAAAAATGGGCGGCAATTTGTGCGCCCATCACGCCTGCGCCGAGGATGGCGACTTTTCTTATTTTCTTAGGTTTCATCTTTATTTCCAAAATGGTTAATCAGTTGAATATTTAAAATGGCGTCATATGCGGCCCTGATTTGTTCCGCTTGTTCAACGCTGATGATGCCAGCGGCGAGGGTGCGGTTGATCAGGACCTGGTGATTTTTTGTGGTCAAAGCCGTGCCGGTGGCATTGCTGACCGCATGTTCTATGTTTTGAACGGCACTCAGTTGTTTGGATGCGTCGGCAATTTGTTGCAAAATGCTGTGTGGATTTTTGTTGCCAGCTTCCAATGAGGACAAATCATGGTCACCCTTGGGTGAAAACCCAGCCTGGTGAAAGGGTTTGCCAAAAGGGAAAATCATCACCTTGAGTGCCAACGCCCCGAAGCGAGTAAAAGCACTGTTGATGCATTGGTTCAAAGCCCTTTGGCTGAGGAAAAAACAATCTTTCAAAGATTGTTTCAATAACCATTTCTCAGTTTCTGTCTTGGGAGATTTCTGGTAAGTTTGTAGCAATGACATCAGCAACAACAACTGTTGATTGCAATTGGCCAAATAACCTGTGAATTCGGTGTTGCTGTCTTTCTTCAGTGACCATTTGATCAAAGCCAAATCGGCAATTAAGGCATAGCTGGCGCTGATTCGCTTGATGAAGTTTTGGCGTTTGTTTTTGCGCCAAAAAAAGCGGCCGAACCAAGAAGTGCGTACAGCATAGACCCACACCTTGGCCAATTGGTGAGCAACCCATCCCATGTGTTTGAATAAACAGCGATCCAAAGCTTTGATGTCTATGTTGTCTGAGGCCATGATGTCAATTTCTTGGGCATACCAAGGATGGGCAGACAGTGCCACTTTTTTCATCAAAGGCAATTGATTGATTTCGTGGCTGTCACCGTCCAGTTCCATGCTCAAGTGTTTGATGCGAAAATATTGGTTGAGGTTGTTCTCACCTTTGATGTTGTGGGCATGAGAGCCCAATATGGTGCGCAACCACGTCAACTGGTCCATCGAAGCATTGAGGATGGAGTTTTTGAATAAAATGTGGCTGTAACTCATGTTTTTGCTGTGGTCAGACAAAGCCATTTGTTGTAATAATTTAAGGCGTTGGCTGTGACTGAATTGTCGAATAAGCTGTTTTTTGACCATTTTATAGTCCAGCAAAGCTCGGCTGTTTTGTTTTTTGATGTGTGCAAAATACCAAGAAATCAAGGTGCCGCTTTGGTGGATCGGCATGGACACCGCAGCTGGCCAGATACTGGCAGCAAATGATTGCAGTTGATACAGTTGTTTGATGCCTTGGTTCACTGCACCAAATCCGCCAATGATTTGACTCAATGGGATGAAAATATTGTCAGCAGACAAGTGATAGTACTGAAACAGCCCTTTGAATGTGGGGTTTCCAGGTCTGACTTTGATGGCATCTTTGGTGGTATCAAAAAGACACAAAGCGGTGCCTAGTTTGGTTTTGTCGCTGAGTTCATTGGTGAAGTCAGTGACATGAATTGCCAGATAGAACAATGAAGATTTGGCGGTGCCTAATACGATCACATCATCAAAACTGAGGCGGATGCCATGGGTGGGCTTGCCGTCATGGGTCTCGCTGTCTATCCGACCTTCGATAGAGGATTGGTTGTTTTCCAGCAGTTCATACAGAAATGTGGGGTTTAAAAACACCTGTGTTTCGCCCTTGGAAAGGGCGGGCAAATAGTGGTTTTTTTGATCGTTTGATCCGTGTTGGTTGATTAAAGTGATGACGGATTCACAGTTCAATATACCCACTGCAGCGCCCAACAAGGGTTCATGACTAGAAATGTGTTGGATGACTTGGGCACAGCCACTGTCATCAAAACCATGTCCGCCCAGATGAACAGGGGTCAACAAAGATTGTAAGCCCATGGTTTCCAAGTAGGAAGGAAAGGCAGTCACCTGGACTGTGGGCTGTTGGTCGATGGCGGCCAACAATTTTTGGATGTCATCGTTGGTCGATGGTGGTGTGAATGTTGTCTTGAAATCGGGGTTGCCATTGAACAGCCTTTTTTCAAATTCGGTGGTCAACCACCCGTCATCGATGCGACTGAATTGACGCCAGGCGTTTTTGTCCTTGTTGTTCAGTCCGTGCAGCAAGGGAATGGTGATCAGCCAGCGCCTGATGGGGCGGATGTTGATCAAAGCCATCATATTGAGCAATAAAAACAAAGTGATGATGCCTTGGGTGTTGGTGATGAATTTGAGCTTGTAAAAAACGAAAGGTGTCAAAAACCACAGCACAGAAAGCAACCAAAAGGGCAGCCGATAAAATGCAGTGGTGACGGCCAGGGCGAACAGTGTAAAGAAATAGCTGAACATTCAGGCGCGCAATGATTGCAAGGCAAATTGAATCAGTTCTTCTACCGATTTATTGAAATATTCCGATTCACTCATTTGTTTGGACATGCTGGAGGCGCCAAAATCACTCATGGCATAGGTTAGTGAGCCAATGATGAAGTGAAAACGCCAAAACACCGTTTCTTTGGCCAAATGTGGGGCCGATCGGTGGATGGCATCAGCAAAAGCTTTGATGGTGTCGGTGTATTTGGTGGTCATTAATTGGTGTAGGTGCTCGCCTTGTTCGGCATAGGCCCTGGCCAAAACGATCATAAAAGTTTTGCCACCTTGGTTTTTGTCATTGATCATGAACAAAGCCGGTGCAATAAAAGCATGCAAGACCTGTTCTAAGACACAGGCCTGCGATTCACCTTGATTGAGGTCGTCGAGCATGCGCTGTCGAATTTCAAACAAGTTGTTCAATCGGCGTTCCAAGACTTCATTGATGAGCTGTTGTTTGTTGCCGAAATGGTAATTGATGGCTGCCAAATTGCTTTGTGCTGCTTGGCTGATTTTGCGGATGGAAATGCCCGAAAAACCATGCTCTGCAATCAATTGCTCGGTGGTGTTTAAGATGCGGTCTTTGGTAGATAAAGTGCTCATTAAGTCAAGCTGCAATTTTGAATGCTGGCATTGTAGCCAATGGCAACAACAAAGGCAATTCAAACGTTCGTTTAATACGTTTGAAAGGTTGCTGGAATTTAAGCAAAAAATCAGGTGTGTTCTTTGTTGGTGTTTTGCTGCTCAAACGGCAGTAAATAAAGGATTTAGAGTTTATTTCATCAGGCAATGTTGTTACAATGCGCGGGTTTTTAAACAAGCGAATTGTTTTGTGGGCCTGATACCCAAAGAACAAATCTTTATAAGTAGTATTGACTTTTCTTTGTAAATCTCGGATTTAAAAGAAAAAAACTTGAATAAACATCCTGTTTGGAGTAAAAAATGTCACAAGAAAGAACTTTATCAATCATTAAGCCTGATGCAGTTGCAAAAAACGTTATCGGTCAAATCATTCAACGCTTTGAAGACGCGGGTCTGAAAGTTGTTGGCGCAAAAATGAAACAATTGAGCACAGCTGAAGCCAAAGGCTTTTATGCCGTTCACAAAGAAAGACCATTTTTCAATGATTTGGTATCGTTCATGACTTCAGGTCCTGTGTTGGTTCAAGTTTTAGAAGGCGAAGGTGCCATCTTGAAAAACCGCGACATCATGGGCGCAACAAACCCTAAGGAAGCTGCAGCAGGAACCATCCGTGCAGATTTCGCTGACAGCATTGATGCCAATGCCGTTCACGGTTCGGATGCACCTGAAACAGCAGCTGTTGAGATTGCTTACTTTTTCTCAACCACAGAATTGAGCTGAATCATTTGAAAAAAAGATCCACGCAGTTACTCGATTACGATCGAGCTGGATTAGAAGCGTTGTTCCTCGAAATGGGGGAGCAGCGCTTTCGCGCGTCTCAAGCCATGAAATGGATTTATGGTGAACGGCAGCTGGATTTCGATGCGTTCAGTAATTTCAGCAAGCCTTTGCGTGAAAAGTTAAAATCTGAATTCACATTGGCAGTTCCTGAATTGGTCAGTGAACAAAAATCAGTAGATGGGACCATCAAGTGGTTGCTGAAAGTGGATGATGTGAATGCGGTAGAGGTTGTTTATATCCCTGAAAAAAACAGAGGCACTTTGTGTGTGTCTTCTCAGGTTGGTTGCTCCTTGAACTGTACTTTTTGTGCCACAGGTGCACAAGGTTTTAATAGGCACCTCAATACAGCAGAAATCATCGCCCAAGTATGGGTGGCGGCCAAACAGTTAGACCATCATCCCATAAAGAATCGCCGCATCACTAATATTGTGATGATGGGCATGGGTGAACCCTTGGCCAATTACAGCAATGTGCTGCCAGCCTTGAACATCATGCGTGATGATTTTGGCTTTGGTTTTGCCAATCGCAGGGTCACAGTCAGTACCGCAGGCATGGTTTCAAAAATAGATCAGCTGAACCAAGACGCTGATGTGTCTTTGGCCATTTCTTTGCATTCACCTTTTGATGAATTGCGAAACAAATTGGTGCCATTGAATAAAAAATACAACATTGAAACCCTATTGGCATCCTGTCAACGGTTCATCAAAGACAAGAAAAAAGCCAGAATCACATGGGAATACACATTGATTGATGGCGTCAATGATCAGGTAGAGCATGCCCGTGCTTTAACCAAGTTGTTGTCCAAAATCCCCAGTAAAATCAATTTAATTCCGTTCAATCCTTTTCCGGGTACGGCTTTTAAGAAGTCCAAACCAGAAAACATCGAACGGTTCAAAGAAATATGTATGCAGGCTGGTTACATTACCACAGTGCGGAAAACGCGAGGTGATGACATCGCGGCGGCATGTGGTCAATTGGCCGGAGAATTTATGGACCGAACCCGAAGGTCGGGGCAGGTCAACAAACTGGCATTGGAGTTGGTGTAATGAGAATAAGTTGGGTTTTGGTTTTTGCGTTATTAACGGCTTGCGGATCCAATCCCAGCAAACCCAAGGGGCATTTGTATCAGAAAAATGACACACAAAATGTGGCAGAAGACAGCAGGGAAATGCTGAATGTGCGCATGGGTGTGGCCTATTTTGAACGTGGTGATTATGATACGGCTCTGGAAAAGCTTAATCGAGCCATTGCATACAATCCCAAGTTTGCCATTGCCCATTCTGCCATTGCCACGGTATACAGCACCATGAATGCCAAGCTGGATGCAGAAAGGCATTATAAATTGTCGGTCAAATATGCACCGACAGACCCCACCATTTTGAATAACTATGGAACATATTTGTGTCAAAATGGCGAATTTGATAAGGCCGTTAGTTATTATGAAAAAACATTGGCCAACCCATTTTATAAAACACCCGAAACGGTTCATGAGAATGCAGGTGTTTGCTTGGTTCAATCAGACCAGCACACCCGAGCAGAACCGCATTTCAGAAAGGCGTTGCAATACAATTCAAAATTACCGGTGTCTTTGTATAACATGGTCATCATTTCGTCAGCTAAAGGCGATAATATGAAAGCACGCGCCTTTTTACAAAGATTGCAAAATGTGGCGGCTTTGGATGAGCGCATTTTAAAGATAGGATATGAAGTAGAAACCAAGATGGGTAACAAGCGAGCCGCTGACCATTACTTGGGTTTAATCAAGAAAATAAAAAGAAACTAACCACCACCCAGAACAATGAAAATCAACGAACCAGAACAAATCACCCTTGAACAATTGGCCAAATTAAGAAGCCAAAAAGGGTTCACTGCGCAACAAGTGGCCGATCATATGCATGTCAGCCTGCCAATTGTTGAGCACATAGAGCAAGGTCAATTCGAGCACATCGGTGCCGCACCTTTTATTCGAGGCCATGTCATTAATTATTGCAAATGTTTGGACATTGACGCTGCGGCCATATTGAGTCAGATTCCAGGGCAATTATTGTCTCACAAAGATGTGCAACGACCTGATGCCTTTTTACCGGCATCGGTTTCTCGGGTCAGACTGAAAACCAACCACTACGGACGCTATGCTTTTGGCACCACCTTATTGGCACTGCTTTCTGTCAGTGCTTATTTTGTTTGGGATAAGTTGGGTGAGGTGGATGGTTTGCCTTTGTTGCATGGTGACAAAGAAACCGTTACCTATTCGTCCATATTGCCGCCAGTAGAGCCGCCTGTATCCATCAGTCATCCTCAGTCAAATAACGATGACCATGTGATAGTTGATAAGCCAATTGAAGACAGGCAAACATCAGAAGCAGTAGAGCAGTCTGATGACAATGGTGCTGTGCAACAAGCAGATGAGCAGGATTCACAATTGGTTTCACAGACAGCAGACACAATCGCAGACCAATCATCGCCTGCTTTTGTTATAGAGTTTGAGCTACAAGAACAAGCTTGGGTTTCCATCAAAACGGAGTCTGGTGACAAAATCATTCATGATTTGATAGGGCCAGGTGCGCGTCGTTATGAATCAGATCAACCGATGAGCATGCGCATAGGGAATGCGGACAAGCTCAGTCTGTCAATCAATGGTAAGGTGGTTGATGTGAATGCATTTGCTGTTGATAATTTGGCCAAATTCAGTTGGCCTCAAGGTTCCTGATATTGCCTCAACGATTTTATAAAACACACAAAACCATCGGCATCTTGTTGATGGTTTTTTTGTTTTTGTTGCTTTTAACGCCCTGGTTTTTGGCCAACTCAGCGTATTTTGCTTGGGGGTTCACGGCCATCATTTTTATCACCTTGCCGCTTTTGTGTGTTGTGCCATGTTTGTTGTTGATTCAATTGTTCCTAAGTTATCGCTTTGATTTGCCAAAACGGTATCTGCTATGGGCTGCCACCGTTTTGATCTGTTTATTCAATGCTTTCTTTATTTGGTTTTGAGCAACAAAGGTGGATTTGTTTCCAGCAAGCCAGATAATGCAAAAAGAAGTCACATCTGGGTTTATGTGCAGCCTCACGTCATATAAAATACACATTTTTCTCAAGGCACAGCATTTTGGCTAAAAAAGTTACCCGTTTGCGTGGCATGTACGATGTCACTCCTGAAGAAGTGTGGATTTGGCAACGTTTAGAGCAAACCATAACTGGCCTATTGCAGCAATATGGCTACCAAGAAATCAGGTTCCCTGTACTAGAAAAGACTGCCCTTTTTCATTCGGCCATAGGTGAAGTCACCGATGTGGTTGAAAAAGAAATGTTTACATTTGAAACACGCAAAGGTGAATCCATTTCGATGCGTCCTGAGGGCACGGCTTCTACTGTTCGTACCGTTTTGCAAAATGGCATGATTTTCAATGACCCACAAAAACTGTGGTATTTGGGCCCCATGTTCCGTTATGAAAAACCTCAAAAGGGACGCAATCGCCAGTTTTCACAAATCGGTGTGGAAGTCTTTGGCTATCCAGGTCCTGATGTGGATGCTGAATTGTTGTTGATGACACAGCGCATGTGGCAGGCATTGGGCTTGAAAAATGTGCGTTTGGAGCTCAATACATTGGGCACACAAGCTTGTCGCGAGGCCTATCGAAATGTGCTGATTGCGTTTTTTGAACAACACATGGATGCTTTGGATGAAGAGGCGAAAAGCCGTTTGTACAGCAATCCATTGCGTATTTTGGATTCTAAAAACCCTGCCATCAAGGCCATCATTCCTGATGCGCCACAAATCAAAGATTACCTCAGTGATGAAGCCAAGGCGCATTTTCAAGGTTTGTGCGATGCTTTAGATGCCTGTGGCGTGGCCTATGAGATCAATAGAAACTTGGTCAGGGGTTTGGACTATTACAGCCACAATGTCTTTGAATGGATCACCGAAGACTTGGGCGCGCAAGGCACCATTTGTGCTGGTGGCCGATATGATAAATTGGTGGAAATGCAAGGTGGCAAACCCACGCCAGCAACAGGTTTTGCCATGGGTGTCGATCGCTTGGTTGAGTTGATTAAAGACTTGAACTTGTGGCAAGCGGAAACCGCAGCCGATGTGTATTTGATCAGGGACAAAGCAGTGCCAGCCCAGTATGGCTTGCAACTGGCTGAAAAATTAAGAACGGCCATGCCCACCTTGAGGTTGGTCAGTAACATGGGTGAGGCTTCCTTCAAGTCTCAATTCAAAAAAGCCGATAAA
This sequence comes from Gammaproteobacteria bacterium, assembly GCA_030432115.1. Classification (GTDB taxonomy): domain Bacteria; phylum Pseudomonadota; class Gammaproteobacteria; order Xanthomonadales; family Marinicellaceae; genus Marinicella. The sequence goes on along the minus strand of JAUIHY010000030.1, from coordinate 736 downwards.
TCAGGGGCCAGGTTCGCTATAATATTGGGAGAGGCAGAACACCTTGCTGCTGAGGTTTCGGTGAAATCCATGGTCGATCGTGAGTTTCAACAACAAACCATGTCACAGGGTGATTTGTGCGATTTTTTTGCTGAACAATTTGAAAGGTGATTTATGGAACAAGAGCTGAAACAACGGTTGATAGGGGCTTCGGTCATCATCGCATTGGCGATCATCTTTGTGCCCATGTTGTTTGATGGTGATGGTGTCAAACAGCAAAACCAGAAGATCAGCATTGAAATCCCAGAAGTCCCCAATGATTTAGAGGTCAAAACTTTTGATATAGACAAGCCGGTGAGTGATCAACAGCTCAATTTACCAGAAAGTGATGTCAGCTTGGTGCAAAAGAACACAGAAACAGATGAGCAGCAGCCGAAATCAGAGCCCCAATTGATTGACAGTGCCGTTGCTGAAGCACAAGAAGATCAAGTCACAGCAGAAAATACAGCGGTGGTTTCAACACCAGAAGAACCAGTTACCGCTCCTGAAACCACACCAAAGCAGTCCAATGATAAGCCAGTGGTTGAAACCACAACACAACCTCCTGTTGCAGTTGTGACCACCCCCAAGGCGGCAGTTGAATCCATAGACTTGGCATATCGGGTGAAACTGGGCAGTTTTTCCAAGCAAGCCAACGCACAAAAAGTCAAAGCCCAATTACTCCAAAATCGGATCCAATCCATGGTGGAAAAAGATG
>JAUIHY010000249.1 GCA_030432115.1 Gammaproteobacteria bacterium | reverse complement strand
TAGTATCTTTTTGATAGTTGATGGGTCTTTAATGCGTTTGATTTGGGCGTTTTTTACGATACCTTGGGTAAAGCCTGCAAATAGGTGTCTTCTAAGGCGATTTAATTCTTTTAACATATTCATATCGATTAGAGATGAATGCGTTAAAAATCAATCGAAGTATTTTTTGAAAATATATTCCAACTATGATTCTTGAAAATCCGGGCTATAAACATGATTTAAAGTGCTTAATGCAATTCAATCATGCAGCAAGTAAATTTACTTGCTACCAGGTTAATAGTTCGTTTGGTGATTTACAGCCTTAAGTCTTTTTTAGTGTTTTATCAATAGAAAGCCAAAAGGACTGTTCTATTTGCCCAATGAAAGACTGGAGTTCAGTAGGAAAATTACGATAAAACCACGTTTATGATTAACTGCTCAGTTTGTTTAGTTGATAATAATCGACTTCCATATCGCCCAAGGGGTCTTCGTGGAGGTCAGTTTTTATGAATTGCATGCCCAATTTTTTCATGATGTTGATAGAGGCTGTGTTCTCAGGCAATGCCAATGCAGTGAATTGTAGGTACTGAGCTGACTTTTGTAGCGCATCAAGCACGCTTTTTGCCGCTTCTGTGGCATAACCCTTGCCCCAACTGCTTTGTTTGAAGCGCCAGCCCAATTCGATGTCTTGGTCATTACGTTCTGAACTGAAAAAATCCATGGGTCTGACCAATACCCAGCCGATGAACTCGTTTTCGCCTAACGTGAAAACAGCCCAAAGGCCCCAGCCTTTCTCAGGGTCTGTGTATGAGGCCATGCGAGGCAACATGACGTCTTCAACCTCTTTCATGGTGGTCATTTTTCCGCCATTGATGTATTTCATCACCGCGGGATCTTGGTCCAATTCAAAGAGCAGTTGGGCGTCTTCTTCGTTCATTAATCGGTAACTGAGGCGTTCGCTGTTTATTACTTTGATCATGTCTTACGTGCTCTCCAAGCATTGAAATTGGCACCCATCATCAACAAACTTGGGGTGATGAACAGGGTTAAAATGGTGGCAAATGTCAAGCCGCCTGCAATGGCACTGGACAGTTGTGTCCACCATTGTGAAGACGGTGCGCCTACCGCAATGTGTTGATTGACAAAATCAATGGTCAAGGCAAACACCATGGGCAATAAGCCCAGCACCGTTGTCACAGAAGTCAACAACACCGGTCGCATCCTTTGTGCGGCGGTGCGCATGATGGCTTCTTTGTGACTTTCCGTATGTTTTTTCAGGTCGTTGTAGGTATCTATCAATACAATGTTATTGTTTACCACAATCCCCGCCAATGCAATCACACCAATACCACCCATAACAATACCAAATGGTTGGCCAGTAATCAAAAGTCCTAATAATATGCCTGCAGTTGAAAATACAATGGCACTGAGGATCATGATGGATTGATAAAAGCTATTGAACTGTGTCACCAAAATGACCGTCATGGTGAACAAAGCCAACATAAAGGCGTTGGCTAAGAAGTTTCCTGCCTCTTTTTGGTCAGCATCTTGACCTTTGAAATTGATGGTTACGGTTTTCTCTAAATCAGTATCGGCAATCATGGCTTTCAGTTGCTGTACCAAATCATCAGCCAATAAACCCTCTTCTAAGTCGGTTTTGATCATCATCACCCGCTTACCGTCCGTGCGTTTGATGCGGCCGGTTTTGTGGTCATTGATGAAGGTGACGAAATTGGTAATGGGCACAGCGCCATGCGGCGTAGGTACATTTAAGGTTCTCAATTGTTCAATGGTACGGTATTTTTTTGGAAACCTCAATCTGATTTCCACTTCTTCTTCGGCATCGTCTGGGCGATATTCAGTCAAGCGCACACCGTTGGTGATCATAGTCACCATGGATCCCAATAAAGACACATCCACACCGTATTGAGCCGCTTTGTGGCGGTCTATTTTAAGCTGCCATTCAATAGATGGCAGTGGCCTGGTGTCTTCGGTGTCCTCAAAGCCACCCATTTGGTCCATCAGCCGCCTGATTTGCTCAATTGCAGGTGCAATCATTTGTGGTTGTCTTGAGCTGACTTCTATTTCAATGGGTTTGCCTTGAGTCGGGCCATTTTCTTGAGCCCTTACCTGTATTGGGATGCCAGGGATACTGGCCACCTGATCTCGAATTTCGGGGATGATTTCTGATGCCTTGCGGCGTGCTTCCCAGTCAATCAATTCCAATTGAATCACACCAATGACATCCTCGGGTATGTCATCGCGGCCGCCAACAGGCCCCAATGTTCGGGTATATTTGAGCGTTCATATCGACTCTTTTGATACGCCAACAACGATTGATTTTTCTCAAGCTGAGCCTGACGGTCGTCGGTATGCAGGGATATAATCACATCACCTTTTTCTACCCATTGACCATCCTGGACATGTATTGATTTGACTTTGCCTTTCACTTCCGCACTTAATGTTGTGTGTTGCCAAGGTCTCACATGGCCAACAGCTTGAATGACTTTTGGAATCATTTGAGCTGCAGAATTCATCACTTCAACCGAAAAAACTTCTTGCTGCTGAGTAGTTTGTGTTTCTTTTTCATGAGGCGAGTCTTTAAAAACACCCAATGACATCCAGATGAAAAGAACCAAAACGATGGCCATTGCAATTTGATGAGATTTTTTCATGGTCAGCTGAACGTTTATTCACAAAGCGCGGATTATCTCATAAAACAGACAAATATGAAGAAAATTCAATGGCATAAACTGAGAGTTTCAATTCATTTTAATTTAAATATTTTGAAAATTGATATCGGTCAAATACTGCTGACTGTAAGTAAACTACAATGAATGTTTTCACACAAACATCAATTCAGAGGAGAAAAAAATGAAATTAATCTGTGTACCTGTTGTTGACCGTCCTGAATGTGCAGTGGCACTCAACACTGCATTTAGACTCAGTCAGGCCTTATCTGCTGCTGTGATGGGTTACCACCTGCGTGCACACGGTGACAGTGATGTATCCATGCCAGAAGAAGTGGCCACATTGATCAATGGTGAAGATGACAATTTAAACAACCCTCTAAATTGTCAAGACAGTGCCGAGCATTTGTTTGCGCGATTGGCCAAACAGCATGGTTTTGAATTCAAACGAAAAGCAGACAAAGCGCCGATGGCATGGTGGCAAGCCAAAGCCGGATCACCAGATAAATTGTTTTCAATTGTGGGCCCAGTGACCGACATGAT
>JAUIHY010000248.1 GCA_030432115.1 Gammaproteobacteria bacterium | reverse complement strand
AAGCTGATTGATGGTGTTGAAAAAATGGTCAATGAATCACCTGATAAATTTGCATTGGCTTTGTCACCTGCTGATGTCAAAACCAACTTCAAAAAAGGTTTAATTTCTCTGCCCATGGGGATGGAAAATGGTTCGCCCATTGCTGGCAGCATGGAGAATTTGAAACACTTTTATGGCCGCGGAATTCGATACATCACTTTGTCACATTCCTTGAGCAACCACATTTCAGATTCATCGTATGATGAAAACCGACCAGCCCAAGGGCTGACGGCTTTTGGAAAACAATTGATTACGGCCATGAACGACATCGGTATCATGGTTGATGTGTCACACATCTCTGACCAAGCCTTTGAGCATGTGATGGAAATCAGCCAAGTTCCTGTGATTGCTTCACATTCATCAGCGCGCCACTTCACACCTGGATTTGAACGCAATATGAGTGATGAAATGATCAAAACCATGGCGGCCAAAGGCGGTGTGATTTTTATTAATTTTGGTTCCACCTTTGTCTCAGACACTTCGATTAAAAGTTACAATGCCTACAAGGCAGCAATGGCTGAATTCCTTAAAGAAAAGGGTGTCAAAGCCGACAGTGAAGCGGCCAAAGCTTTCACCAAAAACTATCGAAAAAATACACCTTTTGAATATGCTGATTTAGGCATCGTCTTGGACCATTTTGATCATGTGGTCAAAATTGCTGGCATTGATCATGTGGGCATTGGATCGGATTATGATGGTGTGGGTGATTCATTACCTACCGGATTAAAAGACGTTTCATCTTATCCCAATCTGATTGCAGGCTTGCTGAAGCGCGGTTATTCAGAGCAAGACATTGAAAAAATCTTGTCAGGTAATCTGTTTCGTGTTTGGCAGCAAGTTGAAAACCACGCACAAAAGGCTAAATAAACCATGGCCCTCAAGCCCACCATTTACAAATTAAACATTGCATTGTCTGATTTGAATCGCAACCACTATGATTCCATCGGTTTGACCATAGCCTTACACCCATCAGAAAAGCCAGAACGCATGATGGCCAGAATTGTGGCATTCTGCCTCAATGACCAAGAAGGATTGATGTTCACCAAAGGCTTGTCAGTGGTAGAAGAACCTGATATTTGGGTCAAAACGTTAGATGATCAGCTGAAGTTATGGATCGACATGGGTGAACCTGCCCCTGAGCGGATTAAAAAGTCTAGCCGCTTGGCGCCAGAAGTTTTGGTTTACAGTTTCAACAGCAAGTCTGACACCTGGTGGGAACAAACCAAAGGCAAAGTATCTGCTTTCGAAAACGTCAAATACCACCAATTCGACTGGGAGCAAATACAGCAATTGGCCACCCTAGCCAAACGCAATATGGATTGGTCTGTCAGCATCAGTGGCGATACGGTATATATTGCTGATGATACACAGGAGTGTGAAGTGACGGTGCGACCATTGGAATAACTTTATCAGTTAATTAATAATGTGTTTGACCAACTGATTGAGGCAAACGGTATAATTGCCACATTCAAAAGCTGCTGTAATGATAATGACTGTGCAATCCATCACCATCACCCAACCTGACGACTGGCATGTTCACCTGCGTGACGGTGACATGCTCAATCAAGTGGCTAACTATACGGCACGCCAATTCGGTCGTGCCATCATCATGCCCAATTTGTTGCCTCCCGTGACCACCACGGCTTTGGCCAGCGCCTACTGCGACCGAATTTTGGCAGCAACCCGTGATTATCCAGATTTTAAACCATTGATGACGGCTTATTTGACCGACACCATCGACCCTCAAGAATTGGTGTCAGGTCACGAGCAGGGCGTGTTCACTGCTGCCAAATTATACCCAGCCAACGCCACTACCAATTCAAGCCACGGCGTCAGTGACATCAAAGGCATTTATCCGGTGCTCCAAGCGATGCAAAAGATCGGTATGCCTTTGTTAGTGCATGGGGAAGTGGTGGACAGTGAAATCGACATCTTCGATCGAGAAGCGGTGTTTATTGATCAAATCATGAAACCGCTGATCAAAGACATGCCCGAATTGAAAGTGGTTTTCGAACACATCACCACCAAAGATGCGGCAGATTTTGTCGCATCACAAGGTGACAATATGGCTGCGACTATTACTGCTCACCACTTACAAATCAACCGCAATGACATGCTGGTCGGTGGCATCAAGCCGCATTTATACTGTTTGCCAGTCGCCAAACGTGAATTACACCGCCAAGCATTAAGAAAAGCCGCGACATCAGGCAGTGCCCAATTTTTCCTCGGTACAGACACCGCGCCTCATGCGATAGGCGCCAAAGAAAGTGCCTGTGGTTGTGCCGGGATCTTCAGCGCACCACATGCCATCGAAGTTTATACCCAAGTCTTCGAAGAAGAGCAGGCTTTGGATCAACTGGAAAAATTTGCTTCGCTGAACGGTCCTGCATTTTATGATTTGCCAGTAAACTCAAAACAAATCACACTGGTCAAAGAAAACCAACTGGTTCCAGAAAGTATCGGTGAAGGAGATTTAGCCATTTCACCATATCAAGCGGGAGAGGTTTTGGCTTGGCGTTTGAACGAAAATTAATCAATTGGCTTTCAAAAATGGCGAGTTAACAAATGAATTGGATCAGTGAGCAAGATAGGAATACCTTCAAAACTGATGGTTATATGGTCATTAAAAATGTTGTTCCTGACGATTTAATTAACCCTGCTTGTGAAGAAATTGCGGCTTTTTTGTCTGCTGATTTGAGTGACAGTTCGACTTGGTATAAAGGTGCACCTGAAAATGATGGCCTGGTACCTTCACATCATTTACAGACAGTATGGGATATCAGGCAAAACCCCAATGTTTATGACGCTTTTTCTGAGTTTTTTGGTGGTGAAAGAAAGTTATACGTTGATATCAATCGTTCTTGTTTTAGGCCTCCTAGTAAGCCGGAATACCCGGGTTTGAGTCAGGGAGAAATCCATTGGGACATAGACCCAAGAAATGGTTCCGAAGGTTGGATTCAGGGTATTGTGTTGTTAACTGATATAAAAAGAAACAGCGGTGGTTTCCAGTGCATTCCTGAAATATATAGAAACATCAATAAATGGTTGTTAAAAAATGCCATCAATGAGGACTTTGATCATTTTTATCCTGGCTTGAACAATCATCCAGACATAGTACAAATTAATGCCAATGCTGGAGACATCATAGTATGGAGCACCCTGTTGCCTCATGGGCCAGCTTTGAATTCTTC
>JAUIHY010000247.1 GCA_030432115.1 Gammaproteobacteria bacterium | reverse complement strand
TGGAGTTTCGGGTGATTTTATTGGGAGATTCAGGGGTTTATTATGCATTGGATAATCAGGACCCAGATTTTCCTGAATTATTTAAAGTGCTGTCTGATTTTGATTCTGTGATACCAAGAAATGAAGAGGGGTTCCAGCATTATGCGGGCATCATTGCCAAAATCATCAAAGAGGATGGTTTACTGTCTTTTGATAATACCGCAGTGGCACAGCTTATTGAGCATGGAGCACGAGTTTGTTCACAGGGTGGAAAATTAACAGCTAAATTTTCGAGAATTGCAGATTTGGCCAGAGAAGGTGCTTTTGTTGCATCTCAACAGAACGCTGAATTGGTTACGGCCAGCCATGTGGAAACAGCAGTGAAACGCACCAAAAAGCGAGCCGGATTGCCCTCCAGAAAATTTCAGGAAAATTTACAGAATGGAACCATCAATTTAGATACAGAAGGTGGGGTTGTGGGACAAATCAATGGTTTGGCTGTGATTCACGCAGGGCCGATAGTTTATGGCTTCCCTTCACGAATCACAACATCAATTGGACCTGGACGGGCTGGTGTGATTGACATAGAAGGAATGGCAGGAAAATCAGGTTCAATCCACACCAAAGGCTTTCACATATTGGGTGGTTTGTTGCGACATTTGATGCCGGTTGAACACCCTTTGACTTTTTCAGCATCGATTGCATTTGAACAGAGTTATGGTGGCATTGATGGGGACTCAGCATCAGGTGCTGAGTTTTGTTGTTTGATTTCGGCACTCACTGGTTTACCAATCAATCAAGGATTTTCAATGACCGGTGCAATTGATCAGCATGGTCGTGTGCAAGCCATCGGTGGTGTGAATGAGAAGATTGAAGGGTTCTTTGACACCTGCGCTGAACGTGGATTGACTGGGAAACAAGGTGTGATTATCCCTGCAGCCAATGCCAAAGAATTGATGCTCAGAGCCGATGTGCAAAAAGCCTGTCAAGATGGCTTGTTCAGTGTGCATGCTGTCTCGTACATTGCTGAGGCCATGGAAATTTTAATGGACAAAGATGCAGGGGCGTTGATTGATGGTGAATACCCAGAACAAAGCATCATGGGTTTGGCCATGAAAAAAGCAAAAGAATATTGGTATTTAACGCAGCCCAAAGGCTAAAATTCGACTTCAAGTGATCCAGCCGCATGTGAGCTGGGTCACATTGTTGATATAAAATTCAAGTAATCGTCATATCTTGCTGATTTTTCTTGTTATTTAAAAAATCATCTGATAGCATAAGAATATACGAAACTTTTTCTTTTGATTTGAGTCAAAAGCGTGTAATAAGGTTTAACTGGGGACTTAAAAAGTGTTAAAAAACTTACCAAAAGTGTTGCTGATCATGTTGCTGTCTTCTACAGCGGTGGCACAGCAGGATTTAAGTAAAGGATTTCAACCTTTTGATTTGTCTGTAAACAAGTCTTTTGCAGCACCCCAGCAGCCATGGACAAACACCACAGGACAAAATGGCTTTTCTCAGGATGGATTTGATTTCTTAAACCCACAAGGAAAAGGTTATTCTGTTCACCTCAATCAAAACACCACATTTGGTGATGAGATCATCATGGGAATGAAGTTTTCTGACCTGTTGTCAGTGCGACTGAACTTGATTGATGGTCACCAACCCCATTCACTATTTTCTTCTCAGCCTGGTATTAATTCAAATGGTCATCAAAGTGACAGCGAATTGGCAGGATACCAACTGGGTGTCAGCTCAGTGGTCAATATAGGATCCCAATGGCGACTGGGTTTTGATTTGGGAAAAGGTCAAATCAATGGTGATGCTTTTGGTTTGTATCAAGATGATTTAAACACCACCCGTTTGGGCTTGGGGGTGCGTTACAACCAATTCGGCGCGACAGTGAATTCTGATTTTTACAGTCGAGCATCCACAGATTTATTAGAACAATCAACATTAGACATCAAAGTTGATTGGCATTTCACCAAAGAAGGTACCATTTCATTTGGCGCCAGAAAAAGTGTCAATGAAGGGGTCAATCATTCCATCCTTGATCAATTGACTGGCACAGTTCCTTACATCAAGTTCAAACATAATTTATAAGCTGACATGCGCCTTTGGATTGGCTTTACTTGTTTGTTGTTGACTGCTTGTCATCATAAAAATCACAGGGTGAATGAATCACCAAAGGTTCAACCAGTTTATTACCAACAGTGGCAATTGGCTGGGAAAATGTCTTTTTCCGATGGTCAAGATGGTGGTAGCGGCAGGCTGATATGGCAAGAAAAAAATGGTTTTGTCCAAGCCACATTTAAGGCACCATTGGGTCAAGGCAGCTGGCAGCTTAATGAATTGAACGCAAGTATCACAGACAGCAATGGGCAGGTGTCTTCAGGCATAGACATGTCAGCTTTGTTGGCTGAACAATTGGGTTGGGAAGTGCCATGGCAAGCGCTGAAATACAGCATCAAAGGTGTGCCCATAGGTAAGTCAGAATCAATAAAAGTCAATGGTGACCAAAACTTCACATTCGAGGGTTGGACGATAGAATGGAAGAATATCAAACAAGTACAAGGACATTGGTTGCCCCACAAAATATTTTTAAAAAAACCACCATTTGCCGTTAAAGTGGCCATCAGGACTTGGAAGTGGCCAATTCAATAAATATTTTAAGTCCTGCAAAAATAAATTTAATGCTGCGCATCATAGGCCGAAGGGATGACGGATATCATGAATTGCAGACCTGTTTCAAAATTTTAAATTGGGGCGATGAGATGCAATTTAATTTTGATGAAGCAGAATCCGAACCTCCTCAAATATCCATCTATGGGTTTCCAGGGTTGGCAAAAGAACAGAATTTGATTTATCAAGCCGCACAATTATTAAATGCGCACATCAGTACGCCCAAGAATGTAAGTATCCATGTAAAAAAGCAAATTCCCCAAGGTGGTGGTTTGGGTGGTGGCAGTTCGAATGCAGCGACAACCCTTAAACTATTGAATCATCAATGGGGGTGTGATTTGCCTGCCGATGAATTAATGCACATGGGTTTGCAATTGGGTGCGGATGTGCCAGTTTTCTTGTTTGGACAAGATGCATTGGCAACAGGTGTAGGTGAACAACTGACTCCTCTTCAGCTTCCTCAAAAGCATGTGCTGCTACTCTTTCCAAATTGTCAGGTACCCACCGCAGAGGTGTTTGGTCATCCTCAATTAAAAAGAAACCAAAAACAGGTCAGTTTCGAGCAATCCAGCGA
>JAUIHY010000246.1 GCA_030432115.1 Gammaproteobacteria bacterium | reverse complement strand
ACTTTTCAGAATCATATTGATTCAAATCTTCTATTGCGCCATCATCCGCCACACCAAAAACCAAAACACCTCCATCTGCATTCAGCATGCCTATGAGTTCATCAGCAATCTTTGAGGCTTTAATGTGTTTTTCTCCTAAACCTTTACGCTCAAAATATTGATTTTCTACCTTAGTTTGCAGGTATTCAAGGGTTATTTGGCTGTTTTTCTTAGAAACGACCATGGTCTAAATCACCTTCCTTTATGGTTTGTGGGCTGAGTAATTTGAATTTAATCTTCATATGTGAATCAAATATACCATTTCTGAATTTTTATTCAATGACGAAATGAAACGCTTGTGCTTTTTTGAGCTTTAAAGCCAATTTGGAGCATCAGGTGGCTTGATTTGCTTTTGGCAATATTAGGATACAGGCTGTGGTAGAGTGAGGTTTGTGGGGTATTGTGTTTGGTTTGTCTGAGTTAATCCATGTACGTATCGGCATGAAAATTTGACATAAGTCATAACACAGACCATTGATTTCAATATATTTTCACTTTTGACTTGGGTCAATGATTCAAAGCCATCCCTCCCATATGATGTTCATATATTAACAATCATGTTTGACTATGAAGCATTCGTATATTCCAAAAAAACAAAAACTTGTTTTGGCCAGTTGCATCTTGTCCTGTCTGAATTTCCCCACCTTTGCTGAAGACCGCGCTGTCGAACTCGATGAATTGGTGGTGGTCGCCAACAAACAGGTCAGGCCGATTCAAGAAGTGGTGGGTCAAGTCAGCTTGATCACGGCTGAGAACTTGGAACAAACCCAAAGTTTCGACTTCGTCGATGCCCTGCGTTATGAAGGCAACATCCATATGGAGCATGCTGGAAACCGTTTTGGTGCCACCGGTATCAACATCCGCGGCATGGGTCAAAACCGCGTCGCCATTTTAGTGGATGGCGTGCCCATCGCTGATCAATTCGACATCGGCTCTTATTCGCAAGCCAACGCCCTTTTCCCTGATGTGGCGATGATTCAATCCATTGAAATGCTCAATGGCCCAGCTTCCACCCTTTATGGCAGCGATGCCTTGGGCGGTGTGATCAGTATCCAAACCTGGGATCCATTCCTCTTGTCTGCGCAAGGTGACGACGACAGCTTGTACAAATTCAAAGCCGCCTACAACGGCAGCAACCATGGCCGCAACCTGCATGCCACTGGTGCATGGCAAGCAACAAATTCGGCCACCTTACTGTCTTTCACCCAACAAGACGGCAAAGGCAAGCTCAACCATGATTCAAGTGAAGCTTACAAAGACATCAGCGACTGGGACCAACAAAATACCCAACTCAAGTGGAAACTTAACCGTGAAGACGGCGGCCAATTCACTGTCGCATTTTCAGCCCACCAAAAAGACCAATCAGGCGCATTACAAGCCTTGTTGGGCACGGGCCGTTTCCGCAACACCACCACATTAAATTACAGTGACCAACACCGCCAACAAGGCTTCAACATCAGTCACGATTGGTTGTTCAATAACAGCGTGGAACAAGCCATGCTTCGCATTTATGGCAACCACAGCGAATTTGATCAACAAAGCCATGAAGACCGAATTTCCAGAGGGGTCAGCACCACACAAAACCGCCGCTTCGAATACCAACAAGACACTTGGGGCTTCGAATTCAATTTGCACCAAAGGCTGGAAACAGAACGCAGCAGTCACCGCTTAATCTATGGTTTGACCTACACACTGAATGATATAGAAGAACAACGTGATGCCACGCAAATCAACCACAACACCGGTCAAATCACCAATAATTTACTCGGTGAACAATTCCCTTTGCGCGATTTTCCAAAGTCAAAAGTCGCTGAATGGGGCCTCTTTGTTCACGATGAAATTGCTTTGAATGATGACTGGACATTGATTCCCGCCATCCGCTATGACCATTACCGCATGTCGGCCACAAATGATGCATTATTTGTTGGCGAAATCACAGGCATCAAAAGCAGTGATTTTTCACCCAAACTGGGGCTTTTGTACAACATCAGTGACAACAGCAACCTTTACTTTCAATACGTCAGAGGCTTTCGTGCTGCCCCTTTTTCTGACGTCAACATCGCCCTCAGCATCCCTTTTTTGAACACCATTGCGATCGCCAACCCTGATTTAAAATCTGAAACTTCTGATGGTTATGAGCTGGGTTTCCGTTGGTTTGGTGATGACCAACAATTACAAGCCAATTACTTTTACACAACATACCAGGATTTGATTGAAAGCAAAGCTCAAGTCGGCTTTGACCCTGTGGCACAAGCTTTGATTTTCCAATCCATCAACATCCAAGAAGCCAAAATTTACGGTGCTGAATTGGACTACCAGTGGCAGTTCCACCCACAATGGCAAGCCAACATCAACCTCAGCCTGACACGCGGTGAAAACTCCAAAACACATGAACACTTGAACAGCATTTCGCCAGCCAAAGCGGTGGCCTCACTGCAATGGCACGATGCCAATGAACGGTGGTTTGCCACTTTGTATGGTGTACACAGCCGCAAACAATCACGAGTCAATGACCTTGATGATGAACTGTTCTTACCACCAGCTTTCACCACTTTCGATGTGCTGTTGGCACACCATTTCAGCCCACAAAGCCAAATCAAATTGGCCATCAACAATGTGGGCAATAAGAAATACTGGTTGTGGCAGCAGGTCAGGCATTTTGATGCTCAAGATGCCGTGATTGAATCATTGTCTCAGCCACAAAGAAATTATTCGCTGACTTTTCAATATCAATGGTGAGCAATTGACTTACATCAACGCTTTATACATCTGGCTACACTATGATTTATACATGTCATTCTTTAAATGAATAACCACTCAGGAGCGCATATGAAAACTCTGAAAAAAACCCTGCTGTGTGCAGGTCTCATGCTCGGCTTACAAGCCTGTGCAGAGCCAACCAAAAACGATGCTTTGGCTGAACACAAAGCAGAAATGCAATCGGCACAAGTTGACTTAAAAACACAACTCGCTGCTGGTGAAAAACTGTACCAAACACACTGTTCTGCCTGCCATCAAAAAGACGGTGAAGGCCTGAAAGGTGCTTTCCCTCCATTGGCTGCGTCTGATTATTTGATGGAAGACCGCTTGCGGGCCATCAACACGGTGATTGCTGGCTTATCAGGCGAAGTCACTGTTAACGGTGTGAAATACAACGCCGTGATGCCCAACTTTTCCTATTTAAAAGACGACGAAGTGGCCAACATT
>JAUIHY010000245.1 GCA_030432115.1 Gammaproteobacteria bacterium | reverse complement strand
GAGTTTGTTGTTGGTATTTTGGCTCAATCGACAGGTCTAATTGCCGATTCCCTTGATATGTTTGCAGATGCTGCTGTTTACGCAACTGCAATTTACGCTGTTGGAAAAAGTGATCAGTTGAAACTCAAAGCGGCACATCTATCTGGATGGTTACAGGTGTTACTAGGCTTAGGTGCGTTATTTGAGGTCATGAGGCGATTTATTTATGGCAGTGATCCAGTTTCAACTCTCATGATTGGTATGGGGTTGATTGCTTTAGTAGCCAATGTGACATGCTTAATGCTAATCGCTAAGAAAAAAGATTCCGGTGCTCACATGAAAGCCAGCTGGATCTTTTCAGCTAATGATGTTATTGCCAATACAGGTGTAATTTTAGCTGGAGTGCTTGTTATGGTGACAGGATCTGCTTTACCGGATTTAATCATTGGTTTAGTCATCGTAGCTTTTGTATTAAATGGTGCCAGACGAATTTTGCAAATCAAGTCATGACATGCGAAGTGTATTTAACTTGAACAAACTGATAGAATATAGGTCTTAAACAAAAATGACACAAAGACACTTAAATTTAATGCGTTTTAAACCATTCATAATTCTGCTTGTAATGGCTGTATCTTTTCAGTCCATTGCTGCTGTGTCTGATGTTCACCAATCACACCAATCAGGTGCTGAGCATTTAGAGTTTGAACATGAACATGAAGGTGATACCAATTTAACGCCTCAAAAAGAATTAAGTTCATTTGATTGTCATCACTGTTGTCATTGCCACGGCGGCCATGTTTCATCCATGCTACCACCATCTTTTAGCTTGGCATATTTAGAATTAAACCAAGCCATTTACATTTCCGATCATTCTTTTACGAGTAATCTCGCATCCAGGCTTCTTCGGCCACCCCAAGCTTAAATCTTATTGAAATCACAATTTGGATTGCAGCCACTATGTGGGCGTGTATTTCAAATGCATATTAATTTTTAGATTTAGGAAACTTATCATGACTTACTTTAATAAGAACATGCCATCAGGCGTGTTTAATTGGCGTGGAGCCAATAAATGGTTGTTGATGGTGCTATTAATATCATCAAACCAACTTATTGCCAAAGATATCAACTTGGCAACAGCCATCAATTTGATGCTGAAGGAGAGCCCATCACTCAAGATATTTGAGTTGAGAAAGCGCTCACTTGAAGGAGCGCAATACACCGCTGGCTTGAACCCGGAAATCGAAATGGGTTTTGAAGCGGAGAACTTTTTAGGAAGCAAACCGTACACAGCTTTTGACCAAAGTGAATTGACCCTCTCTGTTTCATCAGTTATTGAGCTGGGAGGGAAGAAAGATGCCCGGAAAAATTTTGTATCAACAAAGTATGGCCTCCTTGATGCACAAAGGAAAATAAAATCATTGGATCTCATATCAGAGTTAACTGATTCCTTTATTGATGCATTGGCCACACAGGAGCGCATAAAACTTGCTGAAGAATCAGTTCGATTAAGCGAGGACATTTATGAATCGGTCAAACGCAAAGCAAAAGCTGGAGCCATCAGTGATGTTGAGGTCAAACGATCATTTGCATCACTCAAACAAGCACAGTTAACCCTCCAAGGCGAACAAAGTAAACTTGAACGACAAAGTGTCAACTTGAGTTTGTATTGGTCAGAAAAGCAACCTCAGTTCAGTCATTTATCAGGTGAGTTATTTGATTTCGGAGTGGTTAAAGAGATTGGTGAACTCCATCAAAACCTTGAAAAATCAAATCTAATCGAAGCACTGACGATGAACCAGCGATTGGCAGAGTCTAAGTTGGCAGTTGTTCAGGCTGAATCCAAAGCAGATGTCAATTGGTCTTTGGGTGTTCGCAGGTTTGATGAAAGCCATGATGCTGCGCTGACAGCTGGATTCAGCATCCCGCTTTTTAAAAGAAAAAGAAATAAGGGTAACTTGATGGAGGTTGAGGCTGAAATTGATGCATCCCGTTCAGAACAACAAATTGCTCTGCTTGAATTGTATGGACAGGTCAATGAATTTTATTCACTGAGAAAATCTGCCATCGAAAAATTCAATGTCCTTGAGAATGAAATCATTCCAGCATTGACTCATGCACTTGAGTTAACAAAAGAGGCATACCTTGATGGCAGGTATGGCTATCTCGAATACTCAGCTGCCAGAGCTGATTTAATCCAATCTAAAAAGTCATTGATTGATACTGCCCAAAGTATCTTGAATTACGGTGTGCAATTAGAGCGAATCACAGCAGAACCCATTTACAACGATACCCAACAAACCCAAGGAGGTGACTCATGAAGTCAATTCTATTTAAATTCCCCATCATTATTGTATTTTTTTCCCTTTCTCTAATGACTCATGCATCAGGTGAACATGATGAGCGTGATGATGATCATGAAGATCAGCAAATGGTCACAATTGATGATCATATTGCAGAAAAATCAATGATAGAAACTGCCATTGCTTCATCTGGAGTTATAAACGAACAACTCAAAGTTTATGGAAAAACAGTTAATGACCCAAGCCAAGTCAGCCACATCAGAGCCAGGTTCCCAGGTACAGTGGTCAATGTCAATGTTCAGATTGGTGATACGGTTAAAGTGGGTGACACTTTGGCCTTTGTTGAATCCAATGAGAGTTTGAAAAAATACCCAATCAAAGCACTGATGCCAGGTGTTGTGGTTGCCAGGCATGCCAACCCCGGAGAAATGGCGCTTGATCAAGTGCTATTTACTGTGGCCAACTTTGAAAAAATCTGGGTTGAACTGCAAGTATTCCCAGGTCAGCTGAATCAAATAAGCAGTAATCAGCAGGTACTTATTTCAGGATCAGATAAAACTGTTGCATCCAAAATTGAGCACATCATTCCTTCACAAGATGAAAGGCCATATTCGGTTGCCAGGGTATTGATTAATAACCAATCTCGCGACTGGACCACCGGTTTACTGGTATCAGGACAAGTGAGTATAAATACTACTGAAGCTGATTTGGTTGTTCCTTCCAAAGCCATACAAATCATTGAGAATGATTCGGTGGTGTTTGTGAAAAATGGGCAATCATACATGGTACACGTGGTCCAGACTGGGCGCACAGATGGGCGGTTCACTGAAATTCTCTCTGGACTTCATTTAGGTGATGAGTATGTCTCTGAAAATAGTTACTTGATTAAGGCTGATTTAGAAAAATCAGGCGCATCACACGATCACTGAAGGAGGATAAAATGATTGAATCTATTATTAAAGCCTCTATCAACAGGCGCTGGTTGGTCATGGCCGG
>JAUIHY010000029.1 GCA_030432115.1 Gammaproteobacteria bacterium | reverse complement strand
GACAACTTGGGTTCACAATCATGCTCTATGGCATTGAGTTTGAACCATGATCGAATCAATCCGCTGGTTAAGATAACAACCACTGCCGCCCAAATCATGACCAAATAGGGCAGTGATTGGTTGGTCAATATCAACAAGGTCTCCCAAGTAGATAATGGCTTCAGTGCCATCGTTTGAATGCTGTTGTTGAGGGTGAATACACTGCCTGTGAATTCATTGGTTTGGGCTAAACTGATGAATTGGCTGATGGGAATCAGTAAACACAGCATCACTGCCACCATGCCCGTCCAGTATTTGGCGTGCAATGATTTAGAGCATCGAGAGATCAACCAATAAGTACCTACAATGGCCATTCCTTGCCACAGAAAGTGAATTAAGGTCCATCCAAGGGCGTTGATGATGTGTGAGTCAAGCAAGTGAACCTCCTGAATCAGTTGTTAGGGGTCTCAACCTTTTCCAACAGTGCTTTGATTTCTTCAATTTCTTCCGCACTGGTTTCTGAGTTGTTACCTAAGGCTTGTAATACCAAAGAACTGACTGAACCGCCAAATAAGCGGTGCTTCAAGTCATCTATCATTTGGACCTGTGTTTCTTTTTTGCTCAACATGGGTTGATAAATGTGTGCTTTTTGCTCACTGTTTCTGCTCACCAAGCCTTTTTGGTGCATGACTTGCAACATTTTAAGGGTTGTTGTGTAGCTGGTCTTTGCTTTTTTGATCAGTTCTTCGTGGATTTGTCGGACGGTTGCAGGTGATATTCGCCACATCACATTCAATATGGCTAGTTCAGTTTTGGTCGGTTTGGGTGTGTTCATTATAGAATTGGTTAATTAACGAATAACATCGTATATCTTAAGCAATTCGTAGTAGTTTGGCAAGGTCGATCAGTTCAATTTTTTCAATTGCGTTTCAATCAAGTCCTCACCATCATGGTGTTTTGTTTTGATGGGCAAACAGTTTTGGTTGGGGTCCAGCCAAATGTCACTGCTTTTGGGGCTGGACTCTGGGTATTGCCGGCTGATTTTAAACAGTTCTTTATCTTTGCTGACTGTGAATCGATAGCGGTTGATTTTCTTTGATTTCAGGGTGCTGACTTCAAAAGTGCTTAAGCCTTGGTGGCAGGTTAAAAAAGCAATGCGCAAAGGCAGCATATGAGATGATATGGGTTGGTCTGAATAGTGGTTGATGACAAAAGATTGGTTTTTATGTTTGCCCTCGATTTGTTTGATGTCATTGTTTTGACTGAACTCATAGGTTCTTTTGCTGAAAGCAACCTTTTGGCGCATGTTGTGTTTTTGTACAGTCCATAGTGATTTTTCCGTGACGAAATGACTGCCTTCGGCGCGCTGAAAACCTGTGAATGAAGCCATACCGTGTGTGCCAGTGGTGTTGTCATTGAGCAGGTATTGATTGGGTGCTATTTTTTTGAGCGAAGTGGTTTGTTTGGCCATGACTTTGCCGTTTCTCAACACATCATATTGAGCGGAAAAATCAGCCAAAACCTGAATGTCTTCCTTAATCTCAGGCTTAAAGGCAGTGATGGCGCTAAATATCAGTATCAGCAGTTTGGGTGTCATTGGTTTTTCACATGTCTGGTGAATCTATGACCATGGCTTGTTTCAATGGTTCATTGCTGTATTCAAGACCATTGTGCCAGGTCAGTACGCCTTGGGCTATCATTTTCACGGTTTCTGTTAACAGTTTATGCTCTTTTGAGATGAGTTTTTTTGCCAACGATTCTGCGGTGTCGCTCGGTTCGATGGCAATATGGCACTGGCTCAAAACCAAGCCATGGTCTAACTGATCGTCAACCAAATGGACGCTGGCGCCATGTGTCGTTTGTCCATCATTTATGGCCCTTTGGTGTGTGTTCAAACCGGGGTAAAGCGGTAACAGAGAAGGGTGGATGTTGATGATTTTATTTTCAAATTGAGCAACAAATTCTGCGGACAATACCTTCATGAAACCAGCCAATACAATCAAGTCAGGTTTGACTTGGTTCAGTATTTCTGTGGCATGTTGTTCGCCTTGGTTTCTGTCTGTCCAAACGATGTGGCTGTTGTTGACACCATGTTCCTGTGCAATTTCCAGACCCAAAGCTGATGCTTTGTTGCTGATGACATGCGCCACTTCATAACCGTTTTGTGCTTGGTTTTTCAGAAGCGCGGCCAAATTACTGCCGCGCCCAGAAATGAAAACAACCAGTTTCATGGTTTATTTCAAAACCACATCTTGGTCTGCTTTTTCAATCACTTGGCCAATCGACCAAGCATTCAATCCTTGGTCTGCCATATGGCTCACCACAGCATCCACATCGGCTTCATCGACCACCATCACCATGCCGATGCCGCAGTTGAAAGTGCGCAGCATTTCCACATCTTCGATGTTTCCTTGTTCCTGTAACCAATCAAAAATTGGCAAACGGTCCCAACTGTTTTGTACCACTTCAATGGCCAAACCTTCAGGAATGACGCGGCTGATGTTTTCCATGATGCCGCCACCTGTGATGTGCGCCATGCCATGAACCGTGGTGTTTTCTAACAGTGACAAGATGGGCTTGATGTAAAGCTGGGTTGGCGCCAATAATTTTTGCCCCAATGTGCTGCCGTCAAAGGCTTGGTTGACATCGATGTTTTTGCTGTCGATGATTTTGCGGATCAAAGAATAGCCATTGGAATGTGGGCCTGATGAGGTGATGCCGACCAGTTTTTGTCCTGCTTTGATGCCAGAACCATCGATGACTTTTTGTTTGTCAACCACGCCAACAACAAATCCAGCCAAATCATAATCATCGCCTTCATACATGCCAGGCATTTCAGCGGTTTCTCCACCGATTAAGGCACAACCAGAAATTGAACAACCGTTGGCAATGCCACCAATCACAGCACTGGCTTGATCGGTACTTAATTGGCCGCAAGCATAATAATCTAAAAAGAACAAAGGTTCAGCACCCAAAACAATGATGTCATTGGCGCACATGGCCACCAAATCAATGCCTATGGTGCTGTGGTCATTCAGCATGTGTGCCAATTTCAATTTTGTGCCCACGCCGTCGGTACCAGATACCAAAACAGGGTTATCACAATTGACTTCAGATAAATCAAACAAGCCGCCAAAGCCGCCCAATGAACCCATCACACCGGGTCGGTGTGTGGCTTTAACCAAGGGTTTGATGTTTTCTACCAGTTGATTTCCCGCATCGATATCGACGCCCGCATCTTTGTAAGTGAATGACTCTTTGTTGCTCATGTTGACCCATGCTTGATAAAACGCGCTGATTTTATGCCAAATGACGTCATATTTGGGGAAAAATCATGTTTAATTAGGCTTTGGATTGATTCAGATTGCGTTTCAATGCTGCACAGTCAGTACAAGGGCAAAACTGAAGCGCGAGAGGTATTTGACAACAGTGCTCCTAGCGCACCATAATAATCGCTGCAATAAAGGGGCCCTTATGACACAAGCCACAAACCATTATTTGTCTTGGATAGATGTAGACAATGAAATGCACAGTGAAATTTTACTACCAGACCTGTCGAAAATCACTTTGGGTCGTTCAGATGTGGCTGAAATAGAGGTTTTTAACACCAGTGTTTCTCGATTGCATCTTGAGTTTACGTGGTCAGAAGGTGCATGGTATGTTAAAGATTTGAATTCAAGTTTTGGTACTTGGATTGGGAACAGTAAGCTGCAGCCTGATGAAGTGGTTAAGTTAGATCAAGACACTGAAATTCGACTGGGGAATTTAAGTCTTTGGTATGAATTGCGTGGTGAACACGAAACACAAGAAATGTTTCAAACCTGCTTCAGGCCAAACACACAAAATGAAGAAGTTGAGTATTCCAGTGAATTCAATGACTTTAGGGTCAAACTGTTGTTTTTGCTCCAGGAAAACTTTGGTGACAACACACTTAATGTCAATCTCATTAAGCGCATTGATGATGAACTGCATCAGTTGATTACTGCGCAAGAAGCCCGATTGAAAGAGCAGCGTATTCTGAACTCAATCAGTCACATATTAAATCGCAACTTGACCTTATCGGAACTGCTAAAAACAGCATTGAACCTGGTGAGTAAAGTGCTGAATGCGGCGCGTGGATTTGTCGTGTTGAGGCGGCTGAATGATAAGGATCATGCCTTTTTTGCATTAAGACATTTCAAAGATTTAAGCTGGTCAAAAGACCCAGGTGTAAAACAAAATTACAGCCAAACTTTGGTTGACCGTTGTTTTGAACAAAATAAGATTTTGATAATAGGCGACACAGAGCTGAATGCGGCCTTAGCAGATATTAACCCCGCTGAAGCAGGCGGGGGACGCAGCATCGTCGTGATTCCACTGGTTCAAGACAATGAGGTCATCGGAGTGATTTATTTGGATAACCAACAATTGCCACATAATTTCACACCAGAACAAATTCCTTTTTTAACCACATTTTCAGCCCACACCAGCATTGCACTTCAAAACAGCATGCTCTACCGTAGGGCCATCACAGATGATTTAACACAATTGTACACGCGACAGCATGTGGATGAAGCCCTGTCGGATCAAATCAGTCAAGCACAAGTCACCAAGAAACCGCTTTCTTTATTGATTTTAGACTTGGATCATTTCAAACGCATCAATGACAATTATGGTCACACCACAGGTGATCAGGTATTACAAGAATTCTCTGAAATCATCAAATCACAAACACGACAACAAGATGTGGTTGGTCGCTTTGGAGGAGAAGAATTTGTCGTGCTACTGCCGAATACAGACGTCTATGCGGCACATGAATTGGCTGAGCGCATCCGCTTGAAGACCGAAGGACACAGGTTCATCAAAGAAGGCCAAACAATCCAAGTTACAGTGAGCATTGGAGCGGCCAGCTTTCAGCATCATTGTGACCACAATGCCTTGCTGTTGCTAGAAAATGCAGACACTGCTTTGTATCAGGCCAAGGCACAAGGCAGAAATCAAACCGTCAGATTTTCATGATTTGGTGTCAAAGACCTTGTTGCTGTTTTGGGATTGACTGTTGAGGTGGCGACTACCTATAATTATTGGCAATGAACCCGCTTTCAATTGATTTATGAATCAAAACGCCCAATTAATTTGCCCACAATGTTTACATCAAAACAGCAAAAGCGCTGTTCAATGTCAGCTTTGTGACTTCCCCCTAAATCAAGACAAAAGTGACGAAACCATTGCGCCACAAAATACACATTCAAGTCAGCATCCTGATGCCACCATTGCACCTGACTATTCACAAAGACCAGAACCAGATTTAACTGTCGCCCCAGAAGTCTTGACACGGCAAAAACAAGCCAACAAAGACAAGCATACTTTTCATTTGGCAGGAGATCTGGCCCACTTTGAAATTCAAGAAATTTTGGGGCAGGGTGGCATGGGCGCGGTCTATCATGCCAAAGACAAAACGCTGCAACGTGATGTGGCCATTAAAATGCTGCGCCCAGTATTGGCCAGCAACCAACTGAGTGCTGACGCCCTGCTAGACGAAGCGCGCATGGCAAGTAAGCTAAACCACCCCAATATCGTGACCATTTATGATGTGGCCAGGGCTGAAGACAGCAATTACATCGTCATGGAGTGGGTTGATGGGCAGCCATTAGATGAATTGATACCAGAAGGTGGTCTTGATTTGGTGACGGCCATGTCTTATGCATGCCAAATTGCAGATGGCTTGAACTCAGCACACCAAAAATACATCATCCACCGAGACATCAAGCCTCAGAACATCATGCTCAGTTCAGAAGGTACTTTGAAAATTTTGGACTTTGGTATCGCTGGGTTGATTAAGCGGCAAAGTCCAGAGACATCAGCTGATGTTAAGGGAGAAAATCAGCCAAAAACCATGGCAGTCGGAACGCCCAGTTACATGTCACCAGAGCAGGCGAGGGGGCTGAATCTGGACCAGCGATCAGACATCTTTTCTTTTGGCATCCTGTTGTACCAAATGCTCAGTGGACAGCGGCCTTTCCAAGGTAAAGACATACCAACAATCCAAAAAGCAGTTTGTGAAGGCGCATACCAGCCAATCAAACAATTGTTACCAGCTTTACCTGATGCGGTGGTCACATTGCTGGATAAAATGTTGGCTACACAAAAAGACCTGCGTTGGCAAAGTTCAAATGAATTGGCAGAAGAGCTGCATCGAATTTATGGGGAATTAACTTACAAAAAGAACTGGTGGCAAAAGCGCCACTGGCTGACAAAAGCTGCGATTTTAATCCCTTTTATTGTTGGTCTGGGTTGGTCTGTAAAAGATGTTTTATTTCCCGCATCGACACAACAATTAATCGAACGCCAACTGGCCGAAGCCAATAAAATCGCCATCCTGCCTTTTGAAAACATCAGTGGCGATCCAACCCTTCAATTATTCGGTGATGGATTGGCCGTAAACCTGAGTACTGATTTAGCCATTGTAGCTAGTGAAATAGGGGATGCCTGGATTGTGCCTGCCATAGAAATCAGTCGGATGAAAGAAGTCACGCCGAAAACTGTTGCGGATAAGTATGGTGTTGAGCTGATTCTTACCGGCAGCATGCAGCACATGGGTTCCACCCGGTTGGTGGTTTTGAACCTGTTAGATGCACAAAGTGGTCAACAGCTTAAAACCACCGAGTTGAACATCAACGCCGATGATTTATTTGGCGGACACGCCTTAATCCGTGAACAAACAATGGCGCTTCTAGATTGGCCCATCTCTGATGATTTAGTCAGTAAATTTAGCGCCGAAAGACCCGAACTTGATGGTGCTTATAAACATTATGTTGAAGGTAGGGGTTACCTATATCGATATGACCAAGGTGACAATTTAATGGACGCAATTAATTCATTCAAAAAGGCCATAGAAAATGATCCAAGCTATGAATCTGCATATGTGGGATTGGCCGAAACTTATCTGAACCAATTTTCAAAAACAAAAGCAAGAACTTGGCTAGATCAAATGATTGAGACCATTTCAGTGCTGAAAAGCATCAATGCCGAAAACCCGCAAGTCAGTTATTTATCAGCTGAAGCCGAATCAAATCTGGGTAAATATGAGGAGGCTATTAGTCTGTATACAACCAGCATCAAACAAAACCCTAATAATTTAGATGCGCAAATTGGACTTGCGAATGCTTTTAATAAGTTAAAACGTGTGGATGAAGCCGAAAACACCTACCTCAATGCCCTAAATCAAGCACCCAATAATTGGAATGTGATTGTTAACTTTGGTGTTTTTTATACACAAACTGGTAATTATCCATATGCTTTAAAACAATTTTTGAAGTTAATTGAGATTAGTCCAAATAACCACATCGGTTATCGAAACACAGCGGGCATTTACTACATCATTGGTGATATAGAAAATGCAATCACCTATAGTAAATCAGCAATAGCAATCAAACCATCAGATCGGGCATATTCTAATTTAGGAACCATGTTGTTTTCATTGAAGCAATATAAAGCTGCCATAGAGAATTACAAAAAAGCCATAGCTCTCAATGATCAATACTATATTTATTGGGGTAATTTGGCGGATGCATACAAGCTGACTGACAACGAGGGGCAAACACTGGCGTTTTCCAATGCAGCGGATGGTGCCCAAAAAATGTTGAAAATTGACCCCAACGATAGTTTTGTAAAAGCTAACTTGTCTTATTATTTGGCAAGTTTGGAAAAAACAGAAGCATCTTTATTCTATGCCAACCAGATTAATCAGCATCATTCAGGCATGGAAAATTTTATCGTGGCAACGGCTTATGACAGATTGGAAATGATGAATGATGCCATCAAACACATCAAATGGTCTATAGAAAAAAGTTATCCGATCGAGGAAATAAAAAATACGCCGTTGATTGTGAACAGCAGAAAAGTACCTGATTTTCAACAGCTCATCAGCGGTGATTAATGGGCTTAAAGCCAATCAAGTTTGGTGTTTGGCTGAGTGAGTCAGCCAAACACTTTGATCGTTGACAATTGAATGTCAAAATGGATCAATCAGGATCAATGATTATGACAGGGTCAGTTGAATACTGTTGTCCACCAATGGTCAATATCAAATCATAAGTATCAGTAGTGACGGTAGCATCGTCTTCAATAGATAATGTGTGGGTGGCTGACGTGGCCGGTGGGTTTCTGGTCAAATTAAATGATGTGTCACCACCATCAACGTCATTAAAAGGGTCTTGGTTGCCGCTTTTGCTGAAATCTAAATCTACGGTGATGGTATCAGAGCCACTGGCAGGCCAAGTTACACTGACATCAATTTGTCCGCCTTCAGCAGCTTCAACAGTTTGTGTTACTGAAGGTACAGTGCCGGGCTCTAAAGAGTTTAGCTTGACTTCAATTGTTGGGTTTGTCATATTTTTTCCTCACATTTTAATTGCAGTGCTGTTTCCGATATTATACATGAAAGTACATGCAGATTGGGTGGCACTGGTTTGTTATTCTTGATGCCTTAAGACAAGTAAAGCATCATTACACACGGATTAATTCACTTCAGGTAAAGTGTATAGATTGATGTAAATCAATCATTTATATATGATAGTTGATTCTGACGATAAATGATATTACAAAATATTACACTTCCTTGGGTACCACCTTATGGCCACTTTATTCAATACAAAAAATAATGACCTTATTGTATTAAGAAGTCAGCATGTCTTTGGACGCCATGCGGGCAGCTGTCATACCTTATTGGACTGCCCCGAAGCTTCAAGGATGCACGCTACAGTTGCCTGGAACGGCGCAAGGTGGTTATTACAAGATAACAGCAGCAATGGCACTTTTATCAATGGAGTAACAATAAAACCCAGCATTAAACATCACATCACTGCAGGAGATCAACTGCAATTCGGTTCAATGAATGCTGATGTTTGGCAGTTTCAAGATGACAATCCGCCAACGGCTTTATTGGTACCATTGAATGCTGATGATAAAAATACAGCTCAAGTGATCGAACTGTCAGGTGTATTGACTTTAGCTGAGAACTGTACAGGATTGACTTCAATTTCAGTTCAAGAGGGCCCAGAAGCGTCGTTACATGATGTGGCTGAAGCCAGTTTTTATCAGGCTGAGGATGGTAGGTGGCTGTGTGAAAACCTTTCTGGGGTTGTTGAACTCAACACGGGTGATAAAATTAAAACAAGCGCAGGGCTGTGGTTATTTATTGGTGTTGATGATGTCGAGTCCACTATACCTGTGCATCAAGAAGTCAATAAATCGCATGAAGTTCAAGCAAGCTTTGTCGTAAGTAAAAATGAAGAACATGTGACTTTAACCATTTCAGATGGTAATGGCAGTTATGACTTGGGTGAAAGAACGCACCATGAGTTGATGTTGTATTTGGCCAGAAAACGTTTGTCGGATAAAAAGGCAAGGGTTGTGGGGTCAGAACAGGGTTGGGTAGATAAAGAGTTGTTGTCTCAACAGACCGGTTTAGATGAAAAGCATATAAATATCCTTATTTATCGACTCAGACAACAGTTGATTCACGCCGACTATGGTCATTTGAAGTTGTTACAAGTGGTTGAAAGAAGGCGAGGGGCTTTGCGATTTGCATTGGGTGAAGTTAGTATTAAAGGTGGCAATGATTTGTTAAAACTTAAAGCATGATTTTTGCTACAATAATCTCAGCTCAAAACCTCAGATGAAAATACAATGGAAGACAACGCAAGCGAAATGGAATTTGGATTGATCAAGGTAGATCATCAGCGTTTTATTGACTCACCACAAAATGAATTACAACCCTTGGGTCAGCAATGGTTGACTCAAGCACTTGCCGTAAGCAATGACGCACAGGTCAAACAAATAAAGCAAAGCTTATTAACGTTGGGTGATTCAGAGCAACAGGCTTTCTGGCAAGTTAGCAACCGTTTAAAGTTGCCGTTAGAACAGCTGATGCGGTCAACTCAAGCGGGTGGTCAAGCCACTGAATTGTTAAAACAACTGCACATCACGGTGCTCAAAATCAAACCGCCTAAAAATTCTTTTTGGGGTAACTTCCTGAGTATGTTCAAACTGTTGTTCTCAGTGAAAGGGTCTGCATGGGAAATGTGGTTGGAAAGTTTTCCAGCACTCCAGCATAAAATCACTCAAATAACTGAACATTTGGCACAACAGAAGCAACAGCTGGCCCGTGATAACTGCATGTTGTTAGGTGAAAAAGTGGTGTTAGATGCCCAATTGCTTCATTTAGAACATGTTGTCGATGTGGCAACATATTTAACCTCGGTTGTTGAGCAAGAAGCAAAAAAACAAAGTCATGAGGCCAGATGGCATGACGAATGGCTTCCGGCGATTCAAAAGAGAACCCTGGAATTGCAACAACAGCTGTTGATTGCCAGGCAGTCTGTGATGAGCTTGGACTTGTTTATTGCCCAAAATGAAAATCAAATCAGAGGCATAGACCAATCTGTTAATACCACAACGGCAGCCATGAAAGTGACGGCCAGTATTTATCTGCTGGAACAAGCGGGTCAAGCCGCATCAGCAGCAACGGCGGCAAATAAAAAACAAATCATTCATGCAGATGGGTTAATTGCTGAGGCCTTATCAAAAATGGAGTCAGTACAAAATGAGTTTGAAACTGGCCAAACTCAAAGTGAATAAGACTTGCGTTTCTTGTGTTTATTTGCAACTGTGACTAAATGCACATTGACATAATATGTCATTATGACATATTATGTCAGAACAGATAACAACAAAGCAGGCACAATAGAGGAGCAACAAACAACATGAACTTAGCTGATTTTGCCATCAGATTATCACAACACAGAACATCAGAAGGTTACACCTTCGAATGTCAAAACATCGACGGGGAGGTCGATGTGTTGCAAGTGGAAATGGCGGGTTTTGATGGTTTTCCAGTTTATGTCACTCGAACCGAAACGCAGGTGATCTGCATCATTTATTTGTGGTCAGAAGCGGAAATCATCAAAGACAGCCGTGTAGAAATGTTGGAAATGATGTTGGACACCAGTATTTCAATCCCCCTGTCTTCTTATGCAAGGGTGGGTGATCGTTATGTCTTGTTTGGTGCGCTGTCAGTGAATTCAGACTTTGATAAGCTGGCTGAAGAAGTGGTTATTTTGAATGAAAATGCTTTGGATGTGGTGGCTGCGATGGAGGATTTTTTACTGTGAGTGAAGACAAAAAAGACGATCAAACTGCAGAAAAAAACCTCGGCATGAATGTGTTGAAAAAAATCATCAACACCATTCGCACAGAATCTAGGGCGTTGGCAGATGCCGTGACCGATTCGGCTGGGTCCAGGAACATTGAGTACGCTTGCGAAGAGGCGCAATCAAAGCTCGCTGATGCCAAGAAAGCTTTGACTGAAATGATGACCAAGGAAAAGCAGTCGGCGAATCAATTAGACATCATCAGTGACAAGTTATCGCAAAAAGAAGCCTTGGTGCTGGAAGCCATGTCAAAAGGAGATGAGCCTTCAGCCATGGCCCATGCCATCGAAGTGGTGGATTTAGAGTTAGACAGAGATTTTCTGATAGAGTCATTGGATAATGTGAAAAACAATGTGGCTTATTTGCAAAATCAACTGGAACAATCTGAGCGGGTATTGAAGGACTTGGAAAGACAATTAACCATGCTAAGAACCACTGAAAAAGTACAGCAGGCCACCGAAACCATCATGGGTCATATCGATGGTGCGGACAACAAAATGGTATCTGCCAAAACATCATTGGAACGAATCCGTGAAAAACAAAAAAACACAGCATCAGGTCAAGGTGATCAAGAGCAGTTGGCCAATCATTACAAGCAGGTGCGGGCAGCATCAACAGCAGTCAAGTCCGTAGCGTCAGAAGCAAGTAAGCAGCACGCCAAAGCAGTGATGGACAGGCTGTTAGATAAAAACAATTCGAACGATGACGGATAAAAAAGGCAAAATCCCAAAAAAATGGGCCAAAGAAAACAAAGCAATCAAAGCGACACAAGTGGCTTTCGACGTGGGTGAACACGTGCAGTATGTCATCAGAAAAGAAGCATTGGACAGAAACATCAACCCTTCCGATAGAATCAGACAGATTCTGGGGCTGAAAGTGTCACGTAAACCCAAACGGGTGCGTTTATCGATTTCTCTGTCAGATGATGACTTGGATTTTTTGGCGGACAGTTATCAATTGTCTTCAGCTGATACCGTTGAAGTTAAAAAAAGGGCAGCAGAAAAGTTAATCAGGTATGCGAGAAAAAACCAGCATATCAAACCTGAGTATGAAGAAAGCTTTTCACCCGACCCAGGTCAAAACAACAGTAACAACAATGAGGATCAATAATGGACGTTTTTTTGAATAACATCATCAGCTTTCCAGTGGTCGTTTATACCGCATTACTGGCCATCATCTTGAGTTATTGGATTTTGGCATTTTTGGGCGGGATTGACAGTGAAATCTTCGACTTAAACTTGGATGCAGATTTGGAATTTGAAGCGGATTTAAGTACAGACGTGGATGCGCCTCGCAATTTAAGCGGTGTCACTGGATTCTTTTTGAAGTTTGGCTTAACAGGCGTTCCTGTGACTTTGGTGGTGTCATTGCTGGTGTTGTTTTCGTGGATGCTTTGTTACATCTATGTATCGCTTATATCGTTAATGATACCAACCCAATTGCTGAAAATGGTGGTTGGTTTTGTGATGATTTTCATCAGTTTTTTGCTGTCAGTGCCGCTGACTTCTTGGTTGATAAAACCCTTGAAAAAATTATTCATCACACACCAAGCGAAAACAAAGCAATCATTGATTGGCAGTGAATGTATCGTCAAGACAGGTAAGGTCACAGCCACATTCGGTCAAGCCATATTGGAAGGTGATGTGGATGGCTTGATACTTGATGTCAGGGCCAAGGAAAGCGAAGGCATATGTAAAGGGGATGTGGTGGTGCTGATTGAATATATTGAAGCAGAGGGCGGTTATTGGGTTAAAAAAGTAGCTTGAATAACAGTTGTTTAAAGAAAAACAGGTATAACACAAAAATTAAAATAAATTTATGAGGAGAAAAGTATGGGCTTAGATGTATTGATAATGTTTGGCTGGGTGTTTGGCGTTGTGGCGACAGTGGTGCTGGTCTTTGGTTTGCTGTTCAAAAAGTTCTATCAGAAAGTAGAGCAAGGGCAAGCGATGATTGTGAACACCATGAAAGACCTCCCTGAAGTGACTTTTACAGGTCGAATCGTTTGGCCCATCATCCACAAAAAAGAATTCATGATCATTTCATTGAAAACCATAGAAATTGATCGACGTGATAAAGATGGTTTGATTTGTAAAGACAACATACGAGCAGACATCAAAGTGACGTTCTTTGTGCGTGTGAATAAGACCAAGGAAGACGTTTTGAAGGTGGCACAAGCCATTGGCTGTCAGCGGGCATCTAAGCAGGAGACCATTGAAGAATTATTCAGTGCCAAATTTTCAGAGGCTTTGAAAACAGTAGGTAAAAAATTAGAATTCGAAGAATTGTATGAAGAAAGGGACCGTTTCAGAGATGCCATTATTGAGGTCATAGGAAAAGATTTGAATGGTTATGTCTTAGAAGATGCGGCCATTGATTACCTGGAGCAGACGCCGATGTCCGCATTGGATGCCAACAACATTTTAGATGCACAAGGCATCCGAAAGATCACTGAATTGACTGCAGCTCAACATATTTTAACCAATGAATTTGAGCGCGAAGAAGAAACCAAAATCAAAAAGCGCAATGTTGAAGCCCGCGAGCGTATTCTTGAACTGGAGCGCATCGAAGCGGACGCAGAGGCCAGACAAGAACGCGAAATTGCCACAGTCAAGGCGCGTGAATTGGCTGAAAAAGATAAAATAGAAAGTGAAGAGCGGTTGAAATCTGAATCTGCCAGAATCGCCACGGAACAAGAAGTGCTGGTGATGGAAGAGAATAAAATGCGTGAAATTGAAGTGGCGAATAACAACCGCATGCGTGCCGTCGCAATTGAAGAAGAGAAAGTTACCAAGGTGAGGCAATTAGAAATTGTTACCCGTGAGCGTGAAGTGGCCTTGCAAGAAATCAACAAGCAGAAAGACATCGAAGTTGAAAAGAAAAACATTGCTGATGTGGTTCGAGAACGCATTTCGGTTGAAAAGACTGTTGCAGAACAAGAAGAACAAATCAATGAATTGCGTGTGGTAGAAGATGCCAAACGCACCAAGAAGGCCCAGGTCATTTTGGCAGAATCGTTGGCCGAACAAGAATTGATCAAAGAAATCAAAGCGGCCGAGGCACAAGAAACCACAGCCAAGCACCGCGCCAATGAACGCATCACCATGGCAGAAGCGGCCCGGGAGGCCGCATCAAAAGAAGCCGATGCGAAAATTCGTTTGGCCGAAGGCATCAGAGAAGAAGTGGCAGCAGCTGGCTTGGCAGAGGCCAAAGTCATTGAAGCCAAGGCACAAGCCAACCAAAAACAAGGTGAAGCTGAAGCGGCTGTGATGACCAGTAAGTTCAAAGCAGAAGCCGCCGGTGCCGAAGAAATTGGCATGGCCAATGTCAGGGTAAAAGAGGCCGATGCCGAAGGTGAAGAGCAACAAGCCATGGTGTCTGTGAACATCCAAGTGGCCGAAGCTCAAGCGATTAAAGAGCGAGGAGCTGCCGAAGCCGAAGTCATTGAGCAACGTTATGCTGCGGAAGCGCGTGGATTGAAAGAGAAATTTGCAGCCATGGCCACCATGGATGACAAAGCGCGTGAGCATGAAGAATTCCGCATGGGACTGGACTTGTCGCATGCTGAAAATATGAAAGCGATCGAAGCCAATACCGGCATTGCTGAAACCCAAGCGCGCGTCTTGGCCGAAGCATTGAAAGAGGCCAACATTGACATCGTGGGCGGCAATGGTGATTTCTTAGAGAAATTCATGAGTTCATTGTCAGTCGGAAAAGCAGTGGATGGTGCGATTGGTAAAAGCGACATCTTGCAAGCTGCTGTCAGTAAGGTCATGAGCTTGGGTGGTGGAAAAGCTTTTGATAAAGAAGCGGTGACCAAGATCATCAAAAAACTGTCAAGAAATGACGAGCAAGATTCATCTGAAACATAAACAGGAGCGTTAACAAAAAAAAGTTAACAATTGATGTGTGTCGGGTTCTGTTTGGGCCCGACTGGATGAAACTTAATTCGAATTGATCAGGGTAATTTATGGCTGAAGCAAACAACACCATCAACCAAGCAGTCGCCGATGGCGGCTCCTATGATGTCATACGCAAGCGACTGGAAACGCAGAACAAGCAATTAGAGTCACAGGTGATTGCGCTCAATCAAATGCGCGAAGCCGAATTTGGCAAAACCATTTTGGATGTGATTGATCGTGTCAGGGTGCGCACAGAAAACAACTGCACACCGCGTGACATCGTGCGCATCAATGGCCAATTGTTGTTTGGCTACAATGTATTTCTGGGCTTGAGAAAAGAAACCAAGGTTTCTGATGTGTTTGCTTTATATACCTTGGAAGACAATGACGGTCATTTTGAGGTCAAAGAAGCCCCTCTTGCGGACAGTTTCTTATCCGACCCATTGTTCAAAAAACAGTTCATTGAACTCTACAGCTATTATAAAAAAGCCCAATTAATCCAGCTTCGCGTGGCCAATCAAAAACTGATGGCCGCGTTTCAAATCGGTGAAAAAATTGGTGACATCAGGGTATTCCGTTGGTCTATAGAAGACAGCGGTGAGGTGAAATACATTGATGACCGCGGCGAACGTGACATTGAGTTACCGCCATCGTATGACTTTGAATGGAAAAAAACCACCCGAGAAGACTACGTCCAAGGCAAACACCCGCATGTTTCCGTTTTAGACGAAGTGTTTGTTGAAACAGTGGGTGGTGATTTAACCGTAAAAATTGAGGACAACACAGAAGACGGTGAAGGCATTTACCGTGAAGTGGTAGAAGAAGCGCACCAATCATTGGAAGATGCTGAAATCCATTATGCCAAGATTGACGGTTTGATTTTGCTCAAAGTGCTGCCGTACAAAGAAGAAAAATGGCGTTATTTTGTTTATAACAGCCGCACGCACGAAGTGGTCAGGATCGATTCACTTGGCCATGCCTGTTTACAGCTGCCCAATGACCACGGCATCATTTTTCCAGGCGGTTACTATTTGCAAAGTGGTGAATACAAAGTGTTCGCTGAAGATGTCAGCGGTTTGAAATTCAAAAGGCGCTGGCTATCGCCGAACGGTGAAGATGTATTGTATGTGTTCTATGAGCATTTAGAAGGCAAATTTGTGCTGTACTCATACAACATGATCCGCAAAGAATTGCAAAGCCCGATTTTTGGTCATGGTTACTCTTTGTTCGATGATGGAAAGATGATCATCTTTCGCTCAGAATCGACAGAACCCTCGCGCATCCACCCAATGCAAGTGTGGCAAACGCCTTACACCAGTGAAGAGTTTACTGCTGCCCAAAACGACGAAAAATCATTGCTCTCAACCATAGGCAATGCCGAATTGGTTCAAGGCATTTCTGAACTGTATGGCATATCCAAGCTCATCAGCGAGCAGCAGCCCAGTGTCCAGGTTTATGAAGATTTGATCAAAAACATACAGCGTGTTTTAGATGGCTTTTACTGGTTAGAAAATGCAGAATTAGGGGACTTTGATCAGCAGTTGAAGCTGATTGGTGACACCGCAGAATTGGTGTTGGATGAGTTTGAAAAAGTCACCGCCATCAATCAAGAGTCAGCCAAATCATTGAAACAGGCTGAAAAGGATTTGAAGTCCTTGTTGCGCGAAATTCAAGTTTCTAATTGGGACACGCCTAGGCCTTTTGTGGATGCGCTGTTACAATTAAAACAACAAAAAGGACATTTACTTTCGCTGCGCGAATACCGCTACATCGACCTCTCAGTATTGGATGATTTGAGTGCGCAAGTGGAAAAAGAAATCGAAAACTTCGGCAAGAAAACGGTGGCATTCTTGTCACAAGCCGAAGCCATGAACCATTACAATCAGGTGGTGGAAAGTGTGCATGACAACATCGCTACCATCAAAACAGTCAAAGACCTCAAACCTTTGACCGAGGAATTGGACGAGATGGGCATGGGCTTAGATGCCTTGTCCGAAGTGATCAATGGCCTGGAAATCGATGATACTTTACAAAAAACCGCCATTTTAGAATCGGTTTCAAAAATTTACAGTCGCATCAACCAAACCAAAGCGCACGCCAGATTAACCATCAAGGAGTTGTCAGCGACAGAATCTGTGGCGGAATTTGGGGCCCAGTTGGCTGTATTGTCGCAAAGCATCACCAGTGGTGTGGCCTTGGCCGATACGCCAGACGGTTGTGATGAGCAGTTGGCACGACTATTGATTCAATTAGAAGAGTTAGAAAGCAATTTCAGTGACAACGAAGCGTTTTTGGACCAAATCCTCAGCAAACGTGAAGAGTTGCACGAAACTTTTGAAAACAAAAAACAGGGGTTGATTGAGCAACGGCAGCGCAAAGCAGAAAGTGTACAGTCGGCCGCCAATAGGGTGCTCAAAAGCATAGAACGTCGTTCCTTAAAATTTACCGACAATGACCAGCTCAACACTTATTATTCATCAGATCCCATTGTTCACAAAGTGGCCGATTTGGTGGTACAACTGCGCGAACTGGATGACAACGTCAAAGCAGATGATGTTGAGGCCAAACTCAAAGCCGTGCGCGAACAAGCGATCAGAAGTTTGCGTGACAAAAAGGACATATTCGAAGACGGTGGTAATGCGATTAACTTGGGTAAACACAAATTCAGTGTCAACACACAAGCTTTGGACTTGACCATATTACCCAAAGAAGATCAGTTAGTCTTTCACTTGTCAGGCACCGAATATTATGAAACCGTTGCCAATGATCAGCTGCACGAATACCAGGCATTTTGGCAACAAACCATCAGTTCAGAGAACCGCGAAATATACCGCGCCGAGTATTTAGCATACGCCATATTTAATGCCGCCTTGCTGGGTGAGTTTGATATGGAGATGTCGGCTTTGAAACAACTTGACGATGAGGCATTGGCGCAAACTGTTAAGGATTATGCCAGTCCCTTGTACCAAGAGGGCTATGAAAAAGGCGTGCATGACCATGATGCCAGCCTGATCCTGTCGGCCTTATTGAAAGTCCACACTGCATCACCGTTGATGATGTTCAGTCCATCGGCACGAGCCTACGCCAATTA
>JAUIHY010000028.1 GCA_030432115.1 Gammaproteobacteria bacterium | reverse complement strand
GAGCCGGTTCTGAGTTTTTTATCGGCGGATTCCCAAGTGTTTTCTAATGTGTTCAATTGCTTTCTGATTTTATTGAAGTCATCGTAGAAACCTGAAAATTTATCGATCAACTTACCTGCGCGCGCGGCGATTTCACGGGCGTTTTTGTTTTGTTTGTCGTTTTGCCACAGCATGTGTACGGTACGCAAAGTGGCCAATAAATTGGTCGCAGAGACCAATAAAATATTTTTGTGATAGGCCTTTTCCAACAGCTCGGTTTCATTATTGATAGCGGTCATTAAGGCGCCTTCAATCGGTACAAACATCAAAACAAAATCCACCGTTTGTAAGCCTTCGATGTTTTGATAATCCTTAGCCGACAAACCATTGATGTGGCTTTGGATGCTGTGCATGTGTTGCTTCAAAGCGGTTTGTTTCTCAGTGTCATCTTGTGCATTGACATACCTTTGGTAAGCGGTGAGCGACACTTTGGCATCAACAACCAGTGATTTGTCATCGGGTAAATTGATGATCACATCGGGTCGTTTGCGCCCGCTAGCTTCGGTGAAACTGACTTCGGTTTGGTATTCTCGACCCTGTTCTAAGCCGGCCAAGTCCAATAATTTCTGCAGTACCATCTCTCCCCAATTGCCCTGGGTTTTGCTTTCGGCCGTCAGTGCTTGGGTTAAGTCTTCGGCTTTTTGAGTCAATTGTTGATTCAACTGGGTTATGCCAGTGAGTTGTTGCTTCAAAGCTTCTGCCTGAACGGCACTTTGTTCTTTGTTCTGCGCCACCAATTGTGAAAAGTTTTTTAACTGTTCATGAATGGGTTGCACCAATTGGTTGATTTGCTGTTTGTTCTGCTCTGTAAATTTTTGTGTTTTTTGATCGAGGATTTTTTGGCCCAAGTGACTGAATTCTGTTTTCATTTGGGCTTGGGTATTTTCAATAAAGGCTTGTTGTTCAGACAAGCGGATGCTTTTTTGCTTCAGTTCAGTGGCCAAACTTTGTTGATCTAATTGAGTTTGTTTTAACTGTGATTCTAGCTCAGGAATTTTTGCGGCCTCAATTTTGACATGTTGATAGCTGGCTTTGAGTTGGGCTTCGCGACCAATCATCAATTCATTGCGTTGTTGCAAGCTGTTAACTTGTGCTTGCAGCGTATCGTTTGTTGAGTTTAATTGTTGTCGTTCCTTTTCATGTTGCAATTGTTGCTGTGCTTGCTGTTGTTCAGTCCATTGTTTTTGTCTTTGCCACCAAATAAAGGCCAACAAAACACCCACTATCAGGCCGATAAGTAAAGCCAATAAAACACTTTCCATTGTGTAAAGTTCAATCAAGTCTGTTAATTTTTCCATGCCGTTTATGCTATCATTTCATGCAAATGAACACAAAGGTAATCCAATATGAAGGTTTTTAAATATTTATTTTTCGCCCTGATTTTCTTGTTGTTGGCTTTTTTTGCTTACGGCTTTTTTGTCTTAGAAGACAAGGTGCAGGTGAAACGAAGCATTGACATCGAACGACCTGCCAAAATGGTATTCAAGGCGGTGAATTCCATGCACCGCTTTAATCAATGGTCGCCTTGGGCGGATTTGGATTCCAATGCCAGCTATCAATTTTCTGGACCAGAATCTGGCGTGGGGTCTATGATGGCCTGGCAAGGCAATCAAGAAGTGGGTACAGGCACCCAAGAAATCATTGAAAGCACACCCAATGCATTGGTTAAAACTGAGTTGTATTTTGATGGACAAGGTGATGATCCGTCATGGGCTTCCATCATCATTCACGACAAAGGTGACAAGGTGAGTGTGGATTGGGTTTTTGACGCGGACTTCAATGGCAATATATTGGGTCGTTATTTTGGCATGATGATGGATGACATGCTGGGGCCACAGTATGAGAAAGGCTTGGGCAAGTTAAAAGCCATGGTGGAAGCACAGAAAGTGTATGATTTTACGGGTTTGTCGGTTGAAGAAGTGGAAGCACAGACCATTTTATATGTGTGGTCCGAAGGCAATATGAATGAAGATTTAAGCCCCGTAATTGGTGCGGCCTATGGTCAAATCATGGCGTTTATGGCGGAGCAAGGGATAGAGCAGGCTGGCATGCCATTGACCATCAACCGCAGTTGGGGTGATGGCAAGTGGTTGTTTGATGCCGGCATTCCTGTCAATGTGGATGGTATAGAAGGCAGTGAAGACAATCCTGTGAAATTAGGCAGTACCTACGCCGGCAAAGCAGTCAAATACATTCAGCGTGGTAATTATGACCAAGCGGCCAAATCATATGAGTTGATTGATGCTTATATGGCGGATCAAGGTTTGGAGAAAAACGGTGATTCTTGGGAGGTCTATGTGAATGACCCGTCAACAGTGGCGGCCTCTGACATCATCACACATATTTTTCAACCCATCAAATAATTCCGGTGACATGGGGTAACAAAGGCGCTCATTGAGCGCTTTTTTTTTATGTCATGCTTGACAATTTGATATGTGATATGTACCATGGGTACATGTGGTACATTATTCAATCAAATGAACATCATCATCAATGAAGAAAGCAGCGACCCTTTGTTTGCACAATTGGTCGGACAGATCAAGCAAGCAGTGGCAGGTGGGCATATCAAGCCCGGTGACCAACTCCCTTCTATTCGGCAATTGGCCAATGATTTAGAAATCAATAACAAAACCGTTGCCAAGGCTTATGCTTTGTTAGAACGGGATGCGGTGATTGTGGCCAAAGGCTACCGAGGCAGTTTTGTTCATCCTGATGCCGTGAATAACTGTACCATCGACATAACAAATGTGGCAGAAAATAAGCTATTGGCTGTGGTCAGTGAACTGAAATCTATGGGTTTAACTGACAGTGAATTGCGTTTACTTTTTGCTGACATCATTAACAAAACTTCAAGGAGTTATTCATGAATCATATCGACATGTTGCATCTGGCATTTTTTGGGCAAATTGTGGTTTTGTCTTTGCTATTACCTGCTTTGGTTTTTTATAAAATAAAACATACCATTGATAAACACCCGGTGGACATGTACCCGGAGCTTTATCCCGAAAGCCCTGAACACATCATTAAGCATGGTCAAGTCTATTTGGGGCTGTGTGCGGTGGTAGCGGTACTGGGGATGTATTTGCTGTACCAAACGCGGAGTTTGGCTTTAACAGAGTTTTTAAACTGGGACAGCCAGTCGGTGATCATGTTGTATTTTTTACTGCAATATGCCCCTTTTGTTTGGCTGTCTCATATGAGCCAGCAATTCAATAAAAAAATGCGATTATTGAATAAAAAGTACATCAAAACCGCGAGTTTAACACCAAGAAAGGTCTTGGATTATGTGACAAACAAGCAATTGATGCTGTTGTTATTGATATGGTCGGTATTTGCAACCGTGGTGATTGCAGTGAGTTTTGAGCCATTTGCTGGTTTTGCTGGCTTGGGTAATTTACTGGTACCGGTGGGCGTGAACCTCTTTTACTACCTGATTTGTCGCCACATGGTGTTGACCAAAAAATTCAACCCAAGTCAGGACCGAGAGCGGTTTTTGCACACTTTTTGTCAAGCCATGGTGGTGATCAATGCGCTCAGTGGCATATACATCACTTGGAGTTTGTCGCAGCATTTGTTCGATTTAAGGCCCTACAGTGATGTGTTTCAAGCTTATTATTTACAAATCATCGGTGTGGTGACTTTTGTGATGTTCACAAGAGAAGTCAAAACACCCACACAGATGGTTTGATCTTAATGCAGCCTTGATTTGGTGCTTAGCGCTGCCATAAAATTGTTAGCGATTGTATCAAATGGGTCATTGAAGCCACTGTTGCTTAGAAATTAAAAGCAGCAGTGGCGACTTTCATTGCATTAGTGTGACTGCGTTCTTATAATTCGGGCTCTTTGTTAATTATGGAATGTGTCATGTCGGTTTCAGCTTTACCATTTTCAGAATATTACTTGGCAGATGAAGACGCTTTGATCAATCAGTTGATTGACGCGGCCAACCCAGGTGCGCAAGTACGCCAAGACATCAAAATTTTGGCCAAAGAATTGGTCAACAAAGTGCGCGGTCAGATGGATGACATGGATGGCGTGGATGCCTTGATGAAGGAATACGATTTGTCTTCAAAAGAAGGCATTTTATTGATGTGTTTAGCCGAGGCATTGCTGCGCATTCCAGACAAAGGCACTGCCGATAAACTCATCAAAGACAAAATTGCCGATGCCGACTGGAAGTCACATTTGGGGAACTCAGATTCTTTGTTTGTCAATGCCTCGACCTGGGGCTTGATGTTGACCGGAAAAATTGTTGATGTGGATGACAGCAAAAAAGGCATGTCACGCGCATTGGATAAATTCATCAACAAAACCGGTGAACCAGTGATTCGTCAAGGAATCCACAAAGCGATGCAAATGATGGGCAAACAATTTGTCATGGGTCGAACCATCAAAGAAGCCATCAAAAGGGCCACCAAAAAAGATTTCAAAGCCTATCGCTATTCTTATGACATGCTGGGTGAAGCAGCCTTGACACAAGCGGATGCCGATCGTTATTTTGATGCTTATATGGCCTCAATAGCCAGCATTGCTGATGCCAATAAAAAGAAAAACATCCAAGATGCATCCAGCATTTCGATCAAATTATCGGCCTTACACCCACGCTATGAAGTGGCCAATGTAGAACGTGTTTTGGCCGAGTTGGGCCCCAAGGTTTTGGCCATAGCCGAACAGGCCAAGTTATTGAATGTTGCGGTTACCATTGATGCCGAAGAGGCAGATCGTTTAGAGATATCATTGCGCATATTCGAATCGGTTTACCGACAATTGGATGATTACCAAGGTTTTGGTTTGGTGGTCCAAGCTTATCAAAAGCGGGCATTGAAAGTATTGGAGTGGCTGGCGGAATTGGCACAAAATGAAGGGCGTTTGATACCTGTACGATTGGTCAAAGGAGCCTATTGGGACACAGAAGTGAAGCGCGCCCAAGAACAAGGTTTAAGCCATTACCCGGTGTTCACACGCAAAGTAAATACTGATGTGTCTTATTTGGCTTGCGGTCGATTTTTGTTGGACAACAGAAATTTATTTTACCCACAATTTGCCACCCACAATGCCAACACTGTGGCGGCGATTGCCACTTTGGCAGGTGATCAAGGTGGTTATGAGTTCCAGCGCTTGCATGGCATGGGACAGGCATTGCACAAGAACACCGTAGCCGCTGATGGTTTGAACAGACCTTGCCGCATTTATGCACCGGTGGGTTCGCATGAAGATTTGTTGCCTTATTTGGTGCGCCGACTGTTAGAAAATGGTGCCAACACCTCTTTTGTGAATCGATTGACCGATTTGGACTTGAGTATTGATGAAATCACTCAAGATCCGATTGAGAAGGTGCGCAAACATGATCAACACAAACACCCTCACTTACCCCTGCCATTGGATATTTTTGGCTCAGGTCGGGTGAATTCAAAAGGCGTGAATTTGGGTGATATGGCATCTGTTGATGCGTTACAAAATGAGTTGGCCTGTTTGAAAACAGATCAATTCACTGCTGGCAGTTTGATTGCTGGTTTAACCCCCACCGAAGGTGAGGTGGTGAAGGTGATGTCCCCGGCAGATTTAAGTCATCAGGTGGGCAGTTACATGCGCACCCGCACAGAAGATTTGGACTTGGCTTGTCAAGAAGCCAAAGCGGCATTCCCTGCATGGCGTGATGCACGCATGGAAAAGCGGGCACAGTGTTTGTTGGATTTGGCCGATTTGATGGAACGAAATCAAGCCGATCTGATACATTTGCTGCGCTATGAAGCGGGCAAGACATTGGCAGATTGTATTTCAGAGCTGAGAGAGGCTGTTGATTTCTGTCGCTATTATGCCCGTCAAGCGAATGAAGAATTTGCAGCGGGTGAGAAAATGCCCGGACCGACAGGCGAAAGTAACTACCTGTATCACCAGGGCAAAGGTGTGTTCGTTTGTATCAGTCCTTGGAATTTCCCATTGGCTATTTTTACAGGACAGGTGGTGGCTGCATTGGTCACAGGTAACTGTGTGATTGCTAAACCAGCCGAGCAAACCTCTTTGATTGGTCATTATGTGGCTGAGCTCATTCATCAAGCTGGCGTGCCAAAGGCCGTGTTCCAGTTGATTGTTGGTGAAGGTCGACGCATTGGTAATCACCTGTGCCACAGCCATGACATTGCTGGTGTCGTATTCACAGGTTCTACAGCCACGGCACAGGTGATTAACAGAAATTTGGCGCTCAGAGATGGTGCATCCATTGCCACTTTGATTGCTGAAACCGGTGGTCAGAATTGTATGATTGCTGATTCTTCCTCTTTGCCTGAACAATTGGTCAAAGATGTGATCAATTCGGCCTTCTTAAGTGCTGGTCAAAGGTGTTCTGCCTTACGCATTTTGTTCATCCAAGAAGATGTGGCGGATAAAGTCATCACCATGTTGAAAGGTGCCATGGACGAATTGGTGGTCGGTCACCCCGAATTATTTTCTACCGATTTGGGACCTTTGATTGATGAGAAAGCTTTGAAGTCTTTGACTGATCACAGGGCGCGAATGGCGGTAGAGGCCAAGCCCATCAAGGCACTGGAGCTGCCAGAAATACAAGGGCATTATTTCCCACCGCATGTGGTTGAATTGGCCAATATAGACCAACTGACCCATGAAATATTTGGTCCAT
Organism: Gammaproteobacteria bacterium; assembly: GCA_030432115.1. Taxonomy (GTDB): domain Bacteria; phylum Pseudomonadota; class Gammaproteobacteria; order Xanthomonadales; family Marinicellaceae; genus Marinicella. Next base: position 11,529 of record JAUIHY010000028.1, on the reverse strand, counting down.
TTTTGCATGTCATCAGATACAAAGCCTCAGAATTGGATGGTGTCATCGATGCCATCAACTCCACAGGTTATGGCTTGACCACCGGTATTCACTCAAGGATTGATGAAACCATAGAATATGTGGCCAGTCGCATCCAAGCAGGTAACTGCTATATCAACCGAAACATGATTGGTGCCGTGGTTGGTGTTCAGCCATTCGGTGGCATGGGCTTGTCAGGAACAGGCCCCAAAGCCGGTGGTCCTGGCTATTTACGACAGTTCATGACTGAAAAAACCATCACCAATAACATCTCAGCGGTGGGTGGAAATGCTGATTTATTGGAGTTGTCTGACGATTGATTGAACTAAACGCAACAAACATGGCCAGAGCCTAGGATGTATTTAGACTATTTCCATTTCACTCAAGCTCCATTCTCGATCACACCCGATCCTGAATTTGTCTTTTTGAGTGAAAAACACCAAGAGTCTCTGGCCCATTTGGTTTATGGGGTGACCCGAGGGGGCGGTGCTGGTTTTGTTCAACTCACCGGTGAGGTGGGCACAGGTAAAACCACCATCAGCCGTTTGTTTTTACAAAAACTGCCTGAAAACACACAGGCGGCTTTGATATTGAATCCCAATATCACACCGCTTGAACTGCTAGAAAATATTTTCAAAGAGTTTGGCTTGGCTACCAAGGGTGTAAAGGGCCAACTGAATGCCATGATTGACCGTTTGAACAGCCATTTACTGAAGTGGTATGAAGCAGGTAAAAATACGGTCATTATCATTGATGAGGCGCAGAACATCCCAAGAGACACCTTAGAGCAATTGCGCTTGTTAACGAATTTAGAGACCAGCCAACAAAAGTTACTGCAAATCGTATTGATAGGACAACCTGAGTTAAAAACCACCATGAAAAGGCGTGATTTACGTCAGTTATCACAACGAATCACTTCCCGATTCCATTTGATGCCACTTTCTGCCAAAGAAACCGAAGACTATATCCGCCATCGATTGTCAGTGGCTGGGGTGGAGAAGGCATTGTTCACTTCAGCTGCTTGTCAGAAAGTTTTTGCCTTGACGGCTGGTACTCCACGGATGATTAATAGCTTATGTGACCGTGCTTTATTGACGGCTTTTGTTGCTGAAAGTGATATGGTCAGGCGCAAACACATCGTCCAAGCGGCCAAAGAAGTCTTTGGAGATACATCAAAACGGGCTTGGCATTTTAAGATGCCAGCTGTGATTGCGTTGTCGTTGATTATGATCTTACTGTGGGTTGTCATGGCTTGGCGCCAAGAAGACAAGTCAGGGAATGTGGCCACAAAGCTTGTGGAGCAGGCGGTTGTTAAAAAGACCACCACCATAAAAACACCGGCTAACAACGCCGCATGGCAAGCTTACTTTCAGCTTTGGCATCCTGATGAATCACTGCTGTGGACATCAAACCAATGCCCAAGCACCGACGCATCGGGTATGGCATGTCTTCGCAGGCAAGGCAACCTCAACCAAATAAAAAGACTGAACACACCCGTGTTATTAGAAATCAGCAGCCAACAATTGTTGTTGCTGGTGGCAGTTGAGGGTCAACAATGGCAAGTATGGTCAGCAGATGGCATGACAAACATAAGGCAAGCGGACATTGAGCAACAATGGTTTGGCACTTATTTTGTTTTGTGGCCACTGGCGGAAGAACTGATTGGTGATACAATGTCCCAAAACTTAGCCAAGTGGGTACAATCTATGGCCTTTGCGATTGACAAGCAAACTATCCAGCCGCAGCAAATTGAACCATGGGTAAAGACATTTCAGCAAAAAAACGGCTTATTGGCAGATGGTATTGTTGGCAAAGAAACCCAGATGGCGCTGGCATTGAAAGCCTACCAAGGCCCCAAACTACAATAGAATTAGCATGTCCTCAATTTTAGAAGCATTAAGAAAATCCGACGACAAACGTCAACAAGGCCAAAACAAAGCCTCTGATCACATTCGATTCAGTGAGACACAAACAGCGCGCAAATCACGAAAAGGTTTTTATCTTTTGGTGTTGCTGCTGTTGATGGTGGCCGCTGGCCTGTGGGCACATCAGGCTGGTTATTTGGCACAACTGACTTCCTTGTGGTCATCGGAACATCAGGATGACACTGCGGCGGTGGTTGTTGAGCCCAAGGCAAAGGAGCATGCGCCCGTTTCCAAGGCGGTAGTTGAAAATGATTTGAAATTACAACCTCCCAAGCCCAATCAAGTCAAGCAACAAATACTTGCCAAGGAAAATGGCAAGGAAGCAAAAAAAGACAACCAAGAGAAGAAGGTGGGCGCATCGAAAGGTGATGAAATTGATTTGGTCAAACCTGAGGTGACCAGTGAAAAAGCAAGCCGACTGATTGTGGATGGTAAACAAGCCAAAGCCCAGTCTGATGATTTATCAGCCAAACCAGAAACCAAGCAAAAACCCCAAAAACAGCCGCAACGAAAAGAGCGTACGCAAAGCTATTTGTTGGTGCATCAGTTGCCTTTTGCCACTCGGCAGCAGTTACCTGAATTAAAAATCAATGTTCATGTGTTTGACCCAGAACCAGAAAACAGAATGGTGGTGATCAATGGTGTCAGTTTTGTGATAGGTGACGATGTTGAAGGGGTGGCTCAAGTCAAAGACATCACCGCAGAAGGTGTGGTGATCGATATGGCCGGAACGGTGTTTATGATCCCCAAGTGATCAATTTTTCCAGCCAACAACGCAAATACATTCCATACCTGTCCATTCTGACAGCTTGTGCTTTGTTGTTGGTCATGTTGTGGCTGGCTTGGCAAGAAGACAGCCACCAAAAATATGCTGATTGGGCCATCAAAACCAAGGGTTTTTTTGCTTTTGTTGCCGATGACCCCAAACAAAGCATGCGCTTTTTTACCTCATTGTTTTTACATGGCAGCTGGTCACATTGGTTGATTAATTGTTCCGTGTTTGTGTTGTTGGCATTTTCAATTGAGCGGGTATTGGGTTGGCAACGATTTATGTTGTTGTATTTTGGGGCGGGATTGATAGGAAATTTAGCGGCTTGTTTAACATTGTCTGGATCAAGTCACGTGTTGTTGGGTGCCAGTGGCGCAGTTTCTGGTTTGATCGGTGCTTGGTTGGTTTTGTTTCCTGGGCGCAACATTCGATTCATTGTACCCATCGGTTTATATCTCCAGAAAACATCGCTGCCATTGGCGGTGGTGATATTTTTGTGGCTGAGCATACAAATCGCATTGCAATTTATGGCCACCAATTTATACAACGTGGCGTGGATAAGCCACATCGCAGGATTTACGTCTGGTTTTTTATTGGCGCGGTTTGTAAAATAAGCCAATGAGTAAACCACACATCTTAATCATTGATGACGAACCAGACATTCGCAGTTTGATATCAGATATTTTGTCTGATGAAGGTTATCAAGTCAGCACGGCTGAAAATGGCGCCACGGCACAGCAGCAATTGAATGAATTCACACCTGATTTGGTTCTGTTGGATATTTGGATGCCAGACATAGATGGCATATCCCTACTGAAAGGGTGGCATGATGCCGGTAGTTTACATTTTCCTGTGGTCATGATGTCAGGTCATGGCACCATAGAAACAGCGATTGAAGCGACCAAAATGGGTGCCAAGGATTTTGTAGAGAAGCCGATATCCCTGGCCAAATTACTGCAAACGATTGAACAAACTTTAGAGAATTTCAAAACCACCCTCAGCCCCAAGTCAGACAACCTGTGGCAATTTTATGAACCGGTGGGTAGTTCTGAACACAGCAAACAATTGCGCAGCCACATTGACAAATTGGCTCAAAACAACAACAACACCGTTTTTGTTGGCGACAGTGGTACTGGAAAACTCACTTTGGCCATGCTGTTGCACAGCAAAAGAAACAGCAATCAGCAAGCGGCATCGGTGGTGGATGCTTTGCAGTTGAAGGCCGAGGATGCAGAAAAGCAATTGATGCAAAGGGGTGAGCAATTGCTCAATCAAAATCAAATGGCTTCATTGATCATCAGTAACTTAGACTGTTTAACAGAGGATTTGCAGCTTGTGTTGCTGGCCTGTGTTAAACAATGGGCATCACCACAATTGGCGATACTGACCACCACACAACAAGACATCAAATCGATGGTCAACAACGGTGAGTTTTCTCGTGAATTGTATGACCATTTGGCTGAAATCACCATTCAGGTTCCGGCCTTATCTGAACGCAGTGAAGATGTACCGGAGTTGTTGAATTTTTATATCAACCACTTGCCAGATCAGGAACAAACACCCTACCGTAAAATGGCATTTGCCGCCCAGAATCACTTGAGGAATTATGCCTGGCCAGGCAACATCCGCGAATTGAAAAACATGGTGCGTCAACTGCAACTATTGGGTGGAGAAGGTGACATTGAATTGGATGAAGTGTTGGCCTTGTTGGAAGCTGAGTTGGCCGAACAAAAGCAACAAAAAGACATCACTTGGTATGAGTTGGATTTAAGGGATGCCAGAGAGGCTTTTGAACGCGATTATTTGTTACACCATTTAGAGCAAGTGGATGGGAAAGTGGGTGACTTGGCCAAAATTGTGGGCATGGAAAGGACGCACTTGTATCGCAAGCTCAGGGCTTTGAACATCAACCCAAAAACAGCGAGTCAGTCATGAAAATCATCATTTTAGGTGCGGGGCAGGTGGGCTCATCGATAGCGGCCCACTTGTCACGCGAAAACAATGATGTGACCGTGGTGGACACCAACATGGAAAAGTTGAATGAAATGCAGAACCAATTGGACATCAGAACGGTTCATGGCTATGCCTCCCATCCTTCTGTGTTGATCCGGGCTGGCGCCAATGATGCCGATATGGTGGTGGCATTGACCAATTCTGATGAAGTGAATATGGTGGCTTGCCAGGTGTGTTATTCCTTATTTCACACACCGACCAAAATCGCGCGCATTCGTGAGGCAGAATATGCCACCCACCCAGAAATGTTTGAGCATGAACATGTGCCCATCGATTTTCATATTTCTCCTGAACAAATGGTGACCCGACACATTTACGGTATGATTGAATATGCCGGTGCCAAACAGGTAATGGATTTTGCCGGAGGAAAGGCCCAATTGGTGACCATAGAGGTCAAAGCCAAAGGCCCATTGGATGGTCAACAATTGCGAGAATTTCACCATGTGTTACCCGAAAATGTGGGGGCACGAGTGGCGGCCATATTCAGGGATGATAAATCGGTTTTTCCAGAAGGAGAAACGGTCTTAAAAGCCGGTGATTTGGTTTTTGTCTTGGCGGCCAAAAAGCACATCAAAAAAATCATGGAATCTTGGTATCAAGGAGAAAAACCAGCCCATAAAATCATCATAGCAGGTGGTGGCAACATTGGCTTTAACTTGGCCAGGGCTTTGGAGCGCGACCATTCAGTCAAAATCATCGAATACAACAAAGAACGCAGTCGGTTCATTGCTGAAGAGTTGAACAAAGCACTGGTGATTCGCGGCGATTGTACTTCTGAAGAGATTTTGCAAGAAGAAAACATCAACCAAGCAGACATTTTTTGTGCCTTGACCAACGATGACCAAGCCAACTTACTGGCGGCCCTGTTGGCCAAAAAATTGGGTGCCAAAAAAGTCATGACACTGATCAACCGCCAAAGTTATGCACAACTGATAGACAAAGAAACCATTGACATCGCGGTGTCACCCCAGCACATCACCATGGGTGGTATTTTGGCTCATGTGCGGGGAGATTATACGGCACGGGTACACTCTCTGAGACAAGGGGCTGCCGAGGCCATTGAAGTTGAGGTCAAAGGTGATCCTGCCTCTTCCAAAGTGGTGGGAAAACTGGTTCAAAACATCAACCTGCCTTTGGGTTGTACCATCGGCGGCATCGTCCGCAACAACAAAGTGATCATGGCCCACCGCAATTTGGTGATAGAACATCTGGACCATTTGATCATGTTTGTCACCGACAAACGCAACATCAACGACCTCAAGCGATTGTTTGAAGTGGACGCTTCCTTCCTCTGACATGAATCCTCGATTAATTGCAAAAATCATTGGGCTATTGCTGTTGGTATCCAGTGGTATGATGCTGCCTCCAGCGTTGGTGGGTATGATCTACCAAGATGGCGACATTTTGCCTTTCTTGGAAGGTTTTTTATTGTTGGCTTTGGTTGGTGGTGGTTTGTTTTTCAACTTCCGTCATGTGTATGCGGAATTAAAAATTCGCAGCGGTTTTTTGGTGGTGGGCTCCTCTTGGCTCATTGTCGGCTTGGCCGGTGCCGTGCCACTTTATGCCTCTGAATACCTTGATTTGTCACTGATAGATGCCATCTTTGAGTCCATCTCTGGTTTGACCACTACGGGTGCCACCATATTGACCAACATCGACGATTTACCGCATTCGGTGAAGTTCTACCGTCAACAAATGCAGTGGTTCGGTGGCATGGGTATCATTGTATTGGCCGTGGCCGTTTTGCCCATGTTGCGCATCGGTGGTATGCAGATTTACAAAGCAGAAACCCCAGGTCCAATGAAGGACCAAAAGTTAACGCCGAGAATCACAGAGACCGCCAAAGCCCTTTGGTACATTTATTTGGGCATCACCATCATGTGTGTGATTTGTTATTTCATGGCTGGTATGAGTTTATTTGATGCCATTTGCCATGCCTTTTCTACCATATCAATTGGTGGCTTTTCACCCCATGATGCTTCCATGGGTTATTTTAATAATGCCTTGATTGAAGCCATTGCAGTGATCTTTATGATGATTGCTGGTATCAATTTTGCCTCACATTTCATGGCTTGGAAAGCGGCATCAATACGCACCTATTTACTGGATGCTGAAGTGAGGGTGTTTCTGGGCTTTATGGTGGTGGCATCCATCCTGACTTCTTTTCAACTGTATGTCACAGGCACGGCTGACTCTTTGTTTGAATCCATCAGACAAGGCACCTTCCAAGCGGTGTCAGTGGGCACCACAGCGGGTTTCACCACCGAACCTTTTTACCTCTGGGCCGGGGCTTTGCCGATTATGTTGATGTTGTTCAGTACCATTGGTGGTTGTGCAGGTTCTACAGGTGGTGGATTCAAAGTGATTCGGATGATCTTGTTATTCAAAATGAGCATGAGGGAGTTGTACCGCTTGATTCACCCCCACGGCAAATATTTGGTCAAAATCAATGACAAAACCGTCAACTACCGCGTGCTGGATTCAGTGTCGGCATTCTTCGTTCAGTTTTTGTTTTTGTTGTGTGTCTTTTCGATTCTTTTGGCGGCATTTGGTGCTGATTTAACCACTGCCTTTTCAGCATCCTTGGCCTGCTTGACCAATTTAGGCCCGGCCTTGGGTGAGGCAGGACCGCATTATGCCAACCTTGCAGAAGGAGGCAAATGGGTGTTGTCGTTGGCCATGATCTTTGGCCGATTGGAATTGTTCACCTTATTTATTTTGTTGATTCCTGCTTATTGGGAATTTTAAGGGTGTGAGCAGTTTGAAAACTGCTCACACCGAGCGTATTATCTCTTAAACTAAAGTCAATGATTTCAATGGCAAACGCCTGTATCTTTCACCGGTGGCGTTGAATAGGGCGTTACATAAGGCTGGAGCGAAAGGTGGTACGCCGGGTTCTCCTATGCCTGTGGGTTTTTCATCACTGTCCACCAAATAGGTATGAATTTTTGGAATTTGGTGCATGCGAACCAATTGGTAATCATTGAAATTGTTTTGCTCAACAACACCGTCTTTGGCCGTGACCTCACCGTAAAAAGCGATGCTGGCGCCAAACATGGCAGCTCCTTCCAATTGTGAGCGGACACGATCAGGATTGACCACTTTGCCGATGTCAGCGGCCATATGAATGTCTTCAATTTTGACTTTGTTACCCTCTGTAGATACTACAACAACAATGGCCACATAGCTTAAAAAGCTGCGGTGGGCGGCGATACCGATGCCATGGCCTTTGGGCAGACCGTTTTTCTGAGATTTGGCATCCCAGCCTGATTTTTCAGCAACCAATTCAATCACTTTCTTCAAACGAGCGGTGTCGGCAGGGTAGTCTTTGATGTTTTCGCCGTAGTTTGAATAAGCGTATTTGTCTTTGTTTAAATCGACATGTTGGTCTTTTCCAATCAGCTGCAATAAATTGTCTTTTGGGTTCAGTTTCCGAGCGCTGGCCAACTCGTCGGTGAATGATCCGGCGGCAAACACATTATTGATGTTGGTTACCGAGCGAACCCAACCGATGCGCATAAAAGTTTCCGTCTCACCCAAGGCAATTTTGATGTTGGGAATGTCATACATAACATCGCCCAAGCCCAAATCCACCATGCCAGCGGTTTTGGCCATCGGGTTAAAAGTGGACATGATGGGGTGGTTGACCATGGCATGGTACCAGCCGGTGACAGCATTGTTCTCATCCAATGTGGCTTCTAATTTTTGGTAACTTGGCGAATGGTAATAGCCGTGTTTGATTTCATCTTCACGGGTCCATTGCACTTTGATGGGCAGGCCGGTTTGTTTGGCCAGGAATGCGGCTTCTGCCACAAAATCGGGCTTGGATTTGCGACCAAAACCACCGCCCAATAAAGTCACATTGATTTTGATGTTCGCCATGTCTTCTTTGGCCATTTGTAAAGTACCCATGACATTTTGTTGGGCGCCTTGCGGCGTTTGCGTGCAGGCCCAAACATTCACAATATCACCGTCAATTTGCGCTGTGGCAGCCGGTGGTTCCATGGTGGCATGGGCAAGACCAGCCACATGGTAATCGGCACTGATGATTTGATGGGCGGTTTTTTTAACTGCATCAAAATCACCACGTACACGCGGTGTTTCTTTGGGGTCATCCAATGCTTTGATGAATACCGCTTCATGGTCGTGGGTACTGTAGCTGGCATTTTTCCCATGCTCCCATACAATTTTAAGTGCTTCCCTGCCTTTGATGGCGGCCCAAGTGTTTTCCGCAATCACAGCCACGCCACCCAGCATTTTGAACATCACAGGTGGTGTCAAAGCAGGTAATTCAACGGTTTTAATCACGCCTGGTACTTTTAAGGTTTCGCTGTCATCATAGGATTTGACCTTGCCATAAACCACAGGTGGTCTGGCAATCACGGCATATTTCATGCCTGGTAGTTCAGTGTCAAAACCATACATGGCTCGACCTGTGACAATGTCTTTACCATCTAATAATGACATGTTGTCCTTACCGACATAACGGTGTTGGGCTTCTGTTTTTAATGTCAGGTTGTCTTTGCTTGGAACATCCAATGTGGCAGCCACTTTAACCAAATCTTTAAAATCCAACATGCCTTTTGATTTATGTTTGGCTTGGTGATTGTAAATGGTGACTTCGCTTACTGGTACTGACCAAATTTTCGCTGCAGCTTGTTGCAGCATGGTGCGGGCAGTGGCACCTGCCTGTTTTAATTTGATGTAATTTTTTCTGACGCTTCGTGAGCCATCGGTATTCTGGCTACCGTATTTGGTGTCGCCCAAACCCTGTTCGACGGTAACACGATTCCAATCAGCTTCCAGTTCATCAGCCACCAACAATGGCAAAGAACTGCGAATGCCTTGACCCATTTCACTGCGGTGAGAAATGATCGTAACTTGGCCATTATCAGCAATGGAAACAAAAACATCAGGCGCAAAAGATTTGTCTTCAATGGTGGCCGCATTTGCGACTGAAAACTGCATACCCAAGGTCAAACCGCCAGCAGATAAGCCAACACCTTGTAAGAAATTTCTTCTGGTGATTTTTTTGATCATGACTTCTCTCCTGAAAGTGTTTTGGCAGCATGGTGAATCGCTTCGCGGATGCGCGGATAAGTGCCACAACGGCAAATATTACCGCTCATGGCCTGATCGATGTCAGCATCACTGGGGTTTGGGTTGTTTTTCAACAAACCGGCCGCTGACATGATTTGGCCCGGTTGGCAGTAGCCACATTGGGCCACATTGAATTTTTGCCAAGCCTGCTGCAAAGCATGTTCGCCGTCATCAGAAAAACCTTCAATGGTGGTGATGTTTTTGCCCTGTGCATAAGACATGGGTGTGATACAAGCACGACTGGCTTGGCCATCGATGTGAACCGTACAAGCGCCACACAAGCCTTTGCCACAACCATATTTACTGCCGGTTAATTTGGCCACATCTCGCAATGCCCATAAAAGTGGCATGTCATCAGCCACATCTAATTCTGTTAGTTTCCCATTGATGGTTAGTTTGATCATAGTCAGCCCCTATTTATATTTTTGCGAAAAGCCTGTCTTAACGCATCCTTTTAATTGTATCGTCAAAATATGACAGCACAAAAGTCATAAGTCATATTTTTTAAATCTTCAGCCGTTTAACAAGGACTGTACTCTGTTATGCTGATTCAAGAGCGTTTATAATACGAACGTTTGAATTGCCTCCGCGAAAGCCATAGGAACCCCTTTTGAATAAAAATAAAAAATTTGACTATATTATTATCGGTGCCGGTTCAGCCGGATGTGTTATGGCCAACCGTTTATCCGAAGGTGGCAAGCATCAAGTGCTGCTAGTGGAAGCCGGTGGTAAAGACTGGAATCCTTTGATTCATATGCCCGCAGGATTGGCCAAGTTGGTGGGTGTGAAGTCCATCAATTGGTCATACGAAACTGAACCCGAGGTGCAAATGAATATGCGCCAAATGTATTGGCCGCGCGGTAAAGTTTTGGGCGGCTCTTCGTCCATCAATGCCATGTGTTATTGCCGTGGACACCGGAAGGACTATGATCATTGGGAGGCGTTGGGTAACCCAGGCTGGTCTTTCGATGAGGTGTTGCCTTACTTTAAAAAAGCAGAAAATAACCAGCGCATTGACAGTGAATTGCATGGTCAGGGTGGGCCCTTATGGGTTTCTGATTTGACTTATACAAATCCTTTGAGCCAAGTGTTTATCGATGGTGCGATTGAATGTGGCTTTGATTTCACTGATGATTTCAATGGTGAAAAGCAGCGTGGTTTTGGTTTTTATCAGGTGACGCAAAAGAACAACAAACGACACTCAACGGCCCAAGCTTATTTAAAACCTGCTATGGAGCGTGACAATTTAACCGTTTGGACCAAGACCATGTGCCATCAAGTTTTGATTCAAGAAGGTAAAACCCGTGGTGTGGTTTTGGCACAGGGGGACAAAACTTTTGAGGTTTTGGCTGGCAAAGAAGTGATTTTATCAGGTGGTGCGATCAATTCGCCGCAGTTGTTATTACTTTCTGGCGTGGGTCCCAAAGGTGAATTGGCAAAACACAACATCGCTTGTCAACATGACTTGCCGGGTGTTGGAAAAAATTTACAAGATCATTTGGATGTGTGCTTGGTGCAACGTTGTAAACAAAAGATTACATACGATACGCTGAATGACATTGCTGTGGGTTTGAACTATTACCTGTTCAAAAAAGGACCGGGCACTTCTAATGTGGCTGAAGCGGGTGGTTTTTGGCAAAGCCCATTGGCCACCGATGATCGGCCTGATTTACAGTTTCACTTTGTGCCAGCCATGTTAGATGA
>JAUIHY010000244.1 GCA_030432115.1 Gammaproteobacteria bacterium | reverse complement strand
AAGGATTGGTCCAACACAATGACATCAAAATATCATCTGCAGATACTCGCTTCAATTCTAATAATTAACCTCAGAAGATTAACACCATACATCACCAAGTGATTGAGTTAGTCATTAAGCGAATTCTTTATTGGCTTTCAAAACCCGAACCAAAAATCAAATCATCATCCGGCAAATTCACTTTTAGAATAAAAATACCGCTGTTGATGTCTGAAATGATGACCGTACCGTTATCAAAAAAGGGGTAAACATTCCATGCACCTTGAAAGCTTTGGTTAGAATCAAAACCAGGAACAGTATCAAAATAAGCCACCTCTTCCATTTCGACTTGAGACAAATCTTTCAACTTCAAAACACGCAAACCACGGGAGTAGTTTGCTTGATAGGTGTAATCACCAACGATGTATTGGTTGTGATCAATACTGGCACCCCCGGCTTCGTGAAAGCCTTTGAAAACGGGTTGATCTAAATTACTCATGTCCATGACCAATGTTCTGGTGTTCAAATCATCCCGACGTTCATCCAATTCATCATCAATAACAAAATATTTTTTGTCTTCAGTGAACCAACCTTGGTGGGTATACTGTGAACCCTTATAACCAGTTCTTGAAACCAAAGTGGGTGCATTTTTAACCGTAACATCAACCACAGTCACTGTATCTTCATTACTGGCAATACATATTTCCTTGCCGTGGTAGTCAGCATCAGGACCATCATAATTTAAGCACTGGGCATCATGGGTGTAACCATCGGCCGAAAAACAACCTGCAAACTGAGGTGATGTGGGTGTGCTGATATCAACCATATGCAAACCACCTGCACAAGTATTGCCTCCTGTTAAATAAGCAAAGCCTGAAGCTTCATTGATGACAATGTTGTGTGCTTCTTGAAATGAATTCTGTTTGTATAGGTGGTTGGCTGCAAAAGTCACCGGCATGTTTTGCGCATTCAGAAGCTGAGACAGGTCAAACACTTGCATACCATGATCACCTATGATGTCAGCCACAATAAAAGCATAGCCATTGTATGTTTTGATATCCCTCCAGGTGCTGGACAAACCGGCCTCACTGGGTAACTGACCTATGTATTGAGGCTCTTCTGGGTTGGTTATTTCAACAAAAGAAACACCATTGGAGCGACCCACCAAAGCAAAATAACGGCCCGATGCTTCATGCTTCCAGCCCCAAGAGTCAGAGCCTTGACCTCCGCCAATTTCGGGTAAATCCAAATGCCCAACCAGATCAATGTTCTGACACGGAAAACCATCGGCCATACCATTTTGACAGGTGGTTGTTCCTTTGAACTGATAGCCGGAATAAGGCTGATTGTGCGCCGCATGCATCATTTGAGCAAAATCCCAATCGGGGTATTTTTTACCCAAGATGGCCGATCGTGCAGGTGTTTGACAAGCTTCAGCTGGCCACCCCGCCAACAAAATAACAAATGCGATTAATTTTAAAATACTTTTATTCATTTTATATACCGCCCTTCTCTACAACACCTGACTTGATAACAACCGCCACATTTTCCATCTGACTGATATTCTCAAGCGGATTGTTGTCAACCACCACCAAATCGGCATAAAAACCGGCTTTAATCTGTCCCAACTGCTGTGATTGTCCCAATAAAGCGGCGGCATTAACGGTTCCTGCTTGCAGCGCTTTTTTCTCAGACAAACCCGCTTTGACCATCAAAGCGAATTCTTCGCCATTGCGACCATGTTCAGAAACACCGCTGTCTGTGCCCAATGCATATTTCACACCGGCTTTGTGTGCTTTTTCAAAGGAACCAGCAATGATTGGGCCAATGGTGGCCGCTTTTTTGGCAATCACAGGAGGAAAAAAGCCATCAATTTTAGACTTTTCTGTCACCCAATCACCCGCAATCAAAGTCGGCACCAAATAAGTACCGTGCTTTTTCATGGCTGCAATCACCTCATCATCTAAATATGTGCCATGCTCAATACTCGCCACACCGGCTTTGATGGCGCGCATCATCCCTGCCTTGCCATGGGCATGTGCGGTCACCTTAAAACCATAATCTTTGGCAGTGGAAATAACGGCGGCCAACTCTTCTTCTGTGAACTGGGCATTATCACCACTGGCTGCCTGGCTTAACACACCGCCTGTGGCCGTAATTTTGATCAAATCGGCACCGTCTTGGTACCTTTGACGCACTGCCCTGATGGCATCGGCTTCACCATTCACCACACCATGTTCAGGTGTTGGGTGCGGAAACAAATGATCGCGATAACCGTTACTGGGATCAGCATGTCCACCAGTTGTTCCCAAGGATTTGGCTGAAGTAAAAATTCTGGGACCTTTGACTTTCCCTGCTTTGATGGCTTTTTTCAAAGCCACCGTGACATTAAAACTGTCGCCCAAATCTCTAACAGTTGTGAACCCAGCATTCAAAGTTCGTTCAGCAAATTGCACCGCATTCAGGGTGACATCAGCCTCATTCAACTGATATTTTTCTATGTAAGTGGTAGGTCCAAATTCAAATGACAAATGGGTGTGCATGTCCATCAAACCAGGCAAGCAATATTGATTACGATAGTCTAGGTCAACTTTGGCTTGGCTGTCGTATTTCTCAACTTTAACAAAACGATCACCCTCGATTTCGATCAATCGCATCGGCAGCATTTTTCCAGACTGGGCCTCAAACATATGACCACATAAAATGGTGGTGGCACTGACTTGTGGTGTGGTGGCCACCAAAACGGCCAAGGTCAAAATCTTTTTCATGGGTTCCTCTTGTTTTTCTTTTCTTGATTTTATACGAGTTTAATACGTTAAGCTTACTGGCTTCAAACTTTTTGCCTCACATCTGTTGTGATTTCACCAAACCGAGCAATGTCTTCTTCGTGGGCTGGATCGATCCAAGGTTCATTAACGCCTGCATGATACCAATCTTGCATGGCAGGTAACTGCAACAACCTTTGCACATATGCTTTGCTGTCATCACTGAAAGGCAAATCATAGCTTTGCGCCCTGAATGCGATGGGTGCATAAAAAGCATCCACTGCGGTAAATTGTTCACCAGCTAAGAAAGGCCCACCAAATCGCTCTAAACCTTCTGTCCACAATTCATCCAAGCGTGACAGCTCTTTCAGTAATGCTTGGGGTTTTTCATTCAATTTCACACGTACACCACAATTCATACCACAAATGGTTCGGATATTGCTGAAACCAGAGTGCATTTCGGCGGTAGTACAACGTGCCCAAGCACGAGCCACACCATCATTTGGCCAAACACCTTCATGTTTTTCAGCCAAATATTCCACAATGCCCAAAGAATCCCAAACGGTGATTTCA
>JAUIHY010000027.1 GCA_030432115.1 Gammaproteobacteria bacterium | reverse complement strand
TCTGTCAAGAAATCATTGGTTTGGTGGGCGTCTAAGCTGCGGTGGTCGATGGTGAGGCTGATATAGCACATCGGTTTGATGACCATGGCGTCTTGACCGTCAATTTCTCTCACCACCACACGTTTTTCCATTTTACCCACGCCCAATATAGCGGATTGGGGTTGATTGATGATGATGGGTGTGGCGACCAAGGAGCCTGAAACACCGTGGTTAGAGATGGTGAATGTGCCACCTTGTACGTCTTTTTGTGTCAATTGGTTGTTGCGTGCCTTTTGGGTCATATCGGTCAAAGCTTGGGCGATTTGCAACAGGTTCATGTTTTGGCAGTTTTTGATGACTGGCACAATCAAACCACCATCACCCAAAGCGGTGCCGATCCCCAAATTGACGTGCTTGAATACTTCCAAGGCGTGCTCGTGGAATTGGCTATTGACCTTGGGTTGGTGTTTGATGGCCAAGACAGAAGCCGCAACAAAATAAGCGGTGAAGGTCAATTTGGCACCTTGGGCCTCAAAGGCGGCTTTGTTGGCCTTTCTGTGGTTGATGATGGCAGTCATGTCCAAGTCAAAAACCGATGTCACATGCGGGGCGGTTTGGACGCTGTGTTGCATGTGTTCAGCTATTTTCTTACGCATGGTGCTGTGCGGTAACATCTCACTACCGGCATCGGTTTGAGTCACTGGCGAAATACTTGCTGAATCAATGCCTGCATCGGTTTGGCCATAGATGGGCTTGAAATCTTGGTTTGAGCTTTTATTTTCCAAATAAGCTTTGATGTCTCGGCTGGTGACACGCTTGTTTTTTCCACTGCCAGAGATTTGAGAAATGTCTAAATTGTGTTGCTGAGATAAACGCCGAACTGCTGGACTCACAAAGGTAGAAGGAGGATAAGACGGTCCAGCAGTCGGGTCTAAACGAGGTAAATCATTTGGAGTTATGCCCTGTTTATTTTGCTTATTTTCTTGGTCTTTATTTTCTTCGTTCAGGGCATTGGACACTGCACCTTCTGCAATGGTTCCCAATATTTTTTCCTCATTCACCTCATCGCCAGTATTAAGCAAAATTTCTTGCAACACACCGGATACTGGCGCAATGACTTCCATCATCACTTTATCTGTTTCCAGCTCAATGATGGGCTCGTCTTTAACCACTGCATCACCGACATTTTTTAACCATTGTGCCACCGTGGCTTGGGTGCCTTCGGTCTGATCTGCTGTCAGACGAATCTCTACTAAATCATTGGTTCCTTGGCTCATACTTTGTCTAACTCCATGATGCGCATCGCAATGCTGTTCGGATTGGGTAAAGCATGCTCCATTAAGCGTGGGTCATGTGGATTGCCGATATCAGCAGTTGCCAATCGTTCGATTGGCGCGTCGAGATAAAAGAATGCTTCTTTGGCCAAAACAGCGGCGATTTCGGCACCAAAACCTGCCGAAATATTGTCCTCATGGACGATCAAACAACGACCGGTGCGTTTCACCGATTCCAACACCATGCCCTTGTCCCAAGGTCGCAAGGTGCGCAGGTCAATCAAATCGGCTTGCACACCCGTTTGTTCGATGGCCGTTTGGCACATGTGTACCATGCCGCCCCAAGACACCACTGTCAATCGATCGCCCGACAGGATTTTTTTGCCTTTGCCAAAAGGTACGATGTATTGGTCACCAGGATAAGGGCGACGTGCCCACATGTGATCGAGCATTTTTCTGTGTTCGAAGAATATGGTCGGGTTGTTATCACGCAAAGCATAGCGCAACAGGCCCACCGCATCTTCGGCATTCGATGGCATGGCCACTTGCCAACCTATGGCATGCACCCATTTGACTTCTGCACACTGTGAATGCCATGGATCACCACAACCAAAATAGCCACCTGCCATACGTACCACCATGGGAGCGGCAAAGCGGTTATTGGTACGCCAACGCATGGAACCGGTTTCATTCAACTGCTCTTCGGCAGGATCGGCATACTTTCGGAACTGAATCTCTGGTACGGGCAACAATCCGGCCAATGACATGCCCAAGGAACGACCAATGATGCCCTCTTCTGATAACGAGGTGTCGAACACTTTGTCTTCGCCATGTTTCTCCTGCAAACCCAAAGTCACCGCATGGACACCGCCTTTGGCACCCACGTCTTCACCAAAAACCATCATTTTGTCATTGTGCGTTAATTCAAAGTCCAAGGTTTTGCGAATGGCTGTCACCATATTGATGCGGCCAGGTTCAGCAATCACTTCTTCAGAACTGGGTGGAAACTGCGGCTGTTTCAAATGAATGCCACCTTGAGTTTGCAATAAGGGTTTGCCTTCTGCGCCCCTTTCTTCGAATGCATGACTGTGCACAGCTTCAGGGTCTGCAAATGCTTGAGCATCAACTTTATCGGCCATGCTTTGACAAAAGGCCACAGCTTCCTCAGCCATGCTTTGCCACTCAGCTTCTGTCAAAAAACCTTGGCTGATGACGTATTTTTTTAATTTAGGCAAAGGATCGTGCTGTTTTTCAAACGCAATTCGATCGGCTGACTTATAACTTTGGGTGTCTTGGGCTGAGTGCCCATTCAAACGAGGTACGGTTAAACGCAATAACACTGGGCTGCGCTGTTCACGCACATGTTGGTTGGCCTCAGAGATCAAAGCAGCGGCCTCGCTTGGGTTGGTACCATCACCTGACAACAGTTTAATGCCTTTGAATGATTCGAGGTTTTTGACGATGTTTCCGCCGGGTGTTTGGAAACTTGACGGCACTGAAATCCCATAACCATTGTCCTCAATATAAAACATCATGGGCAATGACAAGGTCGTTGCCATGGTCAATGCCGACCAAAAGCCATTAGTCGCTACCGATGCATCACCACCCAACACCAAACCCATGGCACCATCCCAATCTGAATTTTTCAGGTGGTTGCGGTGAAATTCAATGGCTTGTGCCCAACCGGCCACAGGTGTGTATTGTGCACCCACTCCACCTGACATGGGCAACACACAGGCACCATCATGATTCGGTTCATTAAAAACCACACCGATGTCGCGACCATTGGAAAAACCGCCTTGGCGCATCATGGTGGCTTGTAAGAATTGCTCTACCGGAATACCCATGGACAACAACAGCGGCCGTGAGCGGTAATACCCAGAAACCGCGTCTTTTTTGGCCGTCATGATTTGCCCTAATAAAATTTGTGCCAAGTCATGACCACGAGCTGAAAACTGATACAACACCTTTTTTTGCTTCACCAAATCAAACTCTTCGAGGTCATCCAATGCCCTTGAAATGAGTACGTCTTTGGCTATTTTTCGCCAATCAAATAATCCTTGTTCTGTGGTTTTTATCGGTTCTGCTTGCACGGTCAATCTCTTTGAAAAATCAAACGACCATTATCGACAAAAAAAGGGCAAAGGTGCTTGCTATATTTGCTCAATCGGCTTCATTGGCGCAATTTAACTTACCTGCAATCACAATATGAGATATAATATTGCTCACTATGGACAAATTCGACAAACGAATCATCAATCAGTTACAACTAGATGGTCGCATTTCAAACAAAGATTTGGCCGAACAGGTGGCCCTGTCACCAGCGCCGTGTTGGCGCCGGGTTGACGCCTTACAAAAAAGTGGACTGATCAAAGGCTACAGCGTGGTACTGGACCAAGAAATGCTGGGCTTGAACATCACCGCTTTTGCTTTTATCACATTGGATAACCACCACCCTGAGACCGTCAAAGTATTTGACCAAGCCATCAAACAATGGCCCGAAATCCTTGAGTGCCACGCCACCAGTGGCGAACATGATTATTTATTGAAGATAGTCAGCAAGGACATGCAATCTTATAATCAACTGATATACGATAAAATTTTGGCGCTGCCGCACATCAGGGCCATCAACACCAGTTTTTCCATGCGTCAGAAAAAGCGCACCGCGCATTTGCCCTTAGACAACGTCATAGACTGAGTCTTGGGTGCTTATTTGGGTTGGCTGGGCCTGATTTTATAAACCGTATTGTGTTTGCTCGCCGGCACCTCTCGCGTGTAATAATACATGGCAATGGATTTTCTTTGCCTGTCCTCTGGACAATTCAATGGTTCTGGGTGACCATGGTATGAATCATCATCGGTATTGAACACCACCACGCGATTAAAAATGGGTGCAATTTCCACCACTTTTTGGGTTACATTTTTATCCCATAACTCCAAATTTCCGCCGAATGATGCTGGCCAATCTTTGTTCAAATAAATCAACACATTGATGCGCCGGGTGAATTGTGTGATGGGATGGGCATTGAAATCAGCATGCACTTCCAATCGCCCTCTGGGTAAAACCGAGTGCAAACCGCCACCGACCAAGTAAGGGTCTGGCATCAATCCAGTTATGCCTGTCAACCGTTCCATAAAATCTAAAAATGGGCGGGCATTCAATTCATAAATCAACTGACGGGTAAACAGAGGAATCATGCCGTCATGACTGGTCCCATTTTTATGCCATTCGACCACATTGCGGAATTGGCTCCATTCGGTTTGTTGGTCAGGATGTGTGAACTCTTTTTCCACCACATCCAGCACTTTGGGGCTGAAAAAATCATCCAGTGTGATGTTAGGAAACGGCTGTGCCTGAATATAATCTTTATGCCACGTGGCCACATTTTGGCTCATGTATTCAAGCGGTAAAAAAGATTGATTTTCTGACAAATAACATAATGCTTTGCGGTATTTAAGGAACTTTAAAAACATGCGACTACAGCCTGCAGCTGGTGGAATCAATGCGGCAAATCTTACCGCAAATGCAACACCACGCCAAGGGGAAACAGCAATGCCTGAATTAAATAGGTCCCACTTTGGGTGTCACCAACTGCCCTAGCTTATTCAACCACTTGAAGGGCACACTTTGTAATTTCATACCTGTGTTGGCCTGTATAACAAAATGCAAATGCGGCCCCGATGAAAAACCAGTTGACCCTGATCGGCCAATCTCCTGTTGTTTCTCAACCCGTTGGCCCTTGGCCACTTTGACCGATTCCAATTGCAAGTGGGCATAAACAGCCATGCTGCCATCGTCATGTAATATGCGAACAAAATTGGCCCGTGACAAATGTTTAGCATCAACGCCGCCCCCATAGAAATCATTGGCCACATCCATCACCACTCCGGCTCGGGAGGCCAAAACCTTGGACCCTTCTGGCATGGCAATGTCCACTGCATGCATGCTTTGATCCAAATGATGACTGAACTCGCCACCAAAGGCTTGCGAGACCACATAATTTTTGCTGCCAACAAAAGGCAATGCATAAGGATGGTTTTCATCATGCTGTGCTTTAGGGTCTCCCAGCGCTGAATCGATGCGGTAGCGCATTGACCACCCCCTTTGCTCATTGATGGGTTTGACCGTAGATAAGTACAAATCACTCTTGGCTGGCACCACATAACGGGCTGGCCACGGCGGATCGGCTTGGACGTTTTGTTGCTGGGCAAAACTCAAGCGAATTTCAACCGGGCCATGGTAGGCATTCACCGCATAAAATATGGGCATCCGCTTGGTGCCTCGATTGACCACTTTGACTTCATATTGGCTGTCTTCCACCCTAACCTGCCAACTTTCAAAGTCCGCCACACCTTGTGGTTTTTTGTCTGAATAATGAACAATGCCATTTTCATCCACGTGTTTGTAATATTTTTTTGCCTGCACAGCAGCAGTGGTCATCACCACAGCAATCAAACACAGCAAGCATACATCAACAAATTTCATCGGCTCAAAATACCAAACACAAAAAATTTATGCAATCCCCACACTCCATTTTTTGGCATGATAAAATCATATTTTTATATCAACCACCCACATGAGCACACAAGCAAGCAAACACCCCTTGATTAAACACAAAGTCGGATTATTACGTCAAAAAAACATCTGCAGCAAAGATTTCAGGCAATTGGTCGCTGAAATCGGCGCCCTATTGACCTATGAAGCGACTGCACACATACCCTCACACAAAACTGAAATAGACACTTGGTCTGGCCCCACTGAAATTGAAAAAATTGCGGCCAAAAACATCAGCATAGTGCCGATACTCAGGGCAGGATTGGGCATGCTGGATGGTGTGTTACAAATGATTCCTTCGGCTAAAGTTTCAGTGGTGGGTTTTGCGCGCAATGAAGCAACCTTGGAAGCCGAAGCCTATTATGAAAAATTTGTACCAGGCATCAAGGACATGTCAGTGATTGTTATTGATCCGATGTTAGCCACAGGCGGTACATTCGATGCCACACTCAATTTATTGAAAAAAGCAGGTTGCACCGACATCAAAGGACTTTTTTTAGTGGCAGCGCCTGAGGGTATCAAACGGATAGAAACCCTTCACCCTGATGTGGACATCCATGTGGCAGCCATTGATGATTGCTTGAATGAACAGGGTTATATATTACCCGGGCTGGGTGATGCTGGTGACAAGATTTTTGCATCGCTTTGAATCCGGATGAACAGGCTTTTATCCCCCGTTTTGTTGCTACAAGCATTGTGGGTTAAGTTAAAAACGCTGCGCCTGCCCGAATATAAAACACCCGAATTCGGGCACACTTCTAAGGAACCCAGACTGAGCGTATTGTTATTGGGTGACTCATCAGCAGCTGGCGTCGGCGCCACTTGTTTTAAACAAAGCTTGATGGGACAATTAATTGAACAATTGCCCTTTGGCATCTCTTATCGCATTGTTGCCTTCAGCGGAGACAAAAGCACCACCAGTTTGGGACGCTTAAAAGCCATTGAAGGCCAATATTTTGATGTGATCATTACCGTTTTAGGGGTCAATGATGTGATAGCTGGCACCCATATTGACGATTGGCTGTCCACCCAGCAACAACTGCATACTCAACTCAAAAGAAATCACAATGCATCTCAACTGATTGTTTGTGGCGTACCGCCGATGAGCACTTTCCCTGCCTTGCCAACAAAACTCAGTCATTACCTGGGTAACAAAGCGTCACAACTTGACCTCGCCTTACAACAGCAATTAACAAGCAGTGACGCACAGTATTTCTCATTGCGAGATTTCCCTGCTGAATTACCTGCCGCCAGTGACGGCTTTCATCCTGGACCAGATGTCTATCATCACTGGGCTAACAAACTGGCTGTGTGCATCACACGGCATTTCGACTGGCATTGATATTGCCATACAACGAACGGGTCACCATGTTTTCATAAACTGCGATCAAAGGGCTTTCGGTTGCTTCATTTTTTAATGTTTCTATGCGTTGCAAAGCATATTGCTGAATGGTTATCAGCGGCAAAACAATGCGTTCACGTATGGCTATGGATGCCGCTCGTAAATGTTGGTCAGCCAACAAATGTGTTGCTTGAGCCACCGCCAGCAAAGCCTGTTGACTGCGCTCAAATTCTTCATTGATCAAATGCCAAAACGCACCAAATTCAGGGTGGTCTTGTAAATATGAAGTCAAAGGCATATAAGATTTGGCTAATGACATCATGCAGTTGTCCATCAAAGTTTTGAAAAAACCTGATTGTTGGTAAAGCGCTTGCAAATCAGCCAATCGGCCCTGATCAATCAACGTCTGCAATGCCGTGCCCACACCATAATACCCCAATACATTTTGTTTGAGCTGGCTCCAAGCACCGACAAAAGGAATGGCTCGCAAATCTTCAAAATTCAATGCCTCATCGGCATTGCGCTTGGTGGGCCGGCTCGAAATATTGGTCTGTCCATAATATTTTAAAGTACTGACCTGCTCTAAATAAGGCACAAATTTGGGGTGTGCCTTGAATGCTTGGTAATGCGCCAAGCTGATGTCCGACAATTGTTGCAACACATCATAGGCCATGTCATCCCATGCGGCACCTGACTGCGCATCGGCAAGCTCATCAGCTTGCAGGGCATTGGAAATACCCGCAGAAAGTAACTGCTCCAAGTTATATTGCGCTGTTTCTGCACGACCAAAATTAGCTGAAATGGTCTGGCCTTGAATGGTCAGTTGAGTGGCGTGGTTTTGTATTTTGGGGCTCAAAGATGCATAAAACTGATGCGTTTCTCCGCCGCCTCTGGCTGGAGGGCCACCACGGCCATCAAAGAACACCAAAGTGACACCATGGCTTGCAGCCACGGCAGAGAGGTTTTCTTTGGCCCGTAAAATGGCCCAATTGGCCGCAATATAACCCCCGTCTTTGGTGCCATCTGAAAACCCCAACATGATGGTTTGTTGGTCTTGCCTGTGTGACAAATGGGCGCGGTATTCAGCATCTTGATACAAGCTGGCCATCACTTCCGGAGCAGCCATTAAATCATCAATGGTTTCGAATAAAGGCACCACATCAATCGCATAAGGTGCACTCAATCCAGCACAAAGAAACAACGACATCACATGCTTCACATCAGCGGCTTGTTGACAGTTACTGATAATGTAACGGTGGGCGCCTTGAGCCCCATTGCTTAATTGTATTTTTTCAATGGCCCGCATGGAATCCAAAGTGTCATAGGCCACCGAATCGGTCACATTGCCTGATTCAATTTGTTCAAGCACCGACCGCAGCACACGCGAATCCTGCCGGATGTCCAAGGCTGCAAAATAAAAGCCAAAAGAATGAACCTGTTGGATCATGGCATTGACTTGTTCAACAAACAATCCCTGATGTTTTTGCTCAAGCATCACCACTATGTCACTTAAATCAGCAATCAATTGTGAGGCCTGGTAATCATAAACTTCCGGATCAGTAAAAGCGCCGATGTAAAGCTGCTTCTCAATCGCCGTGACCTGAGCCTCAACATGCTTAAAGGTCAAACGCTTTTTCAATTCACGGATGTGTCTGAAATAACACTTTAAAATACTGGAACGCAATCGACGCGCCACTTTCAAAGTGATGTCCGCAGTGACATTGGGGTTCCCATCACGGTCACCACCTGGCCAAAAGCCGAGTTCTATAAAACTGTTTTCAGGCAAAGAATTGTTGCCATAAATATGCTGAGCCAAGCGACCATTGATGTCCATAACGGTGTCATAAAACACATGTTCCAAATACCAAGTCAGACTCACAGCCTCATCATAGGGTGTGGGCTTGTCCTTGCTGTACAAAGGGGTTTTACCCAACTGGCGCAACAGCATTTCTATGGTGTCTGTGTTATTTTCTTGAATGGCCGCAGACAATTCAGTGATGATACCCAAAACCGGCCCTGGATAAAATTGCGTGGGGTGGGCGGTCAATACAACCCGTGCATGATAGTCACTCAATTTTTCACGCAGGTTATCCATTTGTTCCATAAAGGTTGTCTTTTGCGCCAAAAATGGAACACTGCCACGACCTTCTGCTGCATGGTTCTGAGTAAACCCCGCTTCTTCGACCGCATCAAACAAGACAATTTGTCGCTCAATGTACTGAATGAATTTAAACAAAACAGACACCCGCTCCTTTTCATCCATGTCGGGCAAATGACTGTTCATAAACGCATCAATGATAGCCTCTGGGCTTTTCGCTTGTTGATAGGCCTGTTGACAGTCATGCGCCAGCAAAGGCAACAACACCCCCACTTGTTGCACCTGATCAAAAGGCAGATTCAGAAACAAGCTGTTATACACTTGAAATTTATTCACCACCGAGCGGTGGTAGGTGTCAAGAATGGCTTTTGCTGTCATGCGGGTCGTGTTGTTATAGATAAGCTACTATCTTAAAAGAGCCACATGACCATTGCAAAGCTTAGATTTTTATTCGCTGCCCGTTACCATCCCACAAACTTCAATGAAGCAAACTTATGGGCCATTTGTTAAGACAATGCATTTGATACAATCTTTGATTTCATTTCTGAGAAACCATTAATGAGCTCGAAAAAAACCGTTCAAATATCAGCCATGTGCCTACTGGCTGGATTTCTCATTGCCTACCACGCAATGAAACTGTTCACTCACTTCCACGATGGAAGTGAATCATTCAGCCCTGAATTGATTTTCAGACCCTTGATCATCATCAGCCTGTTGATGTTTTTGTTTCAACCCAAAATTGCAACGATTGCCATGTGGCTCAGCATAGGTGCTTTTGTTGCCTTTCAAATCATCGGCTTAAAGAACATGCCATTCATTCAAATGATTGCCCCCTTAAAAGGCTTAATGATTCCCTTTGTCATGACCCTGTTGATGTTTAAAATAATGCAACAAAAATAAACTTACAAAATCACCCGTCAATTTGACTCAAAGCATAATTCAATAACATGAAAGACAGTTTTTCTTCCCGGCTTTGGGGCTGATTCAAACCCATGTGCTGTAAAACATCATCATTTGCAAAGCTTGGTTTATGGCGCCATGCATTGAACAACATTTTCAATTTACCTCGCCATGTGTGGCTCTGGCTTTTCAGGTATTGCAATGCTTGGATGATGCCCAGCTCTGTATCCGTAAAGTCGCTGCCAAATGGGTATGATGGAAATTGGCCCATGGCTTTGAGTTTGTTGTGGTTGTTCTTTAAACTGGCAAGCGTGTTGTTGCGATAAGATGCTGGGATAACCCAATCGGCTGACAACTTATTGTGCTTAACTGCTGCGACGCGCAGGCCTTCTTGGAACGCTGAATCTGCAATACCAATCATTTGTTTGATACAATCTTCATCTGAAAGGCCGCGCAAATCAGCGATACCATATTCCGTGATAACGATGTCACGCAAATGCCTTGGAATGGTGCAATAAGGGTATTTCCAAACTACATTACTTTCCAAGCCATTCTTCCCATTGTGGGTACTTTTCAGCATCAAGATTGATCGGCTGTCTTCCAAAGCATGTGCCATAGCGACAAAGTTATATTGCCCTCCGACACCGCTGACCACTTGGTTGTTATCCAAGGTGTCAGAAGCCGCAGCTCCCAAAACATCGACTTTCATGCAAGTATTGATAAACCGCGCCTTTACCCGCTGAACCCGATCCAAAGCTTCACCACCGTACAGTTCATTGATTTGGCTCACCGGTGTCATTTGAAATTGTTCACGGGTTTGATCATCCAAGTCGTGTAACCATTGGTAAAACCAAGGTGAACCCAAGAAGAAAGCCGCGTGCAATAGCACACCTTGTTTAAGTCGCTCACCAAGACAATGTGATTGAATGGCTTGGATATGTTGATAATCAAATAAATCAGTCGAAAACCTTTGCCCCGACAAGTCTTCAATCTGACCGTTCACCATTTTCAGTTCAGTTTTTAGAATGCCCAAAGCCTGCAAACGATTGAACTGTCGCTCTGTGATGCGCTCATCCAAAACGTCATGCTGCAACAGCAATTCAATCACGTTTGGCTGAATCTGCTCGGTCAAAACGCCTTGATTTATCAGCGCTTGAATCTCAGCGTCGGGATAAACATGGCGTTTTAATATGCCCGATTGATACAAGTGAGCAAAACCTTCAACAAACATTTCACTGGCCGCATACAGGCCTTGATGGAATGGAGCTGTGTCTCCAGCCTGTTCAACCACTTGGCCAAACCGTTCTTGAATTTGGGTTTGTTCCAACAGGCTTTTGTATGTGGCAGGGTTTTGATGCCTGACACACAAAGCATGCACCAGCGCATCACCCAAAGAACCAATCCCCACCTGCAAAGTACCACCATCTTTGACCAAGGAACTGGCCATCAAGCCAATGTGGTGGTCCACCACATTCACAGCACCACGAGGTGTGGCAAACGGTTTGAAATAGGCCGACTCATCATCCACAATGACATCAAAAAAATCGGCATCCACTTCAGCTTGCCCTCCCATAAAAGGCATATTCGGGTTCACCATGGCAACGAAGCAAATGTTTTCTATGCCTTTTCTTTCAGCGATGCGCACCATGTCCAAGGTCAAATCCGTGTTGCTGCTGAGGCTATAAACTGGGCCATTGGCTGTTTGTTTGACCGCCACCATTTGAACCAAAACATTCATGCCTTTGCCCAAAATATCACGCGCAGCGTGGGTGTAATTGCTGCTGATATAATGCCTTTGCGCAGTTGTCGAGTGCAGCATCTTGCCCGATTGCATATAAAATTCGGTCAGCTGCATGTTTTCTGGAATGGCGTCATTCGAAACGTCTTCAAGATAGCTCAACTCAGGATAATCACCAAAAATCCGCTTCACAAATGGCGACAATAATCGCCGCTCTAGTAATGACTTGCCTTTGGGTAACTGCAGTGACAAAGCCGTGCAAATTTCTAACTTTAACGCAGCATCCTTTTTAGCCTGATGCCACAGGGCATTGATCAGCGGATTGGGCTTGCCAATTCCCAAAGGCGTACCAACGGTTAATTTTTTTCCTACATGCTCAATGATGACATCGACACCATCTTGAATGTTTGTAAGGTGAATGGTCATGTTAAGACTTGATGTGACATCTCTTGATTTTACATACACCCCCAATTTCAATCATTAACATAAGTCATAAATTAGTCATTTAATTAAC
The DNA here is from genome assembly GCA_030432115.1 of Gammaproteobacteria bacterium. Lineage (GTDB taxonomy): Bacteria > Pseudomonadota > Gammaproteobacteria > Xanthomonadales > Marinicellaceae > Marinicella. The sequence goes on along the minus strand of JAUIHY010000027.1, from coordinate 5,885 downwards.
TTCTCGCCCGCTTTCTTGATGTCTTCTGGGTCCACTTTTGCAGGGATGTTGATGCCCCGCTGCACAGCCGGTCTTAGACCAATTTCATCATTCCAACGCTTTAAATTTTTGAATGGTTCAAGTTCAACACCTGACCAATTATGGGTGTGCACCCAACTCCAATTGGCCATATCCGCGATGGAGTAATCCCCTGCCAAATAAGTCTTATCAGCCAAATGGCCGTCCAAAACACCAAACAAACGTTTCACTTCATTTTGGTAGCGCTCTATCGCTTCAGGTATCTTTTTCGGAAAATAACGATAAAACACATTGGCCTGTCCCATCATCGGCCCAATACCACCCATCTGGAACATCAACCATTGCATCACCTGAGATCGACCTTTGCAGTCATCAGGTAAAAACTGACCATACTTTTCGGCCAAATACACCATCACCGCACCACTCTCAAAAACGGCAAAACCGTCTTCTTCAGAATCCACAATCGCTGGAATCCGCCCGTTGGGATTGATGGCCAAAAACTCAGGTCCTTTCTGCTCGTTCTCAGACAAATTGATGGCATGCAATTCATAATCCACCCCCAATTCCTCAAGCAAAATCGAAACCTTCCAGCCATTGGGCGTGGCCGCCGTGTACAATTTAATCATATCGATGCTCCTTATTAGGTTGAAATCAAACAGACCCCAAAAAACATCATAACATTTCAAATAAAATTACGTAGGATTTGTATCAATATCGATGCATAGGATTTTGCTACGCATATTCACAGTGAGGTTGGCAGAGTCAAGGAACATATTGTGAGTGCACAAGCGTGCTCGATCAAAATGAGACGCAGTATTTGCTGGTCTCACGAAGAATAAGCCAGCAAAATGGTGCCCAGGAGAGGACTTGAACCTCCACGGCCTTACGGCCACCAGCACCTGAAGCTGGCGCGTCTACCAATTCCGCCACCTGGGCAAGGTGGAGCTGCATTTTACTTGAGGCTGGCGCACTTTGGCAAGCACATTATGCGGCTTAAAACTGCCACATTTCCATCATCAGGTCGATCAATTTCTGTACTTTCTCTGGGTAATGGATGCCAAAAAATTCAGGAATCTGCGCTTGAATATCCACACCCGCATAGTTTTGAATCACACTCCATTCGATGATCGGATGGCCTACGCCCGCATATTCCCAATCGATGATTTTCAATTCATCTCCATTACATATGATGTTCATGGGATTCAGATCAAAGTGCAGTAATTGTTTTTGTTTTTGCCAAAAGCCCATGTGGCTGAGTTCAGACACTGTTTTGTTGATGGCAGATTTCAAACCATCATCCATCTTGGTAAAATAATGAATGTATTCTACCAAGCGAAACACCAGCTCAGTGCGCTTGCAAGAAAAAGGGATTTGGTGCAATGGTTGTAGCACTTCAGCCAATCGCCTTAATTGTTGAGGGTTTGATAAATCGCTTTGGGTCCAATGTGTACCTTCACAAAAAACGGTGATTAAATAACCTTGGTTCACGTGGTTGGCAATCAATCGTGGCGCCAAATCAAGCGGCTGAATGGCTTCTAAAATTCTCGCTTCTGTTGGACGGTGGATTCCCGGTAATTCATCGTTATTGAAACGCACCACCCATGTGCCTTTATTGGTGGTGACTTTAAAAGATTTATTGACGGTGCCATGGGTCAGTGCTTCGATGTCCAACAAGCCTGCCGCAGCCACTTCTGGCAACAAAGCCACCCTTTGCCCCCATTCATGCAAGGTCCATTCCTGAACAACACTTTCTTTGATGCTGTTTTTAATTGAGCTGCTGTTGTTCATAGGCTTTTTGCCAAGCCATAATGCCCATAATGACCATCACCAAATAAACGCCAAACAAGGATGCTGTGAGGAACAAGCCTTTTTGCCAAAATATCACCGTTGAGACACTGTTAATTACCAACCAATAATACCAGTTTTCGAACACTTTCCAAACAACTAAAAATGTGGTCATGACCGCAAAACAAGTGGTAAAAGCGTCCCAGTATGCATAATCGGCGCCCAAAGATCGCATGTAATAACCCATCAACGGCACACACAGCCCCGTTGCGGCAATCAATACCAGATGCTTTTTCCATGGCCATTTGACTATCGGTTTGTGGTGGTCATTGCGAACATTTTTATTTTCGCCTTTAGTCCATTGCCACCAGCCATAAACCGCCATCACCAAGTAAAAAACATTCAACAAGGATTCGGAAAACAAAGAAACAGCGTGGAACAAATAAATGTAAATACTGGTGCTGATAAAAGCAAAAAACCAGCACCAAATGTTTTCTCTGATCACCAAAACCAAATACAACACACCGCACAAAACAGCGATCATTTCTAACTGAGACTGGGCAGTCCATTGCGCCAGTATTTGATTCAAAGTTTCCATCAACTTTCTTGTGGCGACAAATCACCATTCAACACTTTCAACACAAACGGTGCTTTGGGCGTGGTTTGATGTGCCCTTTGCATGCATTCGCTGACAACGCGCAAAACTTCAGCATATTCACCAAAAACTTGTGTGCTCATGGTGTTGGTGATGCATTTGATGTCTTCGTGACGGTTCAAGTCATCGATAAAGGCTTGAATCACAGGAATGAATTCATCCGCCAATGGGTACATACTGATTTCTACTGATACGTTCATGGTTTTCCTCTTTTTGTTTATTGATAACAAATCATATGAGGTTCTCGGTTTTTCCCAAGAACCTCATCAACTTGTCTTAAAAATCAAATTCAGCACTGATACCAAAGTGTGCTGGATCGCCCAAGTGGGTGTACAACTCATCATTCCAATCAGGTGGCACCACACCGAAGTAAAAACCACGTACCGCATAATCTTGATCAAACACATTACGGCCCCAGGCATACACAGCCCAAGAATCGGCTTGATAACCGGCTTTAACGTTCACCAATTCATACGCTTTTGAAATTTGATCATGTGAATCTGAGAAATAAAATTCATCCTTACCATTGACATCAACTCGGGCAAAAAAGCCGGTGTCGCCTTGGTACAACATGCCTAAATTATAGGTATAGCCCGGTGCATGTGCTTGCTCACGACCGGTGAAATCACCATCAACCGTCACATAGTCAGAAAACTCTGCTTCCAAGATGCCTAAGGCACCATGCAAAGAAAAGTTGCGGTTGATTTGGAAACGCCAATCGGCTTCCAAACCATAGTTTTTACCTTCAGCTGCATTACCTGTGAAAAACACATAGGTCAATGGATCGGTTGGGTCCTCTTGGTAGGAAGTACTGACCTGCATGTCTTGGCGTTTAGAGTAAAAGGCCGCCACATTCAAATTCAAACGGTAATCCAACAACATCGCTTTCATGCCCACTTCCATGTTCAATAGATATTCAGGGTCATAATCACGTTGTGCTGGTGCCAGTGAGGTGCTCAAGTTGAATCCACCGGCTTTGTAACCACGAGACAATGTGGCATAAATGTTTTGATTGTCATTCAACTCATGATTGATAGACAATTGTCCGCCGAACATGTCATCTTTTGGCGACAGGTCCAGACCATCTGAGTCCATGTACTCTGCATCACGTTGCTCAAAACGCAATCCTGTGGTCAAAACCGTTTTAGCAGAAAGATGTGTGTCCAATTGACCAAATACAGCCACACTTTGGGCTTCAAAGTCACTGCTTAAGTCTCTGTCAACATAACCATTGTAAAAATCATTGAACAGGTTAGATTCTTCCATGCTTGAGAAATAAACACCCGCAATCCAATCGGTGCTGCCACCGAAAATACGTGCATCAGGACTTGATACCAAGCGGAATTCTTGGGTCAAATGTGTGCGCTCACGGTCATTCAATGAGGTGAAATCATAAGGTGCTTGGTCGCCCCAATAATCGTCATTACCCCAGTCACCGTCGAAGAAATAGCTGATGTCTGAATCGGTGTAAGCGGTGATACTGATCAAATCGAATGAACCATTATCAATGGTATTTCTCATGCTGAAACCGCGAGAACGCTGGCGATCCCAACCCAAATCATCAATGTGCGTTGTGAATCCATTTTCAGGCGCCCAAACATCAAAACCATTATCAATGTCGGCAAACAACATGGTCAAATCCATTTCCCAGTTGTTACTGGCCTGCCAGTTAATTTTACCGCGCACCATCAATTCATCTTTTTGGTTGCTGTCATCTGAGTTAAAAAAGTCATTGTGGCGGAAACCATCAGCATAGGATTGGTGCACTGAAAAGCGGTATGCGGCATTCTTCTCCAAAGCACCTGTGGCACTGAAGCCCAATGCTTTGTCACCATCATCGCCCCACAAGGTTTCTACGTGGTAAGCTGCTTCTTGACTGGGCGCATTTGACTTGGCATACACCATACCTGCCAAGGCGTTGGCACCGTATCGCGTACCTTGAGGACCACGCAACACTTCGATTTGTTGCATGTCGAATAATGTGGCCACACCACCGATGCCAGTGAAGTCCATGTCATCAATGATAAAACCAACAGAAGGGTTAGGCGCACCTTGGTATTGTGAACGTTCACCGATACCGCGGATTTGGAAATAGCGTGGACGTGAAGTTGAGCCAGACCAATTGAGGTTTGGCACCAAACCCATCAGCTCTTCAAAATGTTGGTTACCGGCTTGTTTGATGGTTTCTTCATCTATGACTGCAACTGATGTGGCAATTTCTCTAACGGTGGTGTCTTCACGCAAATCAGCCGTTACGGTCAGTTCGTCCAACTGTTCAGGGCTGTCGTCTTGTGCAAACAAGGCAGGTGCATTGAAAGCCAATGCGGTAAAAAGAATCGTCTTTTTCATGTATAGGATCTCGAATAATCTTTGTTAAACAGAGACCCGGTTATGGCGTTGTGTATGATACCCATTCCTACGCCGGTGTTAACCGGATCAGGTTCTAAGGGTTCGGCACAGTGTCATCTAAAGTGCCATCTCAGGTAAAAACCACCCCTTGGATGGCGCGCATTCTATCGCCACAAGGAAATTTACTCAATTGATTTTTGATTTTTTGACACGTCCTTGTGTCTGGTATTTTTTATGCTTTCACTATGGGTAAATCAAAGTGGAATACAGTTCCTTTGCCTAATTGACTGGCCACATCAATGTTGCTTTTGTGTAGCTCGATGATTTTTTTGACAATCGCCAAACCCAAGCCCGATGAATTACTCTGACTGGTGGCACTGTTTTCTGCTCGATACAGACGTTCAAAAATATGGGGAAGCTCCTGTTCACTGATACCACAGCCAGTGTCTCTGATGACCACTTGGTAACTGTCACCTTTTGATGATAATTTGATGGTGACTTCACCACCTGAGTCGGTGTGTTTAACCGCATTGCTGATGAGGTTTTCAAGCACCCTTTGCATCAAGCCAATGTCCGCAACCACCATGCCGTTTGATTCTGGAACTTCTACAGACAAGGTGATGTCGTTTTCTTCACACAAATGCTTGAACTCCATGCTCACATCCTGCATCAATTCAGACATGGAAAACGCTTCCATCTCAGGCTGTATGGCCATGGCGTCCAGCTTTGACAGCTCAAACAGGTCACTGACCAATTGATTCAAGCGTGTACAATGTTTGCTTGCAGTGGCCATGTATTGTGTCTTTTCTTCATCAGTCAAGCGATCGGCTTTGATCACCATGGTGTCCAAATAGCCTTGAATAGAGGCCAAAGGTGTACGTAAATCATGAGAAACGTTGCTGATTAAATCTCTGCGGTTTTTATCAGCCGCTTTGATTTGGTTCATTTGTTGTTCTATTTTGTTTTTCATTTCAGCAAACGATTGACTCAGAACCATGATTTCGTCACCCTTGGACTTGTTCTTTGGTGCATTGTTTGGTGCTTCTTGACCTGTGATTTGATTTTGGAAATTCAACAC
>JAUIHY010000243.1 GCA_030432115.1 Gammaproteobacteria bacterium | reverse complement strand
GATTTGGACAAGGATACGGTTGACTTTGTTCCAAACTATGACGAAACAGATTCTGAACCAGAAGTGATGCCAACCCGTGTGCCTGCACTGTTGGTCAATGGTTCTTCTGGTATCGCCGTTGGTATGGCGACTAATATCCCACCTCATAATCTGACAGAGGTGATCAACGCCACCATTGAAATGATCAGAAACCCAGAGGCGACGTTGGATGACCTGATGGTGCATTTGCCTGGGCCTGATTTTCCTACGGCAGCTTTTATTAATGGTGCAGAAGGCATTCGTGACGCCTATGATACGGGCCGCGGTAAAGTCTATATGCGTGCACGTTCTGAGATTGAAACGGATGACACATCAGGTAAGCAAACCATCGTGGTAACTGAACTGCCATACCAAGTCAATAAGGCACGCTTGATTGAAAAAGTGGCTGAATTGGTTAAATTGAAAAAAATCGATGGCATCTCTGCGTTGCGTGATGAGTCTGATAAAGACGGCATGCGCATTGTGTTTGAACTGCGCCGTGGTGAAGTGGCCGAAGTGATGTTGAATCAATTGTTCAAGTTGACTCAATTGCAAACTGTATTCGGTATCAATATGGTGGCCTTAATCAATGGTCAACCCAAAACCTTGGGTTTGATGGAAATCTTAAATGAATTCATCAAGCATCGACGTGAAGTGGTTGTTCGCCGCACCATATTTGAATTGCGCAAAGCGCGTGACAGGGCACACATCTTAGAAGGATTGGCTGTTGCCTTGGCCAATATCGAAGAAGTGATTGAGTTAATCAAAACTTCTAAAAACCCAGCTGAAGCCAAAGAGCGCTTGTTGAACAAAAAATGGGATTCGACATTAATTAAGTCTATGTTGGATGATGATGCTGACTTGTGTCGCCCAGAAGATTTGGCTGATGAATTCGGTTTCTTTGAGGCAGGTTATCAATTGTCCCCTGTACAAGCCAAAGCGATATTGGATTTGCAGTTGCATCGTTTGACTGGCTTAGAGCAAGACAAGATTACTGATGAATTTCAAGAAATAATCATAAAGATCAAAGAGTTTTTAGAGATTCTGACCAATCCTGAGCGTTTGATGGAAGTGGTTCGTGAAGAACTGGAAGAAATCAAAGAAAAATACGGTGATGACAGACGCACTGTGATCATGGACAGGCAATTGCACTTGACCATGGAAGATTTGATCATAGAAGAAGATGTGGTGGTGACTTTGTCTCATGAAGGCTATGCCAAAATGCAGCAGTTGGATGTCTATCGCGCCCAAACCCGTGGTGGCAAGGGTAAATCGGCCACCTCGATGAAGAATGAAGATTTTATTGAACGTTTGTGGGTGGCCAATACCCATGACACATTATTGTGTTTCTCTAATCAAGGTCAGGTTTATTGGTTGAAAGTGTATGAGTTGCCGATGGCTTCTCGTACCGCGCGTGGCAAGCCGTTGGTGAACTTATTGCCATTAGATAAAGGAGAGAAAATCACTGCCATCTTACCTGTGCGTGATTATGATGAAGACAAGTATGTATTCTTTGCCACCGCCAAAGGCGTGGTGAAGAAAACGCCGCTGAGTAATTTCTCAAGACCACGTGCCAATGGCATCATTGGCTTGGGTCTATTAGAAGGTGACCATTTGGTGAATGTTGAGTTGACCACCGGTGATCAGGATGTGTTCCTGTTCACTTCGGCTGGTAAGTCCATCCGATTCCATGAGTCAGACGTTCGCAGCATGGGCAGAACCGCCCGAGGCGTCAGGGGCATCACCATGAAGGACGATACCGAAGTGGTTTCGATGTTTATTGCGGAAGAGGGCAATGTTTTGGTTTGTACTGAGAATGGCTTCGGGAAACAAACCAAGTTAGAAGAGTTTTCGCGCATCAAACGATCAGGGCAGGGCGTGATAGCCATTCAGACTTCAGAGCGAAATGGTGCTGTGGTCGGTGCATGTCAGGTGCTTGAAGATGATCAGATTATGCTGATCAGCAATGGTGGCACATTGGTGCGTACTGCTGTAAATGGTATTTCTGTGGTTGGCAGGAACACCCAAGGAGTGACCTTGATTCGTTTGGCAGACAAAGAGTCATTGGTCAGTGTGGCCAAGGTTGTTGTGCTTGAAGGTGAGGACGACGCTTTGGATGCGGAAGCTGCTGATGAGGGTGATGCTGATGCGTAAGCTTTTGGTGGCTGGCAATTGGAAAATGAATGGTTCCATTGAATCCGCTAAGGCGTTGGCTGCTGGTTTGTTGAATGAAGTGGGAGACGGTGCGTCTTATGATGTGGCGGTTTTCCCTCCTTTTGTACATATCCCAGCCGTGGCAGCGCAATTGCAAAACAGTGACCTGATGTGGGGCGGACAGAATGTGTCTGCCCATAAAAGGGGCGCATTCACCAGTGAAGTCAGTGCTGAAATGTTGTTGGAGCTGGGATGTCAGATGGTGCTGGTAGGACATTCTGAGTGCCGTGAATATGGCGGTGAAAACAATCAATTGGTGGCCCTTAAATTCAAGCAAGCTTTGGCAACTGGATTGCTGCCCGTGCTGTGTGTGGGTGAAACTTTGGCGCAACGAGAAGCCGATGAAACGGAATCCGTTGTATGGTCGCAGATTCAAGCTGTGATTGACTTGGTGGGCATGGAGTCATTGGGTCAGGGCGTGATTGCATATGAACCAGTGTGGGCCATTGGGACGGGTTTAACCGCTACTGCAGAACAGGCCCAACAAGTTCATCAATTTATCCGTTCTCATTTGTCAGAGAATGATGATATAATTGCGCGCCGCATGCGCCTGCTCTATGGTGGAAGCTGTAATGGCAGCAATGCGCACGCGCTTTTTTCTATGCCGGATGTTGATGGTGGCTTGATTGGAGGCGCCTCTTTAACGGTAACAGATTTTATGGCAATTTGTCAGCAAGCTGACGCTTTGTCAAACGGAGAATAAATCAAATGACAATTAACTTTTTAAACATCATTCAAGTGCTGGTGGGTATTGCCTTGATTGGTTTTATTTTGATTCAACGTGGCCCAGGTGCTACGGCAGGTTCAGCTTTTGGTGGTGGTGCTTCAGGCACGGTTTTTGGTGCCAAAGGATCAGGTTCATTTTTAACCAAGTCAACGGCTTTGTTGGCCACTGCTTTTTTTATTGTCACCATGTTGATTGCAATTGATTCAAGAAGCATGATGGGCGCCACAGGCGAAGCCACTGAACAGGATTTGGGTGTGATGGGCAGCATCAACAATGAAGAAAAACAAGCTGTGGTGATACCTGGTGATGATGTGGACACTTCTGCTGAAGTTGATCAAGTGGTTGAAGACGCGATTGATCAAGCATCAGA
>JAUIHY010000242.1 GCA_030432115.1 Gammaproteobacteria bacterium | reverse complement strand
GCAATCAAAGCTTCATTGGCAAAACCTTGAAAAAATGTATTGGCGGGCAGCATGTCGCCATTGGCTTGTTGGAAGGGGAAAACATGAAACAAGGTGAATAAGGCCACAATCACAAACAAACTGGACGTTTGTAGTGGTATGCGTTCTATGGCAAAAAGTACCAAAGCAAGCAAAGTTAACATCATCACTGCCATGGCGTGTGGCTGGAGCGCCGCAGTGGTCAAAGCTTCTGTCATCAGTTAAACCTGTCAGTTTTTTTAATGATTATAGCAAATCTGAACCAGCTTCTGGATAAAACCGAACATGAATCAAAGGCGATGTAGGCAGGTGGACTTGTGTCTTGTGAGTGCGGCCCTCAGTTACGCCAGGTCAGAAATCCAGTGATTAATTAAATGAATCGAAGGCAAAAAAATACCCCAGTCAATGACATGGGGTATTCGACTTCTTGTTAATTACTCAGCCCAGTTGGCTATCGGCTACATGGTAATCAGGGTCCTCTATGACATTGACCTCTACCAAATTACCGGCCTTTTGTAACAATTGACGGCATTCTGGACTCAAGTGACGGTAATGTAGGTTTTTACCGTTGCGCATATAGCGCTCTGCCAACCCGTCTAAAGCTTCTATGCCTGAATGGTCATAAACACGGGCCTCAGCAAAATCAACAATCACTTCTTCAGGGTCGGTTTTGGGGTTAAATTGTTCGTTAAAATTATGTATTGAACCGAAAAATACAGGGCCTTTAACATGATAGATTTTACTGCCATCAGCTTCAACGTGGCTTTCAACAAAAATGCGCTTGGCGCCTTTCCAAGCAAAAACCAAAGCCGAAACAATCACGCCGATGATCACAGCAATGGCCAAATCAGCTATGACGGTTATGCCAGAAACCAGCACAATAACAAAGATTTCAGACTTTTGAACTTTATTGATCATGCGCAAACTGGCCCACTCAAAAGTGCCTAAAACGACCATAAACATCAATCCAACCAATGCAGCCAATGGCACCATTTCAATCCAAGAAGAACCGACCAAGATAAACAACAACAATGCGATGGCTGCGGTGATGCCAGACAAACGACCGCGGCCACCTGATTTGATGTTGATCATGCTTTGGCCAATCATGGCACAACCACCCATGCCACCAAAGAAACCATTGGTAAAGTTAGCCAGACCTTGACCAACACATTCACGGTTACCTTGACCACGGGTTTCGGTGATGTCATCAATCAAAGTCAAAGTCAACAATGATTCAATCAAGCCAACGGCTGCCAAAATCAAAGAATAAGGCAGGATGATTTTCAGTGTTTCTAAATTAAAGGGCACAGAAGGAATGGAAAATGAAGGCAAACTACCAGCGATGGTCGCATCTGGATTACCTGAATTTGAACGCACATAATCAATCACATTCGGCACAGAAATGTCAAAGCCAATCACCAGGCCAGTAACAATCAAGATTGCGGCCAATGAAGCCGGCACAACACGAGTCAATTTGGGCAAAAAGTGAATGATGAACATGGTCAAAGCCACCATACCCAGCATCCAATAAAGGGTGGGGCCGGTCATCCATTGCTGTATACCATTGGCATCCAACACTTTAAACTGCCCTAATTGGGCCAAGAATATCACTATGGCCAAACCATTGACAAAGCCCAGCATCACTGGGTGCGGTACCATGCGGATAAACATCCCCAGTTTGAACAAGCCTGCCATAATTTGAATCACACCGGTCAACACCACTGCCGCAAACAAATATTCAACGCCATGTGAAGCAACCAAAGCCACCATCACCACAGCCATGGCACCAGTGGCACCCGAAATCATGCCCGGACGACCGCCGAAAATAGAGGTGATCAAACCCACCATAAAGGCCGCATACAAACCCACCATGGGGTCCACACCAGCGACAAACGCAAAAGCCACAGCTTCAGGCACCAAAGCCAAAGCCACAGTCAAACCAGACAACACGTCGTTCTTGACGCTGTAGCCCATTCTTTTCGATATCAAGTTAAACACGGACAAAACCCTTAATTCACAATGTCGCGCATACTACCTGAAGTGCTTTAAATGTCAATTAAAAACACACAAACAAAGCGGAGAACAACCCAAACAAACCGTCATACCCGTGCTCGACACGAGTATCTCCTTTTTTCTGGGTTTCAAGCGCTGGCTTGGTAACCCATAGTAATGGTTGTAACAGTATGCGTTACCAATCTGGAGATTGGGAACGAGATATAAATGCAATATTATCTCGATATGAACCAATAATGATGCATTCGTGCCATTTAATCACGAAATATCGGGCTAAAAGTGCATATTTTGTGAAAAAAAGACTATTCCGGGGCAAAAAAACGCCAAAAAAGCCTTTATTTAATCACATTTATACCTGATAAATGGTTAAGATGCATGTTTAATAAGTTGTTATGCAATAGAGAAAATAGACCTTGAATAGTCCAGAATTAGATGAAGTTTTAAGGAAAATTGGTAGAAATGTTCTGATGCTTCAACGTATTGAGGCTATGTTAAAACATATAATCCCGAGATCCAAGATAGTAGGGGACCTAAACACCCTAAAGAAAAGTCAAGATAAGTCAGTAGAATCGATTTCTCAACAAACAATGGGAAATTTGGTTAAACGCTTCGTAGAAACGATATGTAAGGAAAATGAACCGGATGACAATTGCCTTAATGAAAGCACTTCACCCTTCTACTTTAGATTTCAAGTTGAAATGAGTAAAGAAAGTCTGAATGCGAAGCGAGAGGCCTTGGAGTGCATAGTTTCGGAAAGAAATAATCTGATTCATCATATGCTTTCGAGTTTCAATCAAAATTCTACTGAAAGCTGCATTGAGTTGAGTAAAAAACTAGATGAGCAAAATGAATTAATTAAAAGCGAGTTCGATTATCTAAAAAATCTAATTATGAGTTTCACTGAGTGTTCAAAGATTGCATTGCAAGAATTTGAGAATGAATTCATTACCAAAAGTCGAAATTCAAGCAATAATAAAAATGCATAACAAACGGCTCCACGCAGACGCCCGAACCGGAGAGCTTTTTGTGGGTTTCGCTGCGCTCACTTTACCACAAAAAGCTCTCCGGTTCGGGCGCTGGTGAGCCGGGCGTTAAGGTGGCTCTTCTCGCTTAGTAACCGAGACTAAAGAAACAATCATTCTCATTGTTTTCTGTTGATTCCTGTTGTAAACCCACAAATGAATGATAATTCATATAAAATACGGCCTTTGCTTCGATAACTGTTTCACATTGAGGGTTCTCATGCGCATCACATTGACACTTTTGATTTCATTTTTCTTGATTGGCTCTGTCCAATCGCAAGACTTACCAACGGTTCCTGTGACCACAAAACCACTGTCAGAAG
>JAUIHY010000241.1 GCA_030432115.1 Gammaproteobacteria bacterium | reverse complement strand
TAGAAGGAAAGCTTCATGGCAGAGATGTGGTGGTTACTGCATTTAACTTTAACTACATGGCCGGTTCAATGGGCTCTGTGGTCGGCGAACGCTTTGTTAGGGCGGCGCATGTGGCTTTGGAAAAAGGCTTACCATTGATTAATTTTTCATCATCTGGCGGTGCAAGGATGCAAGAGTCCTTGTTTTCTTTATTCCAGATGTCGAAAACATCAGCCGCTTTGCAGCGCATGAAATTGGCTGGTTTGCCTTATATTTCGGTGCTGACCAACCCAACAACCGGTGGTGTGTCCGCTTCATTGGCCATGTTGGGCGATGTGAACATTGCAGAACCTGATGCATTGATCTGTTTTGCAGGCCCTCGTGTGATTGAACAAACGGTTCGAGAAAAGTTACCCGAAGGTTTTCAAAAATCTGAGTTTCTATTGGACAAAGGCGCTATTGACATGATTGTTTCACGTCATGACCTGCGCGATAAAATTGCTAACCTATTGGATTTGTTTTTGCCTCAAGAGGCTCAGGCCATAGAGCCTGATGAAGTCATCGTAGCCGATGAGCAAGCTAACGCTTGATGCATGGCTGGATTCGCTGAACCAAGATAAAATTGATCTTGGTTTGGCGCGTGTCCAACAAGTCCACCAGAACCTCAATCTCAAAAACACCACAACCATAACTGTTGCTGGGACCAATGGTAAAGGCTCAACCGTGGCCATACTGACTGCTTTGCTCAAAAGTTTAGGTAAAAAAGTCGGTGCTTTCACATCACCTCATATATTCAAGTTCAATGAACGTGTCGCCATTGATGGCCAAGCTGTCAGTGACGAAGCATTATTGGCGGCATTTGAACGCATTGAGGCTGCACGCGGCGATACACCCTTGTCCTATTTTGAGTGGGCTTTCCTGGTCGCTTGCTGTGTTTTTGATTCAGAGCAGGTAGATGTTCAAGTGATGGAAGTGGGCTTGGGTGGTCGTTTGGATGCGGTGAATGTCTTGGATGCTGATGCGGCCATCATCACGGGCATAGACATTGATCATGTGGAGTGGTTGGGTGATGATAAAGAGACGATAGGCAAAGAAAAAGCGGGTATTTTGCGGCCAAATCAAGTCGCTGCCTTTGGATCAAATGATTGTCCCGAAAGCATCACAAAACATGCCAAAGACTTAAACTGTAAGTTACAACGATTAAACCAAGACTATCAATTTCAGATACATGATGCAGGATTCGACTATATGAGCGAATCGATGTGTTTTGAAGGTTTGAATCGCCCGAACTTGCAAGGTGACTGGCAAATCCAAAATGCCGCCGCCGCCATCAATGTGTTGCTGCGCATGGGGCATGATTTGGACAAAACACACATTAACCAAGCCCTGCAAAACATTCAGTTATCTGGCCGCTTACAAACCATCAGCGAACAGCCCAAAATCATCGCTGATGTGGCCCACAATGCCCAATCAGCTGGGGCTTTGGCCGAATGGTTGAAACAAAACCCGATAAAAGGGCAGACTCGAGCGGTATTCTCAGTGCTTAATGACAAACAAGTCGAAACCTGGCTGCCTTATTTGGAAGGTTTTATAGACCATTGGCTGGTCTTTGAACTACAAGGGCCACGCGCGATGCCCATCAATGAATTAAAGTTCACCATGGCCGACCATGTCCAGTTGATGTCTTTTTTCAATACGGCAGCTGAATGCTTTGAGCTAGGTAAAAAAATGACCCAAACCGATGACCGCTTGTTGGTGTTTGGCTCATTTCATGTTCTGGATGAAGTATTGCAAGACCTAAAATGAACAGAATAACCAGTAAGTCATCCGATTCATTGCATCAAGCCAAAAATCAAATAAACACACACACTCAAACTACCTGCTGTCAGCGCATAAGGCAATTGCGTTTTCACATGATCCAATAAATCACAACCCGCGGCCAAAGAGGCAATCACGGTGGTGTCTGAAATCGGGGAGGCATGATCTCCAAAAACCGAGCCGCCCAAAACCGCACCGAGCACCAAACCCGGTGAAATTCCCAAGCCCAAGGCCAATGGAATCGCTATCGGAATCAAAATCCCGAATGTACCCCATGAAGTGCCGGTGGTGAATGAAACAAAAGCCGCAATCACAAACAACAAAGCGGGAATCAAAAACACAGGCACCGAGTCGCTGACCACAGCGGTGACAAATTTCGCCGTGCCCAAATCGCCCATGGCTGAAGACAGCGCAAAGGCCAACAGCACCAAACTCACCAAAGGCAACAAATCACCCATGCCTTTGAAACATTGTTCCATCAGGAATTTAGTCGGTTTTTTGGCATCAAAACGCAACAAGGCAAAGGTCAGCATGATGGACAAAACCACCGACCACAGCACGGATTCAGAGCCCGAACCTTGGCGTAAATCGCCCTCACCAGTGATAAACATAAAGACCAAAATGCTGAGCACCATAAAAACCAAAGGCATCAACATATAACGCTTTTTGGTCGCCGTAAGCAGAGGTGCATCTTCACTTTGTTTTGTTGCGACAGATTCCATGGTGCGCATCGGCCCATAAACCCGTGTGCTGAATACGGTGTAATACACAATGATCAATGTGATGATGGCATAAAAATTATAACCAATACTGCTGATCATCACGGCTACTGGATCGGTCACACCTGTTTCTTGCACATAACCAAGGATCGCCGCACCCCAACCGTTGAGTAAGATCAAAACACTGATGGGCGCACAGGTCGAGTCAATGATGTAAGCCAAGCGTTCACGGCTCATTTTTTGTTGGTCAAACACGGCTTGAGAAGACACGCCAGCGGTCAGAATGCTCATGTTGGTGTCGATAAAAATACTTGTGCCCAGCAGGGCAGGTAATGTGCCCGCTTTGCGTTGGTTGTTGGTGAATCTTTTTTCGGCTAACCAATTAACCAAAGCCGTCACACCACCAGAAATTTTAATCA
Organism: Gammaproteobacteria bacterium; assembly: GCA_030432115.1. Lineage (GTDB taxonomy): Bacteria > Pseudomonadota > Gammaproteobacteria > Xanthomonadales > Marinicellaceae > Marinicella. The sequence continues at coordinate 448 of JAUIHY010000241.1, read as the reverse complement.
GTTGAATCAAAGCCCCAATCAATAAACTGAACATCAAAACCCGCGTGTTATAAGCACTGGAAAAAACGCCAACAATGCGATCAAGCAAGTCAACAAAAGCCAAAGCCGGGTTGCCGCCTGATAAAATCAAAGCAGCCGTAAAAATCCCCAGCAACAAAGCCAAAGTCACCTCACGCTTCCACATCGCAAAAACAATCGCCACCACCGGCGGCAACAAAGTCAACCAACCCATACTTATCTCGTCATAGAATCAATGTGAACATGATAACGCAAATAACCAAAAGAATCGCCACGCTTTTCAACTCCTGAATAATCACATGTGAATGTAGCCGCAGGGTTCACCCTGCTTTTTATTTTCGACAGGTTTACTGTGAGAAATCGAAAATTTTCGTCATACCGAGTGAGCCACAAAGCATAACAAACCGTACCCGTCATACCGAGTGAGCCA
>JAUIHY010000240.1 GCA_030432115.1 Gammaproteobacteria bacterium | reverse complement strand
CGTTGATTGAATTGCCAGTCCAATTTCAATTGTTTCATGCCCAATTGGTCTTTTTGTGCCGTCAATGTAACCCGGCTGTCACGACATGGAGACGGTTCAAAAATGAATTGTGCTTGATATGTGCCATAGGCCTCATGTTGTTCAAACCAAGCGTTGTTTCCATAGGCTGCTGGCATGTGTTCATGGTCTTTCTTTTGATTAAGCAAAATACAAAAATTGTTCAGTTGATGTTTCAACAAGGCTTCTTGACCCATGCTGATAACTGGCATCACGGGTTGGTCTTTAAATTGGTGCCTGCGGTAATTGAGCTTTTCGGGCAACAGCAGATCAACTGGCTGAAACCCTGGATGATCCATAAAATAACGCCCCACCAAATCGTTTTGGTTCCCTACGCCATTGGGGTTGCTTTCACTTTGCTGATTCAACATAAAACGGGGGTTTTCTAATCCACCCATGGCCAAGACCACATGCTTTGCACGAACTGTTAACACATCCCCTTCGAGACTCTGGGCATTTACCCCTGAAACCCTGCCATTTTCATCATACAGTAATTGTGTGGCATTGGCATGTAAAAAACATTGCACTTGCGTCGCTGTTTTTAGGGCATCTAAATAAACCTTCCCAAATCGCGTGGGAGGGCTGAATACAAAAAACTTATTTTCAAAGCCACCATCAGACCATGACAAAACACCTTGTTTCAGTTGGTGTTTAAAAGTGCCATCATGACTTTCTAAAAAGTTGGGTATTTGGCAAATATCAGCGGCTTTTTTATAATACGCATTCAATGCTTTCTTTTGTATAGGCCAGCCTTTAACGTCAAAATAGGGTTTATCAATAAAATCAAAATCATCTAATTGTCTTGACCACCCGCCCCAATGGTTGGTGGAACCACCCAAATACCGCAGCCTTGATGCTTGTAAAGGGTAAAATTTTTCACCTAAATGCGCTTCATATAAATCATGGCTACCTGGCTTGGGGTAAGTCAAACCACCCCCTTCTAACAAAGTGGTTTTGATGCCCAGTTGCTCAAATTCAAGGGCCATACTGATGCCTGCCGCACCGGCACCGATGATGCACACATCAGATTGAACATTTTGATTTCCAGTTTCTTTGAGGTCTAATAACATGATTTATTGGCACAGGTTGATGTTGTCGAGTTCTTGTGTTTGCCATAGCTGGTTGATTTTGCTGTCAACAGAGACTTTTCCAGATGAGTTGACCCTTATTAACAAGGCATTTGAACCCAATGATTGGTCAAGTTTTTGTTGCCACTCACTTTCTGGCATGTCTTTTTGTTTCCAATATTTCAAATCTGTAACCACTTGCTCTTCATTCAACTCTAAAGCAAACCAGCCATTAGTAAATTGGCGTTTTTGCATATAATAACCATTGTAATGAAATTTTTCATAAAGGTTTACACCAGCCACTTCAAAAACCCGAGGTGCTGCTTCTAAATCTATATTCAAATCAGGCGAACAACCCAAGGCCAGTACTTGATCTTGTTTTGACATCAGTTTATGTTGCTGTGTGAGCCAACTTCCCAATTGGTTTTTCTGACAAACATTAAGCAATGTCTCATCAATGTCGGCACATGCCTTTTTGGGATTTTTAACCAACTGACCATTTTGCCAATCCTTGTAGCGAGTTAAATGTTTGTGACTGCTGTGGCTATCATCGTCTATTGATTGACCAAACAAAAACTGGGTGTTGTGCGATACTTCCAGCCAATCCAACACTGAAGGTGCCAAGTCGTAACTGGCCATAGCTTGCTTTTGTCCATTGACTGAATGATTGGTAAAACCAATCAATCTACGGTCATTGACCAAGTCACCAAACACTTCTTTCATCTTTGGGTTTGGAAAAACGCCATGATCAGCAACCACCAGCAACAATGTATTATCCAAGTAGTTTCCCGCTTCTAATCGCTGGATAAATCGCGACAACAGGTAATCAGTACATTGAATGGCCGCCAAAAAAGGGTGGTCATCTAAATTCAATTCATCACACTCTGGGTAGGTATAGCCGGGAAGGTGGGTACCCAAAGTGAGCAATGTCAAATTAAAAGGGGCTGTTTGACCATGGGCTTGGACCACCACATCAAAGGCTTGATTGAACAACTCATCATCACCCAATCCCCAAACATTGGTATTCAAATCCAACCCTTGCTCTAGCCAGTACTCTAAACCCCTAATGTAATCATATCCATGTGATCTTAAGAAATCTCCTTTGCCTGCGAATTCCATTTTGGCACCGCCCAAGTAGTATTGTTGGTAGCCGGCTTCTTTGAGAACATCTCCCAAACAGGGCAGGTTGGCCAAGAAGTGTGAAGCTTTCATCATGCTGTCATTGCCTTTTTTCATGGTCAATAAAGTGCCACACTGACTGGACACGATGCCCTCGATGGTAACATAGGCTGAGGACTCATGAGGAATGGCTGTGAATCGCTGACCCAGTTGATTGATTCCCGGAGTCAGTCTATTAAAAGGTGGCGTATCTACAAAAAATTGATTGAACGATTCCAAGTAAATAAGAATCAGATTTTTTTCCCCTTTAGATGCTTCAACCAATTGTTTTAGCGGTACATCTGCACGATTGATAAATCCATTTTTTAACCAAAAGTTAATTTGTTGCTTATCTACAGCTTCATCACTTTCTTGGTAATATTCATGCCAACCCAACAAAAATCTGCCAGAGACCGTTTGATTAAATAAAATCAAAGACAAGAAAAAAACAAGGTAAGCCGACGAATGTGGTTTTGCGGTATTTTGGGTCCACCTTAACAAGCCATAAACCATTACTGACATCAAAGCCAGTAACACCGCAAGTCCCCAACCGTATTTGTCTAAGCCCACTCGAAATGCATCCAGACTGATGTGGTAATAAAACTCATGGGTAAAACCTTGTCCAGTAAAGTCAAAGGTCACAGCTTCGATGAATGTCATGAATAATGTAAAAAGATAGAGCAACACCAAAATGATTTTCAAACTCAGTTGCAGCCAACTCTTATGACTCAGTTGTGTTAACGATATAGACAAAAACAGGCAAAATAAAAAAGCAAAACACATGGTGGGCACATGCATTTTCCCCCAAACTTCTAACAACAACAGAGGAAGGCTTAATATGACGGCAAGTTTTATCGTTTTAATCATTTTCAGGTTTGATAGGTAAAAAGTCTGTGTACACAGATGTCAGCCCCAGCGCCTGAACATAATGCTTCGCCAATTTGGGGTCATTGATGGTGTGTACATAGGTTGCTGTGTTTTTAATTACCTTGGCCCAGCCAGCATCGGTCTTGGCTTTTGGCATGGTGATGGCAAAAAGGCTCATGTGCAATCTGTCATCCGCCAAGGTTTCTGGGGTGCCATTATAACTGAACAATGTCCAAATCAACC
>JAUIHY010000239.1 GCA_030432115.1 Gammaproteobacteria bacterium | reverse complement strand
ATGTCGCTGGCGGTGCAGATTCCAGCTTCACCGCTTGAGATCATCATGTCTAATGAACAGTGGTCTGAGGTGTATGATGACCTATCTAAAGCAATCAAAAGCCACCAAACCACCGTTGTGTTTGTTAACAATCGCAGGTTAGCAGAACGTGCGGCCAAGCATTTGGCGGAGCGATTAGGTGAGGACTTGGTGACAGCACACCATGGTTCATTGGCCAAGGAGCACCGGTTGGCGGCAGAGTTGGCATTAAAAAATGGTCAATTAAAAGCCATTGTTGCCACGGCTTCATTAGAATTAGGAATAGACATAGGCGATGTTGATTTGGTTTGCCAAATAGGCTCGCCAGGCAGCATTCAAGCTTTTTTACAGCGAATCGGTCGCTCAGGTCATGGTGTGAATCGCACACCAAAGGGCTTGCTGTTTCCATTGACAGTGGATGATTTATTGGAAGCGGAAGCTTTGATGCAGGCGATTGAACATGATGATTTGGAGCACATCAGTTTTCCGGTGGCCCCTTTGGATGTGTTGGCGCAACAAATTGTGGCGGAAGTGGCAGCCAAGTCTTGGCCAGCCAAGCAGTTGTATCATTTGTTTCAATCAGCCTATCTTTATCGAGATTTAACTCAGCATCAGTTTTATCAAGTCATAAACATGCTGGCAGACGGATTCTCCAAGCGTGCGACCTTTCAGAAAGCCCTGGTGTTTTTTGATGCAGTGACCGATGAGGTTCGGGCCAGAAAAAGCAGCCTATTAACCGCTGTATTGAATGGTGGTACCATCCCTGATCAATTTGATTATGATGTCAGGTTATTACCAGAAGACATCAAGGTGGGCAGTTTGAATGAAGATTTTTCATTTGAAAGCCTGCCGGGTGATATTTTTCAACTGGGTAATCATTCTTACAGGATTTTGAAAGTCGCCACAGGGACAGTTTTTGTTGAAGATGCCAAGGGCCAGCCACCCAACATTCCTTTCTGGTTTGGTGTGACCATGTGGCGATCTGATGCTTTGAGTCTGGCGGTATCTGAGGTGCGTCAACAGCTGGAAGAACACAATGTAAGCCAACGGCCCTTAAGCGATTTTGCCAAGCGCGTGCATATCCCAGAACGAGGATTGTCACAACTGTTGGATTACACTTTAAATACCCAGAATGTTTTGGGGTGCATGCCAACGCAAGAGGACATTGTGGTGGAGCGGTTCTTTGATGGGAACAATGACATGCATTTGGTGGTGCATTCAGTTTACGGTTCACGATTGAATCGTGCTTGGGGTTTGGCCTTGCGCAAAAGGTTTTGCAAGCAGTTCAATTTTGAGCTACAGGCAGCGGCCATTGAAGATGCGTTGATTCTGTCATTGAGTTCAACGCACAGTTTTGAGTTGTCTGGGATAAAAGAATACCTCAAACCGGATACGGTTAAAGAAGTCTTGATTCAAGCGTTGTTGGATACACCTTTTTTTGTTACCCAATGGCGTTGGAATGCCACAGTGGCTTTGGCTGTCAGAAGGCGTCATGGCGGTAAACGTGTGTTGCCACAATTTCAGCGCAATGCAGCAGAAAATTTGGTTGCTGAAGTGTTTCCTGATCAAATTGCTTGCGCCGAAAATTTGGCTGGCAACAGAACCGTGCCCGATCATCCATTGGTGGCTCAAACTTTATGGGATTGCACGCAAGGCATCATGGACATCGATGGCTTAAAAAAGCTGTTGGAGCGCATTGAGTGTCAAGAAGTGAATGTACATTTCGTTGAAAGTCAAACGCCATCACCGGCGTCCATGGCAATCATCTCTGCCAGAAATTATGCCTTCCTTGATGAAGCACCTGCTGAAGAGCGGCGAACCTTGGCCATACAAACACAGGAATTGAACCAGTCGTTTATGGCGCAATCATTGAGCCCTAATGACATAGCCATGTTTAACCAGAAAATCAAACCACCCGTCAGAGACCTTGATGAATACCATGAGTGGACCAGTTTTTGTGGACTGGTGTGGGAAGATGAGTGGCAAGTGTACCCTAGTGACACCAGTGCTATGATAGATGACGGCCGTCTATTGCCCATCTTGTTTAAGGGCATCACTGCATATTTTAGTCGCTCACAGCAGACTCATATATATAAGGTATGGCCAGAAGTATTTGGCCTGCAGCCAAGTACGTTTGCTCCCAGTTCTCTGGAGACTTTGGTAATGAATCGCTTATCTGTCTCAGGGGTCATGACAGAAGAAGACCTGCTGAAACGTTTGCCAGTTGCTGCCAGTTTAATGCGCCAAGCGCTGTTAGCCCTAGAGCAACAAGGAGTGGTTTTTCGTTTTCAATCAGATTACTGGGTAGAGCGTCACCTATTGGCGCGTCTAAGAAAGTCACATTTGGGTCAACAACGGAGCTTGGTGAAAACCATCACTGTTGAAGCATTTGGGGATTTTCTGAAATCTTGGCAGTACTTAAAATCACCACTTAATGGAGTTGAGGGTGTTGAGGCCGTTTTAAATATGTTTCAAGGTTTTGCTGCCACGGCCGGAGAATGGGAAGAAATCATATTGAAGCCAAGGCTGGTTGATTATGATCGCAATAAGTTAGAGCAATTGTGTCAAAGTGGCGCCTATTTATGGAAACGAACCGAAATAAAGTCGATCAACCCCGTACTGTCATCTACTTCTTTGCAGAAAACCAAGATCACATTGATTTCGACTCAGCACGCAGGATACCAATCTGTTGATCAAGACAAAATACAATTGGCACCAGAGGCACGAATACTTTATACATTACTACAAGACAAGGGGGCGTTGTTTTTTCGTGACATCAAAGCGCAATTGAGCTTGCTGCCTGTAACCATAGAACAGTGCTTGATTCATTTAATTAAGCATGGATTGATTGTTTCTGATGGCTTTCAGGCCGCCCGGGTGTTCAGTAAATCACCTGCAGATCGTATGCGTCAGTTGCAAAAAGCCAAACATACCATGCGAGCCCGCCCGAACCCGTGGGGATATTTGGAAATGATGGGGCGATGGAGTGTGTTACCCAATCAAGATTTTGACCATACAGCATGTGTGGATTGGATGCTCAATCGATACGGTGTATTAAGTTATGACATTTGGCAAAAAGAGTCCATGCCCATCAATTGGTCTGCAGCCAATCGTTTATTGCAAAGGATGGAAGCCAGGGGTGAGGTGTTGGCAGGCCGTTTTATTGATGGCATGGCGGGTTTGCAATATGCATTAAAGCAGGCTTATCAATTAATGAAAACTTGAAAAGCCTTGTCCCACAAGGGTTTGAGAAAATGGCATTCAACTCATTTCATAAAAGTGTCATAAAAGTGTTTACAAGGGAAATTTTGGGTCTATAATTCGCACTCCTTGTCAGTTAGGGGTCACAAAATGTGGCATTTAAATTGGCGTTGTGAGCTGTTTTGGATTGGCTT
>JAUIHY010000238.1 GCA_030432115.1 Gammaproteobacteria bacterium | reverse complement strand
GCCACAATTTTTGCCATTGGCTTGGCTTGTGTTGTGAACGGCAATTGGCGATAATGTCGCCACTTTTTCAACCGCTTTACCCACTTTGTCCAACATCACAATCAACCACAGCAGTGATCAAGACCCAGTCTTTGACTTGATGCATTTTGTTTTTGATCAGCATGTCAAAGTGTCTGGGCGGTTGCCAGTGCCCTTTGACATTTTGGCTGCATCTGAAGCTTATCAAGAGTGCTGGATGACGGATGAACCCATGGTTTTCAGTCGAGAACCGCAGTTTGAGCAATGGCAAAACGCCGAATTTTTGGTGCTTTCCATGGAAAGCCTGGCCGCTGACATCGGTCAACTCAGTGCCGATGTATATTCTGTTGCACTTGCACAAGCGACAACTTTGGGGTATTTGACTTTGATTCGCACATGGAATTATTTTCCGCAAATCAATGAAGAATCAGGTGGCTTGGAGCGTTACCAATCATTTTGTGTGTCCAGGCAAAAAGTATTGAATCAATTTCCAGTGTTTGAAAAGCAGAACCCAGCAGCCACGGCCATTGGTACACACAATAAGCAGAATCATTTTGTTTTTTTGTTTGCCAAGACGGCAGGTATAGGGATTGAAAACAAACGGCAATTGTCGGCATGGGAATACCCTAAAAAGTATGCACCCAAACAACCCAGGTTTGCGCGAGCCATGTTGCACTCTGGGGTGCTGATGTGTTCAGGTACCGCCAGTGTGGTGGGTCATGAAACCAAGCACGTGGGTGATTTAGAAAAACAATTCCATGAGTCACTGCTTAACGTCAAAACATTGTTGAAAGAAACCGGTGATCAATTCGAAATGTCTGCAGGTTATTTTCGATTTTATTTGCGTGATGCCAAGGATTTGGCTTTGTTGAATCAATTGATAGAACAGTCTGCATTGAGTCATTATGTGGTATTACTGGCAGATGTCTGTCGTGCCGATTTGCTGATTGAATGTGAAGCAGTGTTTCAAAAGTAGTTGAAACTCATGTACAATAACTGTCTAGCTTGACAGTATAAGCCATGGCAGTGTGAATGATAAGGAGGGATCATGCCTAAGAAAAAATTAGAAAAAGCAGTTTTTGATGAACTGTATTTACAAGAACGATTTCAGAACTTGAGTTTTTTCAAGCTCAGCGTGGATGCCTTGAATCGTTTTCTGGGTTTTTGCCATTTAAGAAAATTTCCAACCAAAACCACAGTGATCAGGCCTGGCGATTTGGCCAATACTTTGTATTATATTGTGGAAGGTTCGGTGACCATTTCTTACGAAAATGACGAAGGTAAGGAGTTGATTCTGGCCTATTTGAATAAAGGTGATTTCATCGGTGAAATGGGTTTGTTCATGAAAACAGAGCGCAGGGAAGTGATGGTGCGTACCCGATCAGTGACGCAGGTGGCAGAAATTGGTTATGTTCGCTTGGGGCAATTATTAGAAAACGAACTGAAAGAAGATGGTTTACATTTGATGTACGCCATAGGCACCCAATTAACGCACCGTTTATTGCAAACATCTCGAAAAGTGCACCGTTTGGCCTTTTTAGATGTCACCGGTCGCATTGCACGCACCTTGATTGATTTGTGCCAAGAGCCCAATGCGTTATCACATCCTGATGGGACTCAAATCAAAATTTCTCGTCAAGAAATATCCCGAATCGTGGGTTGTTCCCGTGAAATGGCAGGCCGTGTTTTAAAAGATTTAGAAGAACAGGGCAATTTGGCTGTCAAAGGCCACACCATTGTGGTGTTACACGACAGGGAAGACGAGCCCAGCATAGACTGATAAATTCAGCTTGTTTGGTGACGGCACCGACAAGCTGATTTTCGGGGTGATTATCGCCAATGAGCGCATTCTCGGCTTTACCCGCTTGGGTTGAAAACGTATAATTTCCGCTTTGCCCTAATGCGATATTTTGGAATGAACCCTGAAAACACAACTGTTTATGACCCGCAACAAATCGAATTGACCGCCCAGAAACTTTGGGAAGAAAACAAATCATTCGAAGTTCAACCAGATAACAACAAAGAAAAATACTACTGTTTGAGCATGTTTCCATACCCCAGTGGCAAATTGCATATGGGGCATGTGCGCAATTACACCTTAAGTGAAATCATCGCACGTTACCAAAAAATGCAAGGAAAAAATGTCTTGCATCCGATTGGATACGATGCCTTTGGCTTGCCGGCTGAAAATGCAGCCATCAAAAACAAAACCGCTCCCGCGCCTTGGACCTATGCCAATATGGATGAAATGAGTGCCCAATTGAAGCGCTTGGGTTTTGCTTATGATTGGTCACGTCAGTTGGCGACCTGTCAGCCCGAATATTACCGCTGGGAACAGTGGATGTTTGTCAAGCTGATGAAGCAAGGTTTGGTGTATCGCAAAGATGCGGTGGTAAACTGGGATCCTGTTGACCAAACGGTATTGGCCAATGAGCAGGTCATCGATGGCAAGGGTTGGCGATCTGGCGCTGACGTGATTCGCAAAACCATCCCACAATGGTTCTTGAAAATCACCGACTATGCCGATGAATTACTGACTTCTTTAGATGACATGCCAGGCTGGCCTGATTCAGTCAAAACCATGCAAAGGAATTGGATTGGAAAATCAAAAGGTTTGGAGTTGGATTTCGAAGTGGAAAACTTCGGTTCGGTCAGTATTTACACCACACGCCCTGACACATTATATGGTGTCTCGTACATGGCGGTGGCGCCTGAGCATCCTTTGGCCCTAAGAGCAGCCAAAGAACAAGCTGCAGAAAACAATGCAGAACTACAAGCATTCTTGAAACAATGCGGTAAAGAACAAAGCAATGAAGCGGCCATGGCCACCATGGAAAAGAAAGGCATGTATTCAGGCTTTGATGCGGTGCACCCGCTGACGGGTGAAAAAGTACCAGTTTGGGTGGCCAATTTTGTTTTGATGACTTATGGCACCGGTGCCGTGATGGCCGTGCCAGGACATGATCAACGTGATTATGAATTTGCTCAAAAATATGGTCTGCCCATCACACAGGTCATTGATACTGAGGGTGATTTGTCACAAGCGGCTTTGCTTGAAAAAGGGCCGTTGATGGATTCAGGTGAATTCACCGGTTTGGATTTTTCTGAGGCATTTGATGCCATGGCAAAATATTTTGAAGCCCAAGGCACTGGCCGTGTTCAAGTGAATTTCCGTTTGCGTGATTGGGGTGTTTCGCGTCAGCGTTATTGGGGTTGCCCAATTCCAGTGATTTATTGTGATGATTGTGGTGCCGTTCCAGTGCCTGAAGATCAACTACCTGTGGTGCTGCCCGAGGATGTGACTTTTGATGAAACCGGTGGCTCACCCATCAAAAAAGACCCGAGTTTTTATCAAACCGCTTGCCCTTCATGTGGTAAAGAAGCGACCCGTGAGACCGATAC
>JAUIHY010000237.1 GCA_030432115.1 Gammaproteobacteria bacterium | reverse complement strand
ATGTGGACCCGGCTCAAGAATTGGCTTATGAAAAAGGCCAAAAGCGGTTGGCTGAATTAACCCACCGTTTGCGCTCAGGCTCTACAGGCTATGCTGAAATGATCAACCCTAACAGCATCGACACCACAGATTTCAAAACTGGGTTCACACAGGATGAATTCACACAGGCCGTAGAAAAATGTAAGGACTACATTGAATCTGGCGACATCATGCAAGTGGTGTTATCGCAAAGAATTTCGACCCAATTTAATGCAAGACCACTGGATGTGTACCGTGCATTACGCGCCTCCAATCCAAGCCCTTACATGTATTTCATGGATTTCGGTGATTACCAAGTCGTGGGTTCGTCACCTGAAGTCTTGGTCAAAAGGACTGATGATGAAGTCACCTTGCGCCCGATTGCAGGTACTCGACCTCGAGGTAAAGATGCAGCAGAAGACTTGGCATTGGAACAAGATTTACTCAATGACCCCAAGGAAATTGCTGAGCATTTGATGCTGATTGATTTGGGTCGCAATGATGTGGGCAGGATTGCAGAAATTGGCACGGTAAATTTGAAGGACAAAATGGTGATTGAGCATTATTCACATGTCATGCATATCGTGTCTGAAATCAGAGGTCAGCTCAAAAAAGGGCTTTCTAATGCCGACATCATCAAAGCCGTTTTTCCAGCAGGCACTTTATCAGGTGCTGCCAAGGTGCGTGCCATGGAAGTGATTGCTGAATTAGAAAAAGTCAAACGCAATGTTTATGCTGGCGCTGTTGGCTATTGGGGCTGGCATGGCGACATGGACATGGCCATAGCCATCAGAACAGCAGTGATCAAAGACCAACAGCTGCACGTACAAGCAGGTGCTGGCATTGTGGCTGACAGCACCCCTGAAGGTGAATGGCAAGAGATCATGAACAAAGCCAAAGCCGTATTCAGAGCCGTTGAGCAAGCGGTCAAAGGCCTGTGACATTCTGAACATACTGTTATTAAAAACTTGTACTGAAAAACAATTACTGGCAAAATAACTCGCTCTTGTTTCGAGCAAGCTCACATGCCAGTAAAAACTGGCAACCGCTGAAACAAGAAAAACCACTGGCAAAAATACAATAATAATTGCCTGATTTGACCACGCATTCGATTGAAAAATCGCAATCCAAATAATCATAAAGAGGGTTAACAATGAGAGTTAAAACCATTAGAAAAAGCGCACTCTGTGTGGCTTTAAGCTGTGCACTGGGTGGAATGACCACCAGCACATGGGCACAAGATGAATCTGTTGAAGAATTAGACAAAGTTCAGGTCACAGGTTCACGCATCAGACAAGTTCAAATTGAAGGCATAGAGCCAACACAAACCATCACTCGAGAAGACATTGACCGTTCTGGTCTGACCTCTGTTGGTGACATATTGCAACAATTAACCCAATCAGGTTCAGCCCTGAACACCCGCTTCAACAGCTCAGGTAACTTTGGTTTTCCATCCAATGGCGGTGGCATCGGTGCTGGTGCAGCACAAGTAGACATGCGTCACTTGGACCCAGGCCGTGTCTTGGTCTTGGTTGATGGCGTGCGCTGGGTGGCAGGCAGTTCCGCATCGGGTGTCAGCAATTCAGTAGATATGAACACCATACCTGTTGGCATCATCGAACGCATTGATATTTCAAAAGACGGTGCTTCTGCTATTTATGGCGCTGACGCCATTGCAGGTGTGGTCAACATCATCACCAAAAACAACATTGATGGTGGTGAAATCCGTGTTTATGGCGGCATGTTCGATGAGGGAGATGGTGAAACTGGCAGCATCGATTTAACTTTTGGCCACCAATCTGACCGAATGACCTCCATATTTAATGTGGGTTACACCAACCAAGAAGAAGTGTCTGCATCAGACCGCTTTTTATCACAGTTTCCAGTGCCTTTCACTGGCGTGACACAAGGCAGTTCAGGCACGCCTCAAGGTCGCTTCATGTTGACAGACATCAATGGCAACCAAATCAACTGTACCATCAATGACGGCGTGGTTGGTCCTGTGGTGTATGACCCAATGAGCCCTTGCGCTGGCGACAGCTTCCACCCGTTCACCAATGCCGACCGTTTTAACTACGCACAATATAATTTGTACGTCACCCCATCAGAGCGAAGCAATGTCTTTGCATCGGTCAACATGGAACTGACTGACAATGTGTCGTTCTTTGTTAAAGGTATGTACAATAACAGAAAATCAACCAACCAAGCCGCGCCTGAGCCGATTTTCATTGGCCCATTCGCTGAAGCTGGCGCCATTGCAGACAACATTGTGATTGATGCCACCAATCCTTACAACCCTTTCGGAATCAATGTTTTCGAAGATGGGTTTGGCTTTATTGGTCGCCGTCCACTGGAAGCAGGCCCTCGAGTATTCAATCAAAACGTGGACACCTTTTATTTCTCCACAGGCCTGACCGGTTCATTTGACTTGGCCGACCGCAATTGGTTTTGGGATGTAACCGGCGTTTATGGTAAAAACACCGCATCACAACGCAAAACAGGGGCATTAAACATTCGACGCATTGCCAATGCATTAGGACCGTTGAGTGCTTGTGAGGCCATTCCAGGCTGTGTGCCCCTGAATTTATTTGGTGGCCAAGAAGGCGGCGGGGGCTCCATCACTCCTGAAATGTTGAACTACATTTCATTCATCCAAAATGACAATTCAGAACAAAAATTAACCGATTTTTCCGCCAACATCAGTGGCGACTTGGCAGAATTGCCCGCCGGCCCATTGGCTCTGGCGGTGGGTTATGAGTACCGCAAAAAGTCAGGTTGGTTTCAACCTGATGCCATCGTGGTTGCCGGTGAGAGCAATGGCGTACCTGCCAGCCCAACGGCCGGCGAATTCAGTGTAGATGAATTGTATGGTGAGTTATTGATACCCGTATTGTCAGATGCGCCTGGTGCCCATCTATTGGACTTCTCTCTGGCTTTAAGAAGCTCTGATTACTCCACATCGGGTTCACACACCACTGGAAAAGTGGGCTTTAAATACATGCCAACTGAAAACTTGATGATCAGGGGCTCTTTCGCAGAAGGCCTGCGCGCACCATCCATTGGTGAATTATTTGGTACCCAAGCACGGTTTGATGCACAATTAACCGACCCATGTAACTTTGGCGGCAATGGCGCACCCGGTTGTGCGGGCGTTCCATCAGACTATGAACAAATCAACACCCAAATTTCCACCATCACAGGTGGCAACCCAGGTTTGGAACCTGAAGAGGCTGAAACGTTGACATTGGGTCTGGTTTACTCTCCTTCTTGGGCTGATGACACCGCTTGGTCTAACAGTTTGGATTTTGAAATCACCTATTATGACATCGAAGTGGATGGTGCGATTCAAGCCGTAGGCGCCCAATACATATTGGATACCTGTGCCTTAGAACCCACCCATCCCTTGTG
>JAUIHY010000026.1 GCA_030432115.1 Gammaproteobacteria bacterium | reverse complement strand
GGTACGCTGTAGAAGTTGTAATCAATCACATTGTCCAGCATGCGCATGGCGGTGGTGATGGTTTTTTCCAACTTCTTATGGTCAATGCCATTTTCGTTGATGTGGTGCGGCAAGTTAACCGAACCCAGATTACAAACAGCAATCTCATCATCCGATGTGTTCAATGTGATTTCAGTACACAGGTTTGATGAATGCACCACGCCCACATGTTGTTGCGGTGAACGGATGTTACATGGGTCTTTGAATGTGATCCAAGGGTGGCCTGTTTCGAATAACATGCCGAGCATCTTGCGCCACAAAGTATTGGCATCAATCACTTTGAAGTTAATGATTTCGCCAGCTTGTGCTTTTTGCTCGTAATATTCGTATTTTTCTTTGAAGGCCTTACCATACAGGTCGTGCAATTCAGGCACTTCCTCTGGTGAAAACAGCGTCCAGCTGGCATCAGATGCCACACGCTCCATAAACAAATCAGGAATCCAATTCGCTGTGTTCATGTCATGGGTGCGTCGTCGGTCATCACCGGTGTTTTTACGCAATTCCAAAAATTCTTCGATGTCAACGTGCCAAGATTCTAAATAGGCACACATGGCACCTTTGCGTTTACCGCCTTGGTTAACGGCAACGGCTGTGTCATTGGCCACTTTCAAAAATGGTACCACACCTTGTGATTCACCGTTGGTGCCTTTGATGTGTGCTCCCAAACCGCGAACGCGTGACCAGTCATTACCCAAACCACCGGCATATTTAGACAACAAGGCATCGTCTTTGATCGAGCTGAAAATGCCGTCCAAATCATCAGGAACAGTGGTCAAATAACAACTTGATAATTGCGGACGCAAAGTGCCTGAGTTGAATAATGTTGGTGTTGAACTCATGAAGTCAAAAGAGCTCAACAACTCATAAAATTCGATGGCGCGCTCTTCGCGGTTGATTTCGTTAATGGCCAAACCCATGGCGACGCGCATGTAGAAAGCCTGAGGCAATTCAATGCGGGTTTTGCCCATGTGAATGAAATAACGATCAAACAGCGTTTGCAAACCCAAGTAAGTGAACTTTTTGTCACGTTCTGGTTTGATGGCTTCACCTAACTTTTCCAAGTCATATAAAGTCAATTCACGGTCCAATAATTTCAAATCCGCAGCGCGGTGAATGTATTGTTTAAAGTACTCAGGATAAATGTCCTGCATGTCCTTTTGCGTCGCCTCTTTTTCTTGCGAATAAATAAAGCTCAAGGCTTCACGGCGGATGCCGTCCATCAACAAACGGGCCGTCACAAAAGAGTAATTGGGGTCTTTTTCGATCAAGACTCGGGCCGACATCACAATAGATGCATTCAAGTCAGATTCAGCCATGCCGTCAAACACATTGCGCTTGACGTCTTTGAGAATCAGCTCTTTGGTCACACCTTTCAAACCGCGAGTGGCTTCGGTCACCACGGTTTCAATGCGCTCAAAATCCAATGCTTTGCGGTTACCGTCTTTGTCAATCACGTGCAAAGTCGGCGTTTCAACCACCTCCTCTTGTTTTTTCTCTTCACGGGCTTTGGCGCGGGCACGCTTTTCTGCCTGCTTGGCGCGGTACAAAACAAAGTCACGGGCGGCTTTGTGCTCTCCAGCGCGCATCATGGCCAATTCCACTTGGTCTTGGATGTCTTCAATGTGAACGGTACCACCGTCTTCTAAGTGATTACGGAACAAGGCCTGATAGACTTGCCCTGCTAGTTTTTCCACCGTTTCTCTAACACGGCGGGATGCGGCAGCCTGTCCACCCTCAACAGCCAAAAAGGCTTTGGTCATGGCCACCTCAATTTTTGACAAATCAAAATCGGTGACTTTTCCATTGCGTCGAATGACGCGGAATTTAGATTTTGTGGTGGTTTCTTGGGTGGTTGAATTGTCTTTCAATTCAGATGCTTGAGGCTGTTTTGAATCGGATTCTTGTTGCTCAGTATGTTGCATATCGGTTTCTTTGTTTGTGATTGACTTCGGCCAAATGTGTGAAAGTTCGAAGCGATATTTGGCCTGACTCCCCCGCTTCAATTTCACCTATTTAAACACGATTTGAAAGCTTGTTCTAAGAGAATTTTTTGAAAAATTTAATATCAATAACTTAGCGTTTCTTGCTCAATTGTTTGGCGAACTTAAAGCCCTAAATCAAGTAAAAAATCTCATTATTTTCATTTGGTTTTGTACCAATAACGACTTAAATTAAGTACAGCGGCAGAAGTCAGGCCAACAATCAAACCAATCCACAGCCCTTTGACGCCATAGCCTGCCTTGAAGCACAAATACCATGAAGCCACCAAACCCAAGCCCCAAAAAGAAAACACATTGCTCATCATGATGAAGTTCATGTCTTTGATGCCGCGCAATGCACCGGCTGCAGCCACTTGAATGCCATCAGATAGTTGAAAAACAGCGGCCAAAAACAATAATCCAATGGTGATTTCTTGTACTGCACGGTCATCGGTGTACAAACCCACCACCCAATGGCCAGCAAACAAGATGATGCTCATAGATATGGCCTGAGTCAACAAAACCAGAGCCACACCATATAAGCCAGCATTTCTGATGTCGGTGGGGTTTTTCCGCCCCACGGCATTGCCCACGCGAATGGTGATCCCCATGGATAAGCCAAGCGGCACCATGAACAGTAAAGAAGAAAAATTCAAAGCAATCTGGTGTGCCGCCACGGTTTCCGTGCTTAAAGAGGAGGCCAATAAGGTCACCACGGAAAACAAGCCCACTTCCGCAAACATAGAAACGCCAATGGGGAATCCCAGTTTAAAGAATCGCCATATTTCAGGCCAATCTGGCCTGTCAAAGCGCCCAAAAACATGCAGTTCACGAATCACTTTATGGTGCTTCACGATCAGTCCATAAGCCAACATTTGAATCATCAGTACCAAAGCCGATGCATAGCCACAACCGGCAGCACCCATGGCAGGCATTCCAAACTTGCCATACATAAAAATCCAGTTCAATGGGATATTACACAGCAAACCCAAAAAGCTCACCATCATGGTCGGTTTGGTGATAGACATGCCGTCTGCCAGGTAGCGAAACGCAACAAAAAACGACAGCGGCAACACACCCCAACTGATGCCTTTGATGTAGCCAATGGCATGAGGAATCACATCTGGCTGGGTGTTAAACAAGGCGAATACCGGGTCCATTTGTCGCAGCAACAGCGTGAAAGTCACACCCAAAATCAAACACAGCCACAATGCTTGCCTGATAAACGGCGCCACCTTGTGGTGGTTACCAGCGCCGTCCATTTCTGAAACCACTGGTGGCACAGCCATCAACAAACCAAAAATAAATAAAATCGCTGTGGCCCAAACTGAACTGCCCACCGCCACTGCTGCCAAGGTGGTGGGCCCCAAATCACCCGCCATGACCGTATCCACCACACTCATGGCGACGACCGTGAGTTGACTGATGATCAAAGGCAATGACAGCTTCACGGTTTGCGTGAGGTGTCTTTTCACTGGTAAGGGTTTCATATCTTGCATAGCTTCGGTTACACTGATGATTTGTCTGAATTTGCCATGAAAAAAGCATTTGTCACTGGCGCCACTGGTTTCCTAGGCGGCCACCTTTGTTCATTATTGATTGACCAAGGTTGGCAAGTCACCGCTCTTTGTCGAAGCATACCAAAAAAACACAGACAAGGGGTGAACTATGTCCAAGGGAACTTGCTGGACCCCAAATCCATCAACAGTGCCTTGGAAAATCATACTGATGTGTTGTTTCATGTGGCGGCTGACACCAATAATTGGCATAAAAACAACCAGCAGCAAACGCAAACCAATGTGCAAGGCACCCAAAACATCATCGATGCGGCGGTTGCCAAACAGGTGGGCACTTTATTGCATGTGTCATCAATCGTCACCTATGGTGTTGATCACAAAGGGCTGGTCAACACAGAAGAAACTGATCGACAATCTGGCATGGACTCATGGATTAACTATGTCAAAACCAAAAGTCGGGCCGAGGGATTGGTAAAAAATGCACCTTCATCTTTGCATGCTGTCATCACCAACCCGACCCACATCATAGGGCCGGCCGATCGTCAGAACTGGATTCGCCTATTCAAATTGATCATCAATGACCAGTTGCCGACCATCCCGCAAGGGGCAGGCTCTTTTGCCGATGTGCGTGATGTGGCTCATGGTTTGATATTGGCAGCAGCAAAAGGCAAAGACCGAGAAAATTATATTTTGGGCGGCAACAATTTAAACTTCCCTGACTTCATCCAACAAGTTTGTGATGCTTTTGGCTGCCAAATCACAGCAAAAGTATTGCCTCATTGGCTGATCAAGCTTGTGGCTTACCTCAAATCAAGAATGGCACCCAAAAACGGCAACGTACCTGACATTACACCCGAATCATTGCAACTGATCTCACACCAATACGCGGTACCGAGTAACAAAGCCAAAGCAGAATTGGGGTACAGCATCACCCCATTCGAACAATCATTGGCTGACATCAAAAAAGATTTGATAGACAGAAACATCCTCAAAACATGAAATACAACAAAGTCATTTTTGATGCCGACAACACATTGTTCGATTTCAATCGCGCCGAAGCCGTTGCCTTGACCAACACACTGAAACATTTTGCTTTGCCCTGCCCTGATGATCTGATGGATTTTTATCGACAGATGAACGTCGGTTTATGGCAACAGTTAGATCAACAAGAGATAGACATCAAAACCCTCAAACATCGACGCACGCAGGCGATATTCAATCACATTGGAGCCAGCACAGATGCCGATGAATTTGCCCACCAATATTTGACACAGTTGGCACAATGCGATTTTTTGCTGCCCGGTGTCAGTGAAACTTTGACACGACTGGAGCCACATTGTCACATGATGATCATCACCAATGGTTTGTCTCAGGTGCAACAACCAAGAATGAACAACTCAAGCATCAAAGGGTTTTTCAAGCACTGGGTCATATCTGAAGAAATGGGCCACGCCAAACCGGCCAAAGAAATTTTTCACCACAGCTGTGATTTGATGGGATGGCAGGCAAACCAAGAAGTTTTGATGGTGGGTGATAATTACCGCTGCGATGTACAGGGAGCGAAAGCCAGTGGTTTATCGGCTTGTTGGTTTAATTTATTTCATCAAAAGACGGATTCCACAGATCATGATCATGAAATCCGTCACTTTAATGAATTGCTCAGCTTAACTGGTCTCTGCTAAGGCTTTGTTGAATTCTTCTTGTGCGTGCTGGAATTGATCATAGGCACGTCCCACATACAACAACACTTCATCCACATAACCATCGGTTGATGCAGACCAAACGCGATTGATGTAGCGCTCCCCTGCCGCAAAACTCGACATGATGTCGGCAAAATGCTGGATACCGAACAGGTGTTTCATGCTGTCTCTGGCATCGGCAAAATCCATCAAATCTTCACGAAAGAGCTTGTCGATCTCAAATCGCATTTCATAGGTAGGGATGTTTTCCTTTTTACCATTCAGCGTTTCTAAGTTTTGCAAAATACGTTTTAAACTAAGAATCAACACCTGTTTGTTATTTTGCAACAAATCACCGTGTTTGGCTTCGGCATTGGCTGTTCTTCTGAATAAGAATGCACCGACAAAGCCCAGCACAACCACAGGAATAAAGTAGGCCCATTGAACGGTTTTTTCATCCAATGAGGTCAAATACGCGCCGGCAACAAAGGCCAAAGCGACAAAAGTAAATGCTATATTTTTCATGGCTGTCTCCTTAACCTGCTTTCATGATGACGTAAACGGCATTGCCCACACCAACCAAGGCTTCACCGACTATCAAGCCAGCGGCAATCGGAATGCCTTTACTTTCCGACCAAGTTTTGCCCTTGGTGCGGTCAACGATTTCACGAATCAAAGTACCGACGGCGTAGGTCAAAACGATGTTAAAAGGCAAATAAAAGCCCAAACCCACGGTAATACCCAAACCGGCTTGAAGCATCGACAACAAACCACCCAACAAAGCACCGGCCACATATTTTTCTGTTGGCACATCACCGCCAGTGATGCCTTCAACCATGGAAGCCAAGGCCTGACCTTGCGGTGCTGGGAATTCATCTGACCCCAAGCCAAAGGCTTTGTCTAAAGTGAAGATCAATACGATGATGACTATTGGGCCTAACCAAGCACCGATGAATTGTCCCATTTGCTGCATTCTGGGCGTGGCACCCACCAAATAGCCTGTTTTCAAGTCCAGCATCAAATCGGTTGCTTGGCTCATCGCCACACAGGTTGCAGCACCAACTGTAATCGCGGCCACAATCGCTGGGCCTGTGTTCATGCCACCAAAGGTTTGGGTGATCATGATCAATAAAGTCACGGCAATCAAAGTCATGCCCGACAAAGGTGACCAATTGGTTCTGCCGATGGCTTCAGACAAAATGATGCCGGCCATCCAAATCCACAAAGTCCCCAAAACAGCCATCATCAGGCCGCGAATGATGCCCACTTCATTGGTTGATGTCACTGCCATCACGCCCAACAAAATGGCGGCACCTATAACTGCTAGATAAAGCAGTTTGATCGGCATTTCGTCTTTGCTCATGGCGCTTTCTACTTTGGCCGAAGAGTGCATGGATTTAACTGCGGATTTAATCAAAGGCAAAGCAAACATCACACCGACAATAGCACCACCAATCAACATACCAATACCTGTTGGCCTGAATAACATCACGCGCAATTGGTTGGGGTCTGTGATTTGTTGCCCAGTTGCATCCACTGGAAAGGCATTGGTTAAATCTAACAAGGGCGCCAAACCCCAGTAACAAACAAAACCACCAATAATAAACGCCAACCCACCGCGGCCAGCAATGAAAGCCACACCGACCGTCATTAAAGACAAATACCAGGTCCCATTCAAATACTCGGGCAGGCCCAACTGTTCAAATAAATGCCAATTTTCTACGCCTGTATACAAGGTCAGTACATGCACCAAACCTGAAACCAACATGGCCACCATCAACATCATGGCTTTACTGATACCCGCACCGGGTGATTTTAAAATCGAAGCCACTGCAACGCCACCAGGGTAAGTCAGGCGTTCGTAGTCAATCATTTGCTTGCGCAGTGGAATAATGAATGCGATGCCTAAGAAAGCACCGGCTATGGCCCCAAAAGTAAGGACATAGGGATTGAACGAAGTGCTGTAGCCTAATATGAAAATGGCCGGCACAGAAAACATCATGCCCGATGAGGCACCATTGACTGCTGAGGCCACCGTTTGGGTGACGTTGTTCTCAACAATGGAACGTCGGCGTAACAAACCGCGCAGAATACCAAAGCCTAATATGGCTGCCAGTTCTGAGCCTTCGATAGAAAAGCCCAATTTTAATGAAGCATAGCCAATCGAAACCGCAAGTACCACACCCAAGAAATAACCCACAATCACAGCATGTGGCGTTAATTCCGGATAAGCGCCACGGGTGATTGGTCCAGCTGCTTGCTGATCACTCATGTTAAATCCTCATCTTTTTGTGAAAAAGCAGAACACATCTGCTTGCCAGAAGGTTTGGCTTGAGCAACATCTGTGTGTTGTGTTTATCAAGCCGTACCAAACAGGCAAGGATTATAACATAAAGCGGCTCAATGACTCAGAGTCTTGGATAGGCCAAATACAAGGATTTCGGCTCCAGTACCACTTCATTAAATACTTGATCAACGTCCAATTGTGCGCCGCAAACGCAACGCATTCTAGGCGTCACTTCAACCCATTGAACGGGTTTTTTAAAAACGCGATCACATTCAACGCATTGAATTATCACCTGGTCACTTTTATCTTCTTTCACTACCTTCTCACCTCAAAGAAGCCAACAAAAGCATGGTTAAGGTTTGATGTCACCAAAACCACTCCCCACAAAAAATGCAATCATTTATTGTCCGATTATATTAAGCCAAATTCACATCACCACAAAATGATTTTTAAACTTTTGTGGCCCATCATGAGTTAATGAACAATGATGGGCTCATTGGCCTATGGCTTGCTGATTCAGCCACAGTGATTTAGGCTTGCGATACATATTAAATTCAGTGGCAGAGGCCATAGAATAGGCACCAACCTGAGTGGCCAGCATCAAGGCGCCAACGGGTAAATCTGGCAACACTTTGTCTTCATCAATCACGTCTATGCTGTCACAAGTGGGCCCTGCCAAAACACTGGGCAACAAGGGTGCATCAGCTGGAGTGGTTTCAACGGGTTTGATGGGGTATTTGGCATGATCATAAATTTGACCACTCAGTGCGCCATAGACACCATCATCCAAGTAATACCAAGTTCGCGCACCGCGTTGGGCCTTACCCACCACAGACATCAAATGCATGGCGCTGGGCCCGGCGATGAAGCGACCTGGTTCGGCCAATAAATCAATGCTGGGTGGCATCACAGACAAAGCTTCATTGATGGGTTCACAAAAGGTCGCAATGTCCATGGCAGGACCTTGGTACTCAATGGGGAAACCGCCACCCATGTCCAGCACCTTCCAATCAATATGCGGCATGCTTTCAAACAATGTGGAACACATGGCAATGGCTTGTACATGGGCAGATGGCGAAGGCACTTGAGAACCCACATGGAATGAAACGCCAATGACTTGGATGCCTTGCGATTGAGCGTGAGCCACCAAATCAGGTACCCGGTCCAATACACAGCCAAATTTTCGTGACAAGTCCACCACGGCATCTTGGTTCCTGAAATTGATGCGAATCAACAGTTGAACTTGGTCTTTGTAGGCAATGAATTTATCAATCTCTGCCACATTGTCAACGACAAAAGTTGTGCAGCCATAGTCCAGGGCATATTGAATGTCGCTGTCCTTTTTGATGGGGTGGCTGTGAATGGTGTTGTCCGCGGCCACATCGCAGCGTTTGAGCAAGTCTATTTCACCGTTGGTGGCGATATCAAAACCACAACCCAATTGCTTGAGTTTGCGAATCACATGGGGTTCTGGCAAAGCTTTGATGGCATAGCGCATTTTGACAGCGGGCAATGCGCGGCTTAAGGCTTGGTATTGACTGGCAATTTGATCTTCATTAATCAAAAACAAAGGGGTGCCGTGGGTGCGGGCCAAAGATTGAAGCTTGACTGGACAAAAGCCGCCACTTTGCTGTGCCGTCATGTGTGCTGTCAATTGCTGTTGGATGGTGTTTGACATCAGTTTAAGTCCTCAATAGCCTGTACAATATAACGGGGTAAGGCAAATGCGCCGATGTGCAATTCAGGCTGGTAATAACGGCATTGCAAGCCAGAGGCTTGATACCTTTGGGTGATGGTTTGACGGTTCATTTTGGTTAAGTCGGGGTTGTCAGTTGCCCATGCAAATGTCATCACACCACCCACATAAGTGGGAACGGCAGCAGCATAAAAAGCAACCTGATCAAACTCAGGACTGAGTCTTTGGTAGGTGGTGGTGACTTCATCTAACTGCATGAAACTGACACCATTTTGAGCAACAAAAACACCACCTGGCTTCAAGCAACGTTTAACGCCTTGGTAAAATGCAGAGGTGAACAATACTTCACCTGGGCCGATTGGGTCGGTGGAGTCTGAAATGATGACATCAAATTGTTCTTCGCAATCAGCAACAAACTCAACACCGTCTTTGATGATAACTTCAGCGCGTGGGTCTGTAAAAGCA
The DNA here is from genome assembly GCA_030432115.1 of Gammaproteobacteria bacterium. Classification (GTDB taxonomy): domain Bacteria; phylum Pseudomonadota; class Gammaproteobacteria; order Xanthomonadales; family Marinicellaceae; genus Marinicella. The sequence goes on along the minus strand of JAUIHY010000026.1, from coordinate 9,318 downwards.
CCATCTGAATGACCGGGCAAATACTGAACACACATGTCGATCACCGCTTGGTCGATTTCCACCTGTACCACGCGTTCTACGGTCTTGTGTCTCAATACTTCACGCAAAATGCCGCCATCTCCACCACCTATGATCAGCACTTTTTGAACCGAACCGTGGGCTAAAATGGGCACATGGGTCATCATTTCATGATATACAAATTCATCTTTTTCTGTGGTTTGAATGACACCATCCAAAGCCATCACTGTACCCCATTGTTGATTTTTGAAAATCACCAAATGTTGGTGGTCTGTTTGGTGTTCAAACAACACTTCATCAACAGCAAACTGTTGCCCCCAAGTCGGGTATAAACTTTCGCTGTATTGTTTCATTTGATTTTTCCGCGACGCATGGTTTCCACATGAACGCGAGCAGGTGAAAAGTACGATGACAACACATCAATGGCTTTTTCTGGTTCTGCGTCACCGCACATGAAGACGTCAAAGGCAGCAAAGTTTTTCTCAGGCCAAGTGTGTACACTGATGTGAGATTCTGCCAAAACAGCCACCCCAGAGATGCCGCCATTGGGGGTGAAATGGTGCAGGTGAATGTGTAATAAAGTGGCGCCAGCTTGCTTGACGGCTTCGCGCATAGCGGCTTCCATGTGCGCCAAATCATCCAGACATTGGGCGTCCCAAAGGTCTATGATCAAGTGTGAACCGGCAAAAATCTCACCATCTCGATGAATGAAGTGATCCAAACGGTTGTCGTCTTCTGCTTGATTAAAAGTCGGCCATTGATTGGCTTGAATGTCGCTGGCCACTTGCTGTAAAGCGTCCACATTGTGTGAATCGTTCAATAATTCAGCAGCCTGAAGGGGCGATTTAATGATGTTGTTTTTGTTCATCAATTTTTCTCACTCAAAAACATCAAGGCCATCAGGGCCTTAAAAAAAGTCCGGCTTGGTGATTAAGTCACCAGCCTCGCAAAAAAAACCAAGCAGCAAAGGCTGCCTGAAAAAAAGTGCGCGAATTTTCTACACATTTCATTTAAAAAGCAAGTAAAAATAATCGCATGTCAAAGAACAGACCATAATTGATTCAAATGTCAATTGCTTAGGGCGTTTTTATTAGCTACAATCTAAAGTATTTGTTCAGCCCTCTGGTTCATGGTTTAAGGGCTGCTTTGACATATTTGGCGTAAATTTATGGTGTATTTAGAAAACAGAAGGGTTTTGTTTTGCTTGTTGTCCTTGATGATGACCTTGGGTTGTTACATGGTGCTGGGCGCATTTTTACTCACCCCCTTGTTGGCAACCTTGTTGTTGTCAGCTTCGCTGTTACTTGACCTCGACATCGTCAAAGAAAAAGTGGATGAAGACCACAGAGAGGCCGCAGAATGGGGTTTGCCGTTGATGGCGGGTGTGCTGTGGGCCTTGGTGCCTTGGACGGCAGACACTTTGCATGCGCCATTGGCCGTGTCATTTGCCATGATTTGGTTGCTGGCGGTGTTGATATACACCGAGTTACCCTTAGATAAAACAGCCTTTGTGGTGGGCACGCCTGTGGTCAGCGTGTTCTTTTTGTTGATTGTGAAATCTGCCAACATGTTGAAAACCAGTAACCCGGTGTTGTTGGCTTTTGTCTTGTTGTTAATCGGTGCATTTTTGGTGGCCTCAAGGAAAATTTGGATTGAAGCCTTCTTAGAGAAAGAGAAAAAGAAGGACAAAACGCCCTTGCCTGCCAGCCTGTCGAATCAAATCAAAAAGAACGAAGAGGCCATGGCCGAGAATCGAGAATTACATGAGCAGGTTAAAAAGTTGCAAGTGGATTTATCAGCGGCAGAAATGGCAAAAATGGAATTTTTAGCCACCATGAGTCATGAAATCCGCACACCGCTGAACGGTATTGTGCCTTTGCTTGACATTGTGATGGACACTGAGTTGAATGATTTTCAACAAGATTATCTGACCACCGCTCACACCTCAGCCACCCAGATGCAAAAGTTGATTGATGACCTATTGGATTATTCCAAGGTTGAAGCCGGTAAGCTGACGGTAGAAATCACAGGCATTAAAATCAAAAAAGTGATTGAAGAGGTGGGTTCTAATTTGGGGCCAGTGGCAAAAAACAAAGGATTGGAATTGAAAGTCAATTACGATGAAAACATCAGCCCGTTACTGCGTGGTGATCCGATACGTGTCAGACAGGTCATCACCAACTTGGTGTCTAATGCCATTAAGTTTTCTGATGAAGGACAAGTCACCATTTCTGCCAAAAAAGTGCGCAATTTCACCACCAAAGAACTGATCAGGTTCACTGTGGAAGATGAAGGCATGGGCATACCGCGAGATCAAATCAGTAAATTATTCACAGCCTTTAATCAAGCAGATAACTCCTCCACCAGGAAATTTGGTGGCACAGGCTTGGGTCTGGCCATCAGTCACAAAATTGTTAAGCTTTTAAAAGGTGAGATGGGTGTTGAGTCTGAAGTCGATAAGGGCAGTAAGTTCTGGTTTGAAATGGAATTCACCAAATCTCAAGGTGATGCGCTGAATCCAGGTACTGACATCAGCTATCACCAGGCTGTGATTCTGAATACCAACCCCATTCTGTGTCGCCGAGTACAAGCGGAATTAGATAAAAATCAAATCAAATCTCAAACTTCGCTCAACATCAACCATGCTTTGTCGAGAATCAAGGCCGCATCAGAACTGCAAGACCAGAAGCAATTGATGTTGTTCATAGACTTTGACACCAATGCCAAAGCATTTCGACAATTGATGATGCTGCTAGAAAAAGGGGAGCTGAAAGATTTGTGGGTGTGTTTGATTTCTGAAGCGGAACACATTGCGGGCATCAAACGGCATAAAAATATCCAGCGCTTAGATATTGAGTTTGATGTGGAAGATGTGATTGAACATTTTGAACAACGAATTTCACCTGATGGTGCTACTGATGCCGCAGAAGAGCGTGAACCGGTATTGGAATTTGAAGCCGTAGAAAAGGAAAAAATTGAGGTCAAGACGCCGCCCAGGCCACAAAATTTAGAAAACATTTCAGAAAAAGTGTTGTTGGTGGAAGACAATGAAGTGAACCTCAAGGTGGCACAAAAATTGATTGATTACATCGGTTATCCCTTTGATGTGGCCGAAAACGGCATGGTGGCATTGAATAAATCGAAGAAAGTACGCTACCGCATGATATTAATGGATTGTCAAATGCCTGTGATGGACGGGTATTTTTGTACCAAACGCATTAGAAAGCATGAAGAAAACAACCAATTAAATCACACACCCATCATAGCCATGACTGCCAATGCCATGCTGGGTGACAAAGAAAAATGTTTGGAAGCGGGCATGGATGATTATATGTCCAAGCCATTGAATCGCTATATATTAGAAAAAACATTAAAGAAATGGGACCCATTGGTTCACAAGGTACAAGCCAGTGAAGGCACCGGTGCGGATGACTATAAAATTGAGCAACAGTCTGATGAAGAAAAGCAGGCAGTGGTGATCGATGAAAAATGGTTGGATTTAGATGTGCTGAATGAATTGGAAGAATTCATGGGTGATGAAACCAAGTCATTGCTGAACATGTTTCTTAAAGAAACGCCAGGGATCTTGAAGCAAATGTCGCAACATGTAAAGGACAAAGAATATGCTGAAATCAAGGGATTGGCCCACACGTTGAAATCCACCAGTGCCAATATCGGAGCCAAGGGACTGAATCATTTCAGTAAGCAAATAGAAGTCGCGGCAAGCAAAGAAGAAGGTTTACTTGTGGCGCAGGTTCAGATGAAATTGGTTAAAGCATATCAATTGACTGTCACAGAATTAAAAAAATACGCAAACATGTAATGCGGCCGCAGGATTTGTTGCGAACCATTTGCACTTGTAGTACATTGTTCTGCCTTTTTTAACCCACATAAAAAGATGAACAAGAAAATATTGCCCGTGCTGTTGGCATTGAGTTGGAACGCGCATGCGGAAGAAGATTTAAAAGAAAATGTTGAAGACTTGTCACCTTTGCAGGTGACTTCAAGTAAAACAGCCACAGCGAGTAATGACACGGCCACAGCCGTAACCGTAGTGACCCGTGATGAAATCAGCCAAAAGCCCAACACCTTATTGCCTGATTTGTTGCGTGAAGAAACCGGTGTGTACATCCAACAAACCACACCAGGCCAAGGCATTCCCATCATCCGTGGTTTGAAAGGTTCGCAAAATGTTCATTTGATTGATGGCATGCGATTGAATACTGCTTTTTTCAGAAACTCACCTAACCAATACATGGCATTGGTGGATTCGTTCATGACGGAACAAATCGAAGTGGTCAGGGGACCGGCTTCTGTGCTGTATGGTGGAGATGCCCTCGGTGGTGTGGTGAATGTGATCACCCACACACCGGACTTTGTTGGCAGTGAGTTCCAATACTCAGGCCAAATGTTCACATCATTTGACAGTGCCGATGAAAAGTGGCTGAGTCATATAGACATGGACATGGGTAATGAAAAGGTTGCCACCACTTTTGGTCTGTCTTATCAAGACATAGGTGAGCGCACCACAGGAGCAGGCGTTACCTTACCCTTCACTTCATACAGTGCCCGTGCGTTGAACAACAAGTGGGTGTTCAACACTTCTGAAGACACCCGATGGTTGTTTGATGTGCAGTACTTACACCAACCCGGCACGCCTCGAGTGGATGATTTGGTGGTGGGTTTTGGTCAAACCGAACCTGATTCTGAAGTGTTTTTGTTCAGACCCAATGAGCGTTTGTTTTCACATTTGGCTTACAGCAACCAAGTGGGGACCGATTGGTTTGATGAGGTGAATGTTCATTTGGCTTACCAAAAAATACGTGACAACCGTTACAAGCAAGCCTTGGGTTCATCCAATGTTGACACCGAGCAAAACAGCAGCGAATTGTTGTCTTTCCAAGTTGATTTGAACAAAGTGTTCGATAACCAGTCGATGCTGGTCTATGGTTTAGACAGCTCATTGGACACCATCAGAAGTGCCAAACAACGCACCAACTCAGCAGGAGAAGTGAGCATCAGAGAATCACGCTTCCCTGATGATTCAACCATGGGACATTGGGCGTTGTATGCCGATTACCACATGTATTTAAGTGATCATGAATTCACCGTAGGGGGTCGCTATTCAGATTACGCCATCGATTTGAACAGTCCACAAATTGCTGATGATCAGTTGGATTTAACAGACCTAACCTGGCATGTATCTTGGTTGTATAAATTGAATGATGCAGATCGATTGTTTGCCAATATTGGTCGTGGATTCAGACCACCGAATATTTTTGATTTGGGGCAGGTGGGTGAAAGACCCTCCAATCGTTTCAATGTCATCAATCCTGACTTAGATCCAGAAACCGTTTTGACTTTTGATCTGGGTTGGAAACATGCTGGCAATGGATGGCAGGCAGAAGTGGTGGCTTTTGTGTCTGATTACCAAGACGTGATTTCATCGGTAGAAACAGGTGCACAAACGGCCGATGGTTTTGATGTTGTACAGTCACAAAACATCGATGAAGTGCGCATTTATGGTTTGGAAACCGAATTGAATGTTTATTTTGATAATGGTGGCCAAATGTATGCCACTTTGACCTATACCCATGGTGAGGAAGAATCACCTGATGGCAGCGGTCCTGCTGACAGAATTCCTCCCACATTTGGTGTCTTGGGATATCAACAGAATTTTGCCAGTGATTGGCACTTTAAATCACAAGTTCGTTATGCCAGCACCCAAGATCGATTGAGTAGCAGAGATTTAACTGATGCGCGCATCAATCCCTTTGGCACAGGGGGCTTTGTGGTATATGATACGCACTTCACTTGGTACAGTGAACAAGATTACAAAGTCCGAGTGGGCGTTGAGAACTTATTTGATAAGAAATACCGGGAACATGCATCAGGTTTGGATGCGCCAGGGCGTAACTACCATGTTTCCTTTCATTACGAATTTTAAAGGGTAATTATCGTGTTGATATTTGAAAAGTCAAAAATAGGCCGTACGGCCTTGGCACAATCTCCGGCGGCTGTTGCTGTTGAACACTTGATTCCAGAGCAGTTCCAAAGGGGCAGTCGTTTGGGCATGCCACAAGCCAGCGAATTGGATGTGGTTCGTCATTACACCCAGTTGAGTCAAAAGAATTTTTCTATCGACACCAATTTTTATCCATTGGGTTCATGCACCATGAAATACAACCCACGTGCTTGTAATTCTTTGGCCATGCGCGAAGAATTTTTATCGCGTCACCCATTGGCTCATGTCAGTTTGTCTCAGGGTTATTTGGCTTGCATGTACCATTTACAAGAAATTTTACAAGCCGTGACCAACATGAAAGGTGTCTCATTGACACCCATGGCCGGCGCCCAAGGTGAATTTTCAGGCGTGGCCATGATTAAGGCTTACCATGATGAACGCGAAGATTTAGAGCGCAAAGAAATCATCGTGCCTGATGCTGCACATGGCACCAATCCAGCCACTGCCATCATGTGTGGGTATAAAGTCAAAGAAATCAAAACAGATGCCGATGGTAATGTTGACATGGACGCGCTGAAAGCGGCTTTGGGTCCACAAACGGCGGGCATCATGTTGACCAACCCATCGACCCTCGGCGTGTTTGAAACCAACATCAAAGAAATTGCAGATTTGGTACACGAAGCCGGTGGTTTGTTGTATTACGACGGTGCCAACTTGAATGCCATTTTGGGTAAAACCAACCCTGGCATCATGGGCTTCGATGTGATTCACATGAACCTACACAAAACATTCTCCACACCACATGGTGGTGGCGGCCCAGGTTCTGGTGCGATTGGCGTGAGTGAGCGTTTGCTGCCTTATATGCCTGTGCCTTTTGTCGGCAAAAATGACCAAGGTTATTATTTTGTGACAGATAAAGAAGCGCCCAAAACCATTGGCCAGTTGTCCGCATTTTCAGGCAATGCCGGTGTGAATTTACGTGCATATGTGTATGCACTGCTGCTCGGCAAACAGGGCATGGCTCGCGTGTCAGAGTTTGCTACCTTGAATGCCAATTATTTAATGAAACGCTTGGAAGCAGAAGGTTTTGATTTGGCCTTCAAAAACCGCCGTGCCAGCCACGAGTTCATTGTGACTTTGAAAAAACAAGCCAAAGAACTGGGTTTGTTGGCCTCTGATTTGGCCAAGGCTTTGTTGGATAAAGGAATGCACGCACCGACGGTTTACTTCCCGTTGTTGGTAGCAGAATGTTTGTTGATTGAGCCGACTGAAACCGAATCTAAACAATCTATTGATGCTTACGTCCAAGCCATGAAAGAAGTGTTGGAGCAAGCCAAAGAAGACATCGAGCCTTTGAAGCAAGCGCCATTCACAGCACCGGTTCGTCGTTTGGATGAGGTGAAAGCTGTTAAAGAGCCTAACATCGTTTGGGACATGCGCGTCGAGTAGCACCGTAACATATCATGGCAGACACAGGTTTCAGAGGACCTAAAGAGTTGGTAAAAGCAGGCAAGTGGTCAATGCAAGGACTGAAAGCCACCTACCAAAATGAAGCCTCGTTTCGTTTAGAAGTCTATATATTCTTTGCCTTGATTCCGCTGGCCATCTGGTTGGCGGAATCAAGCTTGCAATTAATGATGCTTCTGGGATCGGCCTGGATGGTCCTGTTGGTAGAAATCCTTAATTCGGCCATAGAAGCCGTTGTCGATTTGGTTTGCGGTGACAATAAACATGAACTGGCAGGACGTGCCAAAGACATGGGTTCAGCTGCTGTATTGATGGCCACATTGTTAACTTTTGCTACTTGGGCAGTGGTGATTTACCAAAATCATTTCATTTAATCACCAAGTACCTTCATTTGGCATGGAAATCCAGGGCTCTTGTAAGGGCAAGGCCTCACCTTTTTGTAACAACTCAATTGAAATCCCATCAGGCGATTTAACAAAAGCCATGCGGCCATCGCGCGGTGGGCGATTGATTGTTATGCCCTGATTTATCATATGTTGGCACAGGGCATAAATGTCATCCACATGATAGGCTAAATGACCAAAATTACGCCCTGAATCATAACCAGATTCATCCCAGTTATAAGTCAATTCAACTTGCGCACCTTCATCACCTGGTGCATGTAAAAACACCAACGTAAACCGCCCTGCTTCAACATCCCGCCGTGAATGCTCCACCAAACCAAGGGCGTCAACATAAAATTTTAGCGAGGCATCTAAGTCGCTGACCCGCACCATGGTGTGTAAATATTTCATTAGTTCTCCTTAAACAACGACAAATAGCCTTTAAACCGAAGCTTATCATCTTTACAAAAGTGCACATGTTTCTTATTATATTGATAACTCCATAACATTGACAATCATGCTCAGCTTAAAAAAAGTCGCCCTGTTGTTATTAATCCCAACGGCAACAATGGCACTCGACATCCAATTGGTACAACAAATTCCTTCTGAGGTTGTTACCAGTTACGAGGTTGAGATTTTGAATACTTCATTGGTATACAAAACCGACGAATCTGGCTCTGAAACCCTGTGGGCCATCAACAACCAAACATTAACCAAAAGCAAGCTCTTCACCACCGAACAAGGTGAAATCGAATTTCACGGACAAATCAATCAGCAGCTGATTTTCTCACAAAACAGTGACTGTTGTCAGAAGATTTGGAAATCAGATGGAACGACAGACGGAACGGTCCCATTGACTATCAAAGAACATCATGGGTTCACTGACCAAGGCCCATGGGTAGTCGGCAAATATGCCGCCAACACTTTATTCCGAACCAATGGCCAAAGTACCACTTTGATTGAAATTGATTCACCTTTGGAACCTGAATCCTTTTGCATATTTGAAAATGGAAACGTTATTGTCAGCTCTTCCGAAGGAAGACAATTAAAATTGAATCAAATCAATCAATCTGATACCTCTGACTTAACTGCTTTTTATACCGATGCAAATCCAAATAATTATACTGAATATTTTGAAACTGTATTAGTAAACAACAACTGTTTCGTCACTTACTATGTATACGAAGAACCTGCCGCATTGCCTTTGCAACAACTATCTGTTTTCAATCAAAGTGGTCAATTGCAATCACTGTTTCCTCAACATCAAGGCACGCTTTATTTTCACCCTAAATATGATGACCTAAGTGGTAAATACTTTGTTGTTAAGAATCGCTACAACACCGGACTTGACTATGATTCTACATTGATGTCTTTTGATATCAATGATGGCAGTGAAGTTGCTTCTTACAACAAATTAGATAACCGATTTTCGATGAGAAACTATGTTTTCTTAAATGGTAAAGTTGCTGCTTTGTATGACACGCC
>JAUIHY010000236.1 GCA_030432115.1 Gammaproteobacteria bacterium | reverse complement strand
ATCGGTTCTTGAGGTAATTTCCTTGATCGACTCATGTTTTAATATTTCCTTATTTAACGACCCATTGCCCTTCGGCATTTTGGTATTTCCAGCCTTTTTTGGCTTGGGCTGTCCATTGTTTTACAAAAGCTTTTTGAATTTGCTCTTCCCACTCAGGGTGGTCATTGGCCACGGCCATTTCACGGTACAAAGCCTGTCTGTCACGGTTTTCATCAGCCACCAATTTGTTCACAACTTGGCGATCTTTCAAGCCCAGAGCCGATGCGTCCACCACGGCCACAAAGCCCTGATTGGTGAATCCGACACTTTGATTATCCAAATATTGTTTCAAAGAAGATTCATAACGGCCTTTGATGCGTTCAGTTAAAGCACTGATGGCAGGTGATGATAAGGTGATGTCGGCTTGTTGCGCATGTGCTGTGCCTACCAACCAGTTTATTGGATTGGCATATGCCACGAATTGATTCATTTTTTGAATTAAGTTGCTTTGCTCATCGCTTTCTGGCTGGTTTTCATCACCGCCCAAAATTTCATTCACCACTTTTTCTGCCGCTGATTCCACTTCAGCCGCTGGAAAATATACATTGATGGTGACACATGCCGCCACAAAAGCAAAAGAACAGATTAATAAACTGCGATACCACTTTTTCATCTTGACCCCTGAAGTTTTCAAAGAGACAAATTATAAATGATGCTTGTGAACTTGTGCTGAATCATTTTTGCTCTGACAAAAAGGATTTGATTTCTTCTGCTTGATTCATGGCATCTTGGTGTCCCAATTGAATCAATGCGGTGGTGTAACTGGGTTCAAATAACAAATAACTGGGCATGCGCCAATCTTTCCCCCAACCACCAATCATCTTAAGCAGAGTCTTCACGGGTTTCGGAATGGCAGCTGCATGGGCTTTGGTGATTTCACGGACATCAACACTGGGTTTGATTACCAATGTATGTACAGGTTTTAGATGAGTTTCTTGCCTTTGTTTCTCATTCATCAGATCCAAAGTGCGATTGATTCGATTCAGTCGAGACAGATCAGCCATCAATGTATCCATAAAAATGGTATCCAACATATAGCCACCCAGTTCGCCCATGCTGGGGTAAATTCCGGGTTGTGATGGTGCAACAATTGGGCTTTCATCACGTGTTCCAATGACCAATATTTTTTGCGCCCCCAAATGAATGGCTGGAGACAATGGCGCGGTCATTCGCAAACCTCCATCACCATAATATTCGTTGCCAATCAGTTGAGCCGGGAACAAAAAGGGCAATGCCGTTGAAGCCATGATGTGCTCAACTGTGATGTTTTCAGAAACTCCCACCCGACGGCTTCTGTGCCATGGGGTAACGCCTTTGGTGGCTTGATAAAAACATTTGGCGATGGCCGTATCATATGAAGATGCCGTGACAGACAAACCATCCAGCACGCCCTCATCTATGGCCTGCCCAATTTGAGGCAAATTCAATTCTCTGTGCAATAACTTTGACAGAGGTGTGTTATCTAACAGTGAGCGAGGTGCTTTGAATCCAAATCGACCCATTAAAACAGCGCCCATAACTCTGGCCATGGTTTTGGCAATATACAAACCATCGGTACGGTAGATGTCATGACAATGAACGGAGGTCCAAAAATGACGCAATCTTGCGGCACCGTATTTTTGATTTTTGGCGTGTGATGCCATCACCACTGCATTGATGGCACCAGCTGACGTGCCGTTGATGATGGGAAAATGAAAACCCTGTGGCATGATTTCCAAGAGGGCTTGAATCACACCCACTTGGTAGGCACCACGAGCGCCACCACCTGGCAGCATCAAGGCTGTTTTTTTATTTTCACCATGCATGCCAATGATTATAAATGAAAATCAACCTGTTGAAGAAGTATCTTCTGATGTTGACAAACCTGGTCCCAATTCCCAGGCATCAGCATCTATGGTTTCTTTGTAAGCATGCCATGTAGCATGACCGACAACAGGCAATGCCACAACAAATCCAATGTAAAAGGTCAAAATCCCAATCACCACCAACACAATAATACTCAAGGCCCAAACCAACATGGCCAACTTGTTTTTCAAAACGGCATGGATCGATGTGATGACTGTTGTCACGGTGTCTACATTACGGTCTAACAACATGGGAATAGAAAAGGCACCAGCACAAAAAATAATGGCCGCAAAAATGCCACCCACCAATGTACCCACACTAAAAAACAAATACCAGTCTTCAATTTGCATCGAAGAAACCGAAGGAAAGAAAATATGCAACATGCTGGCCGCTCTGGCCCACACCAAAAACACAATCAAAAAAAACAAGGACAAAACCAGGGTGTTACCGATGTTCTTTTTACTTTCTTGTAAGCCCCTGATGAATTTTGGTGGCCGGTTATTGCTGATTTGTCTGCTCAGCGTATACAACCCAATCGCCAATACGGGGCCCAGGAAAAAGAAACCTGAAGTCAAAGCAATCGCAAGCACAATAGAATGCGCCTGATAGGCCAAAACCGTGATAAGCAAACTGATAACCATCATCACCAAACCATAGGTCAAACTGATTTTTGGCACCTGTCGAAAATCCGACCACCCTTTTTTCAACCAATTAAAAGCTGAAAAAACCGGCACTTGTCTACATGGAGCCACCATTGGTCTTAAATCAGTATCAGTCACAAATTATTTATTCCTCATTTAATGTGATTGAACGCGGCGTGATGTTAATTTTTCTTGCTTTGTACAATTTACCCAGCGCTTTTTTGTAACTGCCTTTGCTGACTTTCCATTTGGCTTTGATGTCTGCGGGGTCACTTTTGTCAGTTAAGCCACTGATACCACCATTGGCTTCTAAGTCGGCCAAGATTTGTTCCGCCAAATCGCCCAACTGCGCTTTGTTGGGAATGTGGGTGGTGACATTGATTTTACCATCGGGCCTGATTTCTTTGATGTAGGCTTTGGCTTGGTGCCCTACCCTGAATTTTTGGTACACATCTGAACGGTGAATCAAACCCAAGTGGGTGTTGTTAATCACCACTTTAAATCCCAAGTCACTGTGGTCGCAGACCAAAATATGAACTTCATCTCGCTCTTTAAAGCTGGTGTTGATTTCTTCAAGGTATTTGCTTAACTTGGTGGAAGCGGCGAGCTTGCCTGAGGCTTTGTTTTGATACACATAGGCCACCACATGCTGACCGTTGCGCAATGGATTGCGTTGTTCTGCAAAAGGAATCAACAAATCTTTGGGCATACCCCAATCTATAAAAGCACCAATCTTGGTCACATCCACCACTTTCAAGTAGGCACATTGATTCAATTCAACCAATGGCAATTGAGTGGTGGCAATGATCTGATCATCGGAATCTTGATACAAAAACACCGACAACTCACTGCCTTCTTTCAAAGATTCTGGCATGTGTTTTTTGGGCAGGAAAACCGCACCCAACTG
>JAUIHY010000235.1 GCA_030432115.1 Gammaproteobacteria bacterium | reverse complement strand
CACCCCCAGAGGCGCCCAATCAAGCCGCAAATCTCACTCAAATTGCAGGGACACCTGGATACATGTCGCCAGAACAATCCTTAGGCAAACATGCATCCACTGCCACAGACCTATGGAGTTTAGGTATATTGCTTTGCGAATTGCTTACAGGCAAACTGCCACACCCAGAAAATTCTTCGCCAGATGAATTAATAAGAAGAACCCAAACTGCACAATATAGCATCCCTAAAAACCTGCCTACAGCTGAAACCAAATTACTCAAGCTACTGCTGTCACCCAAGGCCAAAAACAGACCTTCTGCCCGTGCCACCTTGAATGAAATTAAAAGAATACAACAGCTACCCAAAGAAAGGGTAAAGTGGGTGCTGGGTCTAGGTTTTATAACAATGGCTTTGTTTTCAGGGTGGAAATACACCACTGACCTACAACACCAAACCAACAAAGCCAACACCGCCCGCTTGGAAGCAGAAAAGTTGGCCAGTTTTATGCTGCATGATTTACATCCACAATTACGGGCACTGGGTAAGCTTGGTTTGTTAGAATCTGCTGCCACAGAAACATTGTCGTATTATGACAACCTAGACCCAGAACAAAGTCGAAAAACACTGGATAAACAAGCGCTTGCACTGATAAAAATTGCTTCCGTTTTCGACGATCAAGGTGACATTGAAAAGGCGATGAATACTTACAAAAAGGCCAAAGCCATCTTGGTTCAACTAAACACCGACCAACCAGAAGATGAAATGATCTTATTGCGACTTGGGCAAGTGAACATGAACATTGGCGAGCTACTCACCATTGTCGGTGATTATGATGCTTCAAAAACAGAACTAGAAGCCGCCATCACCCTCAGTAAGCGCTTAATCAAGGGTTTTCCACCAGAGAAAGCATCAACTGACAAACCCAGCACCCATGACCGATGGTGGCTTCACCTGCGATCCATTTATTTGATTTCGGACACCTACAGGCGAAAAGGAGAACTAAACACCGCTTTGTCATTATTATCAGAAATCACCCCAATTGCTAAAACAGCCGCAAACCATTTACCCTCACTATTGCCCAATTATGCCGACATCAGCTACATGAAATGCAATACCCTATATCAAAAAAGCATTGACCAACACGTGGTCAAAGCTTGTACTGAAATGGCTGACCAGAGTAAACAAGCACTAAAACAAAACCCAGATGAATTTCGATTGAATTTAAATCATTCGATAGACTTGGCTTTTCTGGCCAGCATATACCATCAATTAAATCAGCCCGAAAAAGCCTTGGTTCATGTTGACAAGGCACTGGCCATCAGTCAAAAACTTCATCAATGGGATCCTGAAAATCAAACCACTGAAAATGACCTGATCAGTAACTTGCACCTTAAAGGACAAATATTGTTTGAACAAGGCAAGTTTTCAGCCAGTGAAATCATTTTTAATGACACATACCAAAGAATTCTTCGGTTAACTGAAACAAATGAAGAGCTACATTTCGTGCATAATAAGCTACATGCTGAAATTTACTTAAACAAATTAAATGATGCCCAAAAAACCGCTGATTTCTTGAAGGCCAAAGGCATGAAAACACGTGACTTATCAGCGCTTTTTGATGAATTAACACACCGACAAAAACTAGCCAATGAATAATAAATCCATACAAGTCACTCGCCTCCTCAACCGCTGGCAAGCCGGTGACCAAGCGGCATTGGACAGTTTAATTCCTCAGGTTTATACTGAATTACGAGACCTGGCTCAAGCACAGCTAAATAGAAATAAAAAGAACAGCATCCAATGCACCGAACTGATCTCTGAAGCCTACTTGCGCTTGGTAGATGTCAGCACCGTTGACTGGAAAGACCGTACACATTTTTTTTCAATGGCTGCACGCACCATGCGGCGTGTTTTGGTCGAACAATTCCGCAAAAGCAATGCCGACAAACGAGGCAACAACCAAACCTTACTGACATTCAAAGACGACATCAATCCCAACAATGAGCAAACCATCCAATTAGACTGCTTAGATGAGGCACTTCAAAAGTTAGAACAATTAGATTCAAGGCAAGCTGACATCGTTACCATGAAATTCTTTGGTGGCCTGAGCAATGATGAAATCGCCGGCATTTTATCTGTTTCATCAAAAACCATACAACGGGAATGGGCTGTGGCGAAACTGTGGTTATTTCGCGAGCTACAATAAGCAAAACCCAAGACCAAAGCCTTGGGTTTGTTAATATGGCTCGACAATTGTACTACTGCCAATTGCCTTGATTCCAATTCATCTCATCCCAGTTATTACTGCCATCACCACAATCAACGATCAAGGTATTGGCACCACCCGGTGCCATGACGCCAGAGTTACCTTGTAAACTGCAGCTTTGACCTGCTGGTTGGCTGTTGATGGCAACAGTCCAAGTCGTGCCAAAAGTCACTTCACCAAAGAAGGTAAACGGACCATTCTCATCTACAGTCAAAAACGCTAAATTCGGTCCATAACTGAGTGACAAACTCAAGCCCGGTGCTGTCAATCCATTGACAACACCTGAAACCAACCCCCTGTTTTCAAAGCCTGCTTTGAAGATCAAATCACCGGCAAGCAAGGGTTGAGCCAACAAACACAGAAGCATGATGTATTTTTTCATGACTATCTCCTCAGTTGTCTTCAGTCAATGAACCTGCTGTCCAGTCAAAGTCACCTGTAGCAGATCGCGCTTGACCACCACTGACTGTGGCACCAGAACCACTGGATACATTTAGTACACCACCGCTGACAGTGGAACCAATTCCAGAAGCCTCATTATCAGCCCCTCCAGTAACTGATGAAATTGCTCCAGAGGCCACATTCTCTTCACCTGCGGTAACCGATGCCATATCTCCTGATGCAGTATTTTCAATGCCCCCACTGACGACAGAATTGAGCCCTGAAGCCACATTTAGGCTGCCACCAACAACAACTGTGTTGTAGTTTGATACTAAATTTTTATCTCCCCCCAAAATACTTGAATACAAGCCATTAATGACATTATTATTTCCAGAAACTATACCCGAATAATTATCAAAAGAGTTGCCCTTACCCAAAACCAGATAATGACTGCCACGATGTACGTTGTTATCCCAAATAGAGCCATTGTTTTCGCAATCTGTTTGGTTGTCCATGGTTGGGTTTGAACAGAAAAAAGGTGAACTGGCCACATCCTCGTTATACCCAATGATGATATTACCAGCTCCATTAGCACCATGCGTTGTACCCAATCCTGAAACGACTTGCAAATTCACACCCTCAAAAATAGCGGTTGGATATTGTTCATCGGCATCATAAGTACCTAACTTTAAGACGCCATCTAGAGCAATGACCGAATTCCCTTCCAAGTCAGCAATCCTGTTCTCTAACTGATTAATTTTCGCCACCAGAGCTGCAAAATTGGCATTCACTTCACTGGCTTTCGCGGGTGTATTGGGTG